>NZ_JACYUJ010000006.1:0-461703 GCF_014841695.1 Pseudomonas sp. CFBP 8771 | reverse complement strand
CGTTCGACCTCAACGTCGACGACGGCACCGGCCCGGTGACTCCTTACATCGCGAGCGCTCTGGACGATGTCGGCAACAGCAAAGGCATGCTCCTCAATGGCAGGACCACAGATGACAACCAGCCCCAGCTGATGGGCCAGGCCGGCGCCGGTTCCATCGTGTCGATCTATGATAATGGCGTGCTGATCGGTCAGACCGTGGCCGACAGCTACGGCAACTGGACCTTCACCACCCCGGCCCTGAGCAACGGCGAACACAGCCTGATCGCCAGCGCCGACGGCATCACCAGCGCGCCATTCGACCTCAACGTCGTTGGCACGTGCTCGTCCCACGCCCTGGTCGATCCAACCCAGTCGCTCTTCGACGCCGCTCTGCCTGGCGATGACGAGCCGGACGCCGAGCAGTGGGCCAACCTGCACGCGTCCCTGCAGACGCCAACGGCTTCGACTCCGGCATTCGCCGAGCTGTCGTACGCTGAACCTGCGAACCTGCAGGCAATGATCGGTCTGGACGACATCGTCGCCGCCTGACCCTGAAACACACCGCGCTTGCCCTGCAGGCGCGGTGCTTTTCTATTCAGATGGCCATCAGTCGCCGATCTGCAACCAATCCAACAACGTTCCCGCCCGCCAATACCCTCTCAATACCGCTGCCGACGCCTCGAAACGGCTGGCCACGGCGATCTGCCGATTGCTGAAGTGGTCGGTTTCAGACGCCAGCACATCCAGCAAGGTTCTCCGACCCAGTTGGTACCACTGTTCGAAAAAGGCCTGACGGATCTGCGCCGACTCCTCACTCAAACGCTCATAAAGCTGTGCCCGCTGAACGGCCACCTGTGCTGCCTGATGGGCTTCGCGCAACTGATACTCCAATTGCTGGAGCGCCAGGCGCTGGTCTTCATCGGCCATCTGCGAGCGATGCAAGGACGCCTGCCGGGCCGCTCGGGCCTGCCCGCCATCGAACGCCGCCCAACTCATGGACAGGTGCGTGCTCCAGGGTTTCTCCCGACCCAGATTGTCGCTTTCCAGCGGTTTGCCCACTACCCAACTCAACTGCGGAAGCCTTTGCGCCCAGGCGGCATCTGCTTGAGCGCATGCCGTGCTGGACAACGCCGCGCTGGCTTTCACGGCCGGGTGTGCATCGATATGCTGCAGCCACTCAGCCAAAGGCACCGGCAACAGCGCCGGGTTGCGCAGTACGGCAGATGGCACTCCGGAATCGCCCAGCAGGCTGGCCAGCCCCAGCTCGGCATCGCGCTGCCCCGATCGGGCCGCATCCACTGCGGCCTGGGCCTGCAGCAAACGGGCGCGGGCCTGGGTCAACTCGCTGGCTCTGCCCGGATCGGCACGCACGATCTCGCTCAAGCGCGAAACCAGGTCTGTCATCCTGACTTGATAGTCACTGGCCAGCTCAATGATTGCCTGTTGCTTGCCCAGCTCCACCAATAGCGATACCACGCTCCAAGCCAAATCCAGGCTGACTTGCTCACGGGTTTCACCTGCCGCTTCAAGCAAGTGCCGCTGTCCGCGAATGCTGGCTTGTCGCCCACCGCCGTCATACAACGGCGTCACCATCTCCAGGCGCAAGGCATGCCCCTGGGTAGAAACTGCATCGGCATTGGCGCCCCACGCCTTGCTATTGCTGTTACCGGTTGCACGCAACTGAGGCAAGCGCTGTCCCAGTGCGCCCGAAAGTTCGGCCGAGGATGCCGCTTCAGCAGCCTGGGACCGAGCTCGTTCAGGGCTTCGCGCCAAAGCGCGGGCCACGGCCGGCTGCAACAGGGCACGCCAGGTGTCGTCGGCGCCCTCGGCGTGTGCGGATTGATACTGGCTCAGGGAAACGGTTTGTGCGTAGGCCCCTGGAGTGGCCGCCAACAATAAATAGAGTGCGACAGGTTTCACGATCAACGCTCCCGAAAGGCTTCGCGCGCCTTGAACAGGGGCTTGAGCATGTAATGGAGGATGGTTTTTTCACCGGTACGAATGTCCACGGTGGCAAGCATGCCGGGCGTCACGGGCAGAGTCTGGTTGCCGGCCTGCAATGCAGCCGTGTCGGTCAGGACCAACAGGCGATACCAGCTCTCAGGGTCATTGGCGCCTCGGCTGCCGGGCTCGGCAACGAAGGTATCGGCGCTCAATTGCTGCACCTTGCCGGTCAGACCACCGTAGATGTTGTAGTCATAGGCGCTCAGCTTCACCGTTGCGTGAAGACCGGGGCGCAGGAAAGCGACTTGGCCGGGCAGGACCTTGGCTTCGATCAGCAACTGGTCCTGCAGGGCTGTGATTTCCATGATCACCTCACCGGCGCGCACTACGCCGCCCAGCGTGTTGGCACGCACATTTTTCACCGTGCCATGCAGCGGTGCGCGCAACTCGGTACGAGCCAGGACGTCGGCGCGCGCCTTCAAGGCCGCTTCGGCCTGCGCCAACTCCAGCTCGTGACGCGCCAGTTCGGCCTGGGCTTCGGCGCGATGCCGGTTGCCACGTTCAACGATCTGCGCGTCCAGCTCGCTGGCCTGGCGGCGCATGCGCAGCAGTTCCACCGTCGAAATCAGGCCCTTGCCCGCCAACGGTTCGGTCAACTGGATTTCCTGGTTCGCCAGCGTCAGGTTCGCACGCAATGCCTTCAAGCTTTGCTGCAGATCGCGTTGGCGGGTATCGAATGCGCGGCGCTCATCGGCAGCCAGCTGCGGGGCGCGCTCAGCGATGGACTGCAAGTCCAGGGGCTGCCCATAGGCCTCGGCGCGCAGGCGGGCGACCGCTGCCTGCAGGCCAAGCACCTGGGCCAGCCCTTGCTCGAAATCGGCCGATGCGCGTGCCCGATCCAAGGTCACCAGCAACTGCCCTGGCGCCACCACGTCCCCTTCGGCGACGTGCAAAACCGCTACCAACCCACCCTCGAGGCTTTGCACCAACTGCTCACGACTTTGAGAGATCACCTTGCCCTGGGCCTGGGTGATTTCTTCCACACGCGCGGTGGCCGCCCAGGTCAACGCCACGATCGACACCCCGGCGATCAGATAGATCAGCCATCGCGCGGTCGGCGGCCGTTGGGCGAGCAACGCTGCCTGCAGGTCATTGAGATAGGCAACATCTTCATTGCCAGGCGGCTGCACCGCCGCGTGCCGGCTCATGACTGCACCGGCCGGCCAAGGCTTGCCAGGACTCGGGCCTTTGGGCCGTCGTCGACGATGCGGCCGTGTTCCATGACGATGATGCGGTCCACCAGCTCCAGTGCGGCCGGCCGGTGGGTTACCAACACCAGCGTCTGCCCGCCGTGAGCGTTGCGCAGATGTCGCAGAAAATGCTGCTCGGTCTGGCTGTCCATGGCACTGGTAGGCTCATCCAGAAGCAGTGCCGCAGGCCGCTTGAGCAAACTGCGGGCCAGACAGACCAATTGACGCTGCCCGCCGGACAAGCCCTCACCGCGCTCACCCACGGGCAGGTTGACACCCAACGGGTGCCGGGCGGCGATACGGTCCACGCCGCACAGGGTCATGGCACGGAGTAATTCAGCGCTGCTGGCGTCGGGCCGGGCGATCAACAAGTTGTCGCGCAAGGTGCCCTGGAAAAGCCGCGCATCCTGACCGACATAGCTCACCGCGGCGCGCCAGTCGGCAGGGTCGATCTGGTGGATATCCACGCCTTCGCTGCTCATTCGTCCGTGCAGCGGCTGATACAGTCGAGCCAGCACCCGCAGCAGGGTGGACTTTCCGCTGCCCACGCCGCCAATGATCGCAACGCGCTCGCCGGCGTCGATGTGCAGGTCGATCCCCTGCAGAATGGAGGGCGCTGGCGTCGTCGAAGGCGCCGGATAGGCAAAACCCACCCCTTGCAAGGTGACCTGCCCGCGCAGGACCGGGCTGCTCAGGTAGGGCTGCGCAGAGGCTCTTTCGGTGGGCAGCGCCATGAGCCGGTTCAGCGATGCCAGCGCGGCCCTGGCCTGCTGCAAGCGCGCTGCCAGCCCCATAACCTGCCCCAACGGCGCGGTGGCGCGCCCGGCGAGCATCACGCTGGCGATCAGGGCGCCCATGCTCAAATCACCGGCATCGATCAAGTACACACCGCCCGTGATCAGTGCCACCGTTTGAAATTGCTGGATGAACGCGCTGGCGCCGGTGCTGGCTGCGATGACCTGACGCGATTTCAGCGCCGACGTCGCCGCCTGTGCGCTCAGGTGTTCCCAGCGCCGCTGACGCACGCCTTCGGCGCCCAAGGCCTTGAGCGCTTCCAGCCCGTCGATGGACTCGATCAGCAAGCCCTGTTTCAGGGCGGTTTCCTGAAGATTTTCGCGCAATACCCGTGACAGCGGCCATTGCAGCGCAACACTGATCGCCACGATCAGCAGCACACTGGCCAGAGGCACCCAACCCAGGGCGCCACCGATGGCAAAGATCACACCGATGAACAGCAGGCAGAATGGCAAATCCGACAACACCGTCAGGGTGGCCGAGGTGATGAAATCACGCACGGATTCGAACTCGCGCAACTGGTGGGCGAACGCTCCACTGGAGCCCGGTTTGTGCTCCATGCGCACGGCCAGGGCCTGGCGGAACAACACTGCACCCATGACCAGGTCGGCTTTCTTTCCGGCCTCGTCCAGCACTTGCCCACGCGCCCAGCGCGCAACGGCCTCCAAGGCAATGGCCAGGGTCACGCCCAGGGCCAGCGACCATAGAGTGACATAGGCATTGTTGGGCACCACCCGGTCGTAGACGTTCATGGTGAAGAAAACGCTGGCCAGTGCCAGTACATTGATCAGCACAGCGCCGAAGGCTGCGCTCAGGTAACTGGCCCGGTAGCGCCAGAGCGTCGACAGCAACCAGTGGCCATCGCTTTGCGGGGGCTCGGCGTCGCTGTGCAGTGCTTCAGCTTTGGGGCGGGCGAGAATCGCGAAGCCGCTGTAGAGTTCGAGCAGCTCCTGTGCGCTGATCACCACCGGCTCTGCGCCAAGGGCAGGCATGATCACCTGGTAGCCATGATCGCAAGGGCCGAGCAGGATCATTGCACCGCGCTGTCGGTCCAGTGCAATCAAGGGCATCAGGACACTCGGCAGGCTGCACAGCGATCGCTCGACCAGCCCGGCAGCGAACCCCGCCTGGCTGAATACCTGCAGGGCCTGTTCGGCATCCAGGGGGGACTGCACCGACAATCCAGCAATCAATGCCGCCTCGCTCCGGGTTCGACCGTGGTGAGCGCACAACCAGCGGATGCAGGTCAGCAAACTGTCGCTACCGCTGACAGCTTCAAGGGTAAGGGGTTGGTTTTTATGCACGGGATAAGAAGTGCCTTGCAGCACTCCCCTTGGAAAGGAGAAAGGGTGCTGATTCTTACAAACGCCCTCCTCCACATATGCAAGGCGCATCCGTAAGTCCTGTAGGACTTTTCCTGCCCGTAACACCACAGCATGGCTGCTGGTGCCCGTCTGCAACACCGCCGACGTGTGATGATTCCACGCAAGGCTTTGACAGTTATGCATTTACACAGGTTATTATCCCTTGGCACGCAGCCTGCATAAGCGACTGCCTTTTCACCTCGTTTTCAGAAACCGGAGTACCGCCCTTGGATGCCACCTTCATCAACAGCCTGTTCTTGATCGGCGCGTTGCTGGTAGGTGCGAGCATTCTGGTCAGCTCGCTTTCCTCCCGCCTGGGCATTCCCATTCTGGTGATCATCCTGGCCGTAGGCATGGCCGCCGGGGTGGACGGCGGCGGCATCATCTTCAACAACTACCCCACGGCCTATCTGGTCGGTAACCTGGCGCTGGCGGTAATCCTGCTCGATGGCGGCCTGCGCACGCGGGTATCGAGCTTTCGCGTGGCGTTGTGGCCCGCCCTGTCGCTGGCCACAGTGGGGGTGCTGATCACCACCGCGCTGACTGGCGCCGTCGCCGCCTGGCTGTTCGACCTGAGCATGATCCAGGGGCTGTTGATCGGCGCCATCGTCGGCTCCACCGATGCGGCGGCGGTGTTCTCGCTGCTGGGCGGCAAGGGCCTGAACGAACGGGTGACCGCCACGCTCGAGATCGAATCGGGCAGCAACGACCCCATGGCGGTGTTCCTCACCGTGACCCTGATCGACATGATCGCCAGCGGCCAGACCGGCCTGCATTGGGGCCTGCTGGGGCACCTGCTGCGCGAGTTCGGCATTGGCGGCGTCATTGGCCTGGGCGGCGGCTGGGTCATGCTGCAACTGGTCAACCGCATCAACCTGGCCGCCGGCCTGTATCCGATCCTGGTGGTAGCCGGTGGCCTGCTGGTGTTCGCCCTGACCAACGCGCTGCACGGCAGCGGCTTCCTGGCTGTCTACCTGTGCGGCCTGGTGATGGGCAACAAGCCGATCCGCAGCCGCCATGGCATTCTGCACATGCTCGATGGCATGGCCTGGCTGGCGCAGATCGGCATGTTCCTGGTGCTGGGGCTGCTGGTCACGCCCCACGACCTGCTGCCCATCGCCCTGCCCGCGCTCGCCCTGGCCCTGTGGATGATCCTGGTCGCGCGGCCGCTGTCGGTGATGGTCGGCCTGTTGCCGTTCAAGGCGTTCCATGGCCGCGAAAAAGCCTTCATTTCGTGGGTCGGCCTGCGCGGCGCGGTACCGATCATCCTCGCGGTGTTCCCGCTGATGGCCGGGCTGCCTGATGCGCAGCTGTTCTTCAACCTGGCGTTCTTCATCGTACTGGTGTCGCTACTGGTACAAGGCACCAGCCTGCCGTGGGTAGCCAAGCTGCTCAAGGTCACCGTGCCGCCGGATCCCGCGCCGATCTCGCGTTCGGCCCTCGAGGTGCACATCACCAGCGAGTGGGAGCTGTTCGTGTATCGCCTGGGTGCGGAAAAGTGGTGCATCGGAGCAGCCCTGCGCGAGCTGAAAATGCCCGAAGGCACACGTATTGCCGCACTGTTCCGCGGCCAGCAATTGCTCCACCCATCCGGCAGTACGGTGCTGGAAGTGGACGACCTGCTGTGCGTGATCGGTCACGAGCACAACCTGCCGGCCTTGGGCAAACTGTTCAGCCAGGCACCGCAGCGCGGTCTGGACCTGCGCTTCTTCGGCGACTTCGTCCTCGAAGGCGACGCGCAATTGGGCGCAGTGTCGGCGCTCTACGGCCTCAAGCTCGATGGGCTCGACCCGCAGATGCCGCTCAGCCGCTTCATCATTCAGCGGGTTGGCGGCGCGCCGATCGTTGGCGACCACGTAGAATGGAACGGCACCGTCTGGACGGTCGCGGTCATGGACGGAAACCGGATCATGAAAGTGGGCGTCAGATTCCCCGAAGGAAGTCGTCCAGGGCCTGGGCTCTTCCTTTGAATTCCTGGCGAATGAATTCAAGCCTGCTGATGAATGAACGGTCTGCGTACTCAACAACGCCAATACGACCGTTCATCCTGTAAAAAAACATTCAGTTCCCCAACTTTGTACAGACTTTACCCGCTGAGACGGAATACCTTTTCTACTCAGCAAGTTGCGAACAGTGCGCAACATTGCGACGCCCCTCCCCCTTTGGTTTCTGCCGTTTCCGCTGGCGCGACCATTACATTGACCCTGCTAGCCTGATTATGTCTCAACCTCCGTCAGGCCAAGCCCATGCTCCCGGATACCGTACTTTCTTTTCAAGGCACAGCGGTAAATGCGCGACTTTACAACGGCTCCCAGTCACAAAGTTTCCTATTGACCGGGAACGCTGGTGAAGATCAATTCGTGCAAAACCGCTACACCCGTTACCGCTTGAGTTGCGAAGGCACCCGACTGTGGGCGCAGCCGGAAGAAGACGTTCGCACACAACGCTTCCGAATCAGGCGCTACTCGGATGACACCGTATCGATCCAGTCAGTACTGACAGGGTACGTGCTGACCTTCAATCATCAGACACCGACCATGGAGATCCTGGTGGCCGGCAACTTGAACCAGCGCTTCCGGCTGGTCACCCAGGGCGATGGCTCCATAGGCATCCGAAGGCACCGCTGGGCGACGTTCGAGGCCACCGTGGACCGTTTCGCGGCCGTGTATCGACTGGGTACGCGCTTTCCCCTGATGAACCGGCAACCAACAGGTTTCTACGCCCCCAAGAATAGCGCTTTCAAAGTGATCGTCGTACACACGGACACCCCGCCCATCGCGATGAACCTGTTCATTGGCGCCCCTTACGCCGACACGGACACGCAATACTCCCAGCAACGAACTTATCCCCTTCAACTTGGCACCAATACCATTACCGATCCTGGTGGAGGGGTCATCTACTTCCAACTGGCCAATGAAATAAACGCCGCCAATGTCATCATTCTGGGTGCACAGGAACTTCCCTACTTCGAGCACGGCAATACCTCAACAGCGGTCTATCACGCTATGCTCGATGCGCGGCCAACCCCGTACGTGGAGTTGTACAGTGCCCGGGTCGTTCTGACCGTCGATCGGGCGTCGGCGCAGGCTTACAAGAACAGTGACATACCGCTGCTGATGGCAACTTACGAGCGCATCATTGACGTGCAAGAGACGTTACTGGGTCTGGACAAGGCAGAAGAACTTCATGCACCGGCTCCGCTGAAATATCATCTTGTACTGGGTAACCACGGTGGCGCTGGATCGGCACATGCCACCACCGGGTACACGGCATACAACATGGCGTATGCACAAGGGCTGCTTGAACCCGAGCGCCTCAAGGCGGAGTGGGCAGTGCCTCACGAAATAGGTCATCAGAACCAGATGCGCGCCTACCTGCCCAATGATTTCAGCGAAGTGACCAACAACCTTTCCGCCATGGCGACCCAGCGGGTATTCGGTGTGCGGTCGAATCTGACTCACCCCGGCGCGAACGGCAAGGACACCTGGGACAATGCGCTGGAAAAGCAGGCCGCGTCTGATCTGGACATAACCCAGCTATCTGCGTTCGAGCGTCTTGCAGCCCTGGAGCAACTACGCCTCGGGTTCGGCGACACTGTTTGGCCACGGTTGAACCGGATTGCCCGTGAGCATGGCCCTTGGAGCACAACGCCCTCGCGAGCCCAATCGTTCGATAACTTAGCACTGTTTGGGAGCATGGCCGCTTGGGCTGATCTGCGAGCCTTCGTGCGCGCCTGGGGGATGCCTCTTTCAACGGCAGCCGATCAGCAAATTGCCGAGATGCGCCTGCCTGCGCCGCCTGCAGATCTGCTGACGCTCAGGGAGCCTCGGGCTGGAGTGAGTGCGAGCTCCGGCCCTGAGAAAGAGCCGGAATGTGGCACCGAGCCGCCCGGCGACACGTCTCTGCTCAAAGGTACCTAGACTGGCTCGAAGGGCTCTGGCTCCAGCGATTTGGTCGGGGCCGCAGTCCGGGCCCGCCCAAGACTGTGCGACGGACCGAAGGGGCATGAACCGGACTGTTCACGTGACATAGCCTGGCCTGCGTCAGGCAATGCGGTCATGCACGGGAACCGGATCATGAAAGTGGGCGTCAAATTCTGCGAAAGAAGTGGTCCAGCGCCTGGGCTCTTCCTCTAAACTGCCCATCTCTCTTCGAGCTGTACGACGTCTAACCTATGCGCAATTTTCTTTCCGCAGCCCTGCTGGGGCTGTGCATGGCTGTCGCCGGCGTTCAGGCTGCCGACCCCCTCAACCGTGAAACGGTGCAACAGAACCTCGACAAGATCGCCGAGCGCAAGCTGCCAGAAGCCGACCAGAAGGCGCTGCAGCAGGTGTTCGAGCAGACCCTGGGGCTGCTTGGCAACCAGGCCGACAATGAACGCAAGCTGGCCGAGCTCAAGCAGCAACTGGCCGATGCGCCGAAGCAGACCCTGGAGGCGCAGCGCGAGCTGAGCCGTCTCAAGGGCATGCCGATCATCCCTGTGAGCCAGCGCTATGCCACCTTGAGCGTGCCGCAGCTGGAGCAGATCTTCAGCGAGCGCACCACCGAGCAGGGCGAATTGCAAAAGGCCTTGTCCGATGCCAACAGCCTGATCATCACCGCGCAGACCCGCCCGGAACGCGCGCAGACCGAAATCAGCGCCAGCCAGAACCGTATCCAGCAGATCAGCGGCATTCTCAAGTTGGGCAAGAACGACGGCAAGGCGCTGACCCCCGACACGCGCAACCAGTTGGCGGCCGAACAGGCGTCGATCAATGCCTTGATCAACCTGCGCCGCCAGGAGCTGGCCGGCAACAGTACCCTGCAGGACCTGGGCAATGCCCGTCACGACCTGGTGCTGGAGAAGACCACCCGTTTGGAGCAGGAAATCCAGGACCTGCAGACGCTGATCAACCAGAAGCGCCTGGCGCAGTCCCAGGAAACCGTCACCAAGCAGTCGCTGGAAGCACAGAAAGCCGGCGGCAGCAGCGTGCTGGCCACGGAGAGTGCAACCAACGTCAAGCTGTCCGACTACCTGCTGCGCAGCACCGACCGGCTCAACGAGCTGACCCAGCAGAACCTCAAGACCCGCCAGCAGCTGGACAGCGTGACGCAGAGCGACCAGGCCCTGGACGAGCAGATCAGCGTGCTCAAGGGCAGCCTGTTGTTGTCCAAGATTCTCTACAAACAGAAGCAGGCGTTGCCGCACTTGAAGGTCGATCGCGACCTGGCCGACGAGATCGCCGACATCCGCCTCTATCAGTTCGAAGTCAACCAACAGCGCGAAGCCATCGGCAACCCGGCGGCGTACGTGGACAACCTGATGGTCAATCAGCCACAGGACCAGAACGCGCCGCAATTGCGCAAAAGCCTGCTGGAGTTGGCGGTCACCCGCAGCGACCTGCTCGAACGCCTGAACCGGGAGCTGAGCGCACTGCTCAACGAGTCGATCACCCTGCAGCTCAACCAGAAGCAACTGCTCAGCACCGCGCAGGGCCTGCGTGCCACGCTGGACGAGCAGATGTTCTGGATCCCCAGTAACAAGCCGCTGGATGACGAGTGGTTCAAAGCCGTGCCGCGACGCCTGGAAAACCAGGTCACCACCCTGCCCTGGGCATCGAGCGTAAGCGAACTGACCGATGGCCTGGTGCAGCGGCCGTTGCTGTTCCTGCCCCTGCTGCTGGTGATCGGCCTGCTGCAGTGGAAGCGCAAGTTTCTCTACCAGAAGCTCAATGCGGTCCATCAGGACATCGGCCACTTCAAGCGCGACCGGCAATGGCACACACCGGCGGCGATTCTGATCAACATTCTGCTGGCCATGCCCATGGCCCTGGGCCTGGCCCTGTGCGGCTACGCCCTGCTGATCGATGCTCGCGGGCAGAATGCCGGTCTTGGCGCGGCCATGTTGCAGATCGCCCAAGCCTGGCTGGTGTTCTACACCGCCTATCGCATCCTCGCCCCCGGCGGCGTGGCCGAGCTGCATTTTCGCTGGGAGCGTGCGCAGGTGGCCTTTCTCCAGGGCTGGGTGCGCCGGCTGGGCTTCGTCGTGCTGGCGCTGGTGTCGGTGGTGGCGGTGGCCGAACTGCAACCCTCGGCGCTGGCGGATGACGTACTCGGCATTGCCGTGGTGCTGACCTGCTACGCGTTGATGGCCTGGCTGCTGGGACGCTTGTTGGTCAGCAGCCCGACGCACAAGAGCGCTTCGCTGTTCCGCCGTACCATCGGCCTGTTGTTCACCGCGCTGCCGATCGCGCTGTTCGTGGCTGTGTGTTTTGGCTACTACTACACGGCGCTCAAGCTCACCGACCGGCTGATCGACACCCTGTATCTGCTGATGATCTGGCTGGTCATCGAAGCCGCATTCGTGCGTGGCCTGAGCGTCGCCGCCCGGCGCCTGGCCTACCAACGGGCACTGGCCAAGCGGCAGACGGCGAAGGACAGCGGCGAAGGCGAAGCAGTCGCCGAAGAGCCGACCCTGGACATCGAGCAGGTCAACCAGCAGTCCCTGCGCCTGGTGCGCCTGGCCTTGCTGGCCGGCTTCATCGGCGCGCTGTACTGGGTCTGGAGCGATTTGATCAGCGTGTTCGCCTATCTGGACAACATCACCCTGTACGAGTACACCAGCGGCACCGGCGCGGCCATGAGCATGGTGCCGATCAGCCTCAGCGACTTCATCGGTGCGGCGGTGATCATCGGTATCACCTTCGTGCTGGCCGGCAACCTGCCGGGGCTGCTGGAGGTGCTGGTGCTGTCCAAGCTCAACCTGGCCCAGGGCAGCGCCTACGCCACCACGACGTTGTTGTCGTACGTAATCGCCGGGGTGGGTTTCGTGTCCACGCTGTCGACCCTGGGAGTGAGCTGGGACAAGCTGCAGTGGCTGGTCGCGGCGCTCTCGGTAGGGCTGGGTTTCGGCATGCAGGAGATCTTCGCCAATTTCATTTCCGGCATCATGATTCTGTTCGAGCGCCCGGTGCGCATCGGCGACACCATCACCATCGGCAACCTGTCGGGAACGGTGAGCAAGATCCGCATTCGCGCCACCACCATCACCGACTTCGATCGCAAGGACATCATCGTCCCCAACAAGACCTTCATCACCGGGCAACTGATCAACTGGTCGCTGACCGACACCATCACCCGGGTGACGTTGAAGCTGGGCGTGGACTACGGCTCGGACCTGGACCTGGTGCGCACCCTGCTGCTCAAGGCTGCGCGGGACAACCCGCGGGTGCTCAAGGACCCGGAGCCACTGGTGTATTTCCTCAACTTCGGCGAAAGCACCCTGGACCACGAGTTGCGCATGCACGTGCGTGACCTGGGTGACCGCAACCCGGTCCTGGACGAGATCAACCGCTTCATCAACAAGGAATTCAAGCGTCAGAACATCAACATTTCGTTCCGGCAAATGGAGATCTACCTGAAGAACACCACCGGCCGCGAGTACAAGCTGGTGCCCGCCGAGCCTGGAGAAAGTGCCGGCACCCTGCAGCCGGCGGCGACGCCTGCGCCGGCCGAGCCACCGAGCGCACCCCAGGCCGTGGAAGCACCCAAGCCACCGCCCTCGAAACTTGATTGAGCGCACCGCGCCAACGGAGAACGCACATGAAAGGCCTCGACGAACTGATCTTCGACAACCGCTTCGCCCGCCTGGGCGACGTTTTCTCCACCCACGTGCTGCCCGAGCCGATCGACAACCCACGGCTGGTAGTGGCCAGCGATGCGGCGATGAGCCTGCTGGACCTGGACCCGGCATGCGCCCGAACGCCACTGTTCGCCGAGCTGTTCAGCGGGCACAAACTGTGGAGCGAGACCGAACCACGGGCGATGATCTACTCGGGCCATCAGTTCGGCGGCTACACGCCACAGCTGGGCGATGGCCGCGGGGTGCTGCTGGGCGAGGTGTACAACGAGGCCGGCGAGCACTGGGACCTGCATCTCAAGGGTGCCGGGCAGACGCCCTACTCGCGCATGGGCGATGGCCGGGCGGTGCTGCGTTCCTCGATCCGCGAGTTCCTCGCTTCCGAAGCCTTGCATGCCTTGGGCATTCCCAGCAGTCGCGCACTGTGCGTGATTGCATCGGACACCCCGGTGTGGCGCGAGAAACAGGAACGCGCTGCCATGCTCCTGCGCCTTTCCCCCAGCCATGTGCGTTTCGGGCATTTCGAGTACTTCTACTACACGCGCCAACCCGAACTGCAGAAACAGCTGGTCGACCATGTGCTGGCAGCCCACTTCCCCGGCTGTGCAACCCAGCCCGAACCCTACCTCGACATGTTCCGCGAAGTCGTCGAGCGCAACGCCGAACTGATCGCCCAGTGGCAGGCTTACGGGTTTTGTCATGGGGTGATGAACACCGACAACATGTCGATTCTGGGCATTACCTTCGACTTCGGGCCGTACGCCTTCCTCGACGATTTCGATGCGAATTTCATCTGCAACCACTCCGACCATCAAGGCCGCTACAGCTTCAGCAACCAGGTGCCCGTGGCGCACTGGAACCTCAGTGCCCTGGCTCAGTCGTTGACGCCGCTGATCAGCGTGGAGGCTCTGCAGGAAGCGTTAGCGTTGTTCTTGCCACTGTACGAGGCGGCCTGGCTGGACATCATGCGGCGGCGGCTGGGTTTCACCCTGGCCGAAGAGGGCGACAAGGTGTTGCTCGAACGCCTGCTGGAGCTTATGCAGAACAGCGGTGTGGACTACAACCTGTTCTTCCGCCGCTTGGGTGAGGATGGCTCGCTGGCCGTGCTGCGCGATGATTTCGTCGATATCCAGGGCTTCGATGCCTGGGCAGGCGATTACCAGGCGCGCATGGAGCGCGATGTGGTGGAAGGCCGCACGGAACGCATGAACCAGGTCAACCCGTTGTATATCCTGCGCAATTACCTGGCGCAAAAAGCCATCGATGCGGCCGAAGACGGTGACTATTCGGAGGTGCGCCGCCTGCACCAGGTGCTTTGCAATCCATTCGAAGCGCAGCCGGGCATGGAAGGTTACGCCGAACGGCCACCGGAGTGGGGCAAGCATCTGGAGATCAGTTGTTCGTCGTGAGCAACACTGGCCGCGAACGCTGCACCGCAGTGCATCAGGCAGACCGCATCCTGCCCTTCGCGGCCGATGACCGCTCCTACGGAGTAGGCTGTGGCGCTTGGGTTGATAACCGATCTTTCTGCCTCCAGATACGCACGGGCCATCTTTCAAATCGGAGCCGGACATGAGCGACTCACTGGTAATCCCCTGCCCGCAGTGCAACGGGCTCAATCGCATTCCTGCTTTGCGCCTGACCGACCAGCCCAAATGCGGGCGGTGCAAGGCGGCGGTGTTGCTCGATACACCCTTCGAGCTGACTCAAGGCGACTATGCCAGCCAGATCAAGGGCGATCTGCCGCTGCTGGTGGACGTCTGGGCCGACTGGTGCGGGCCATGCAAATCCTTTGCGCCGGTGTTCGAGCGGGCGGCGGGGCAACTGCAGGGGCGATGCCGACTGGCCAAGCTGGACAGCCAGGCCAACCCGCAGCTGTCCACGCAACTTGGCATCCGCTCGATACCGAGTTTGATCCTGTTCAAGAATGGTCGAGAAGTGGCGCGGCAGAGCGGCGCGATGCCGCTGCCGCAGTTGCTGGCCTGGCTTGCTGCCCAGGGTATCGCCAACCTGTAGCAACCTGATGCACCGCATCGAGGCCGGACGCGGCTTGCGCCGCTGCTACAGGGAATTGAGCAAGGCCCGCCATTGGGTTGATCGCGGTGCGTGCACCAGCGGCGCAAGCCGCGTCAGCGAACGGCGCAGCGGGTCAGGCGAATCACCGTGCCCGTAGCAGCGGCGCAAGCCGCGTCGGCGAACGCCTCGGTGGATCAGGCAGATCGCGATGTAGCAGCGGCGCAAGCCGCGTCGGCGAACGCCGCGGTGGATCAGGCAGATCGCGGTGCCTGATTCGCGGCCGCAGAACGCTCCCACAGTCGATCACAGGGGTGGGAGGTCAGGCTTGTTCGAGCAGGTCGTGCAACTCCACGAATTGCTGGGTCAGCTTGTGTCGCGGGTCCAGGTGGATCAGCGGGATATTCAGCTCATGGGACTCGCGCATCTTGACCGAGCTGTTCAAATACACCGGCAGCACGGGCAGGCCCTCGGCGATCAGTTCGTCGAGCATCTGCTGAGGCAGGCTGGCCCGAGGCTGGAACTGGTTGACGACGATACCTTCGACTTCAAGACCCTCGTTGTGGTCCTCTTTCAACTCTGCGATTTCGCTCAGCAGCCCATAGAGCGCATGCCGGGAAAAGCTGTCGCAATCGAAGGGAATCAGCACCCGATCCGCAGCGATCAGCGCCGACACCGCATAGAAATTCAACGCCGGCGGCGTGTCGATATAGATCCGATCATAATCTTCACTGAGCTCGTCGAGCAGTTTGCGCAGCTTGTTGATCTTGTGCTTGGCTTCCAGCTTGGGCTGCAGATCAGCCAACTCCGCCGAAGCCGTGACTACATGCAGGTTGTCATAGGGCGTTTGATGGATATCCACCTTGCCTTTCTTGCTGGCCGGCCCCGACGACAGGATCTGCTTGAAGAAGTCCGCGATGCCCATCGGGATATCGTTACCGGTCAGCCCGGTGAGGTACTGGGTAGAGTTGGCCTGGGCATCGAGGTCGATCAATAACGTGCGAAAGCCCTCGTTGGCACTGACGGCCGCCAGGTTGCAGGCAATGCTGGATTTGCCTACGCCGCCCTTCTGATTGAACACCACGCGCCGCATCTATATCCCTCCATGACAGGCAAAGCCTCGAGTGTAGCGGCCAGAATATTACAGTTGCTAGCGCGCCGGGACGTTCATTCTCGGATTTTTCCTACAATTTCCTGCAGTCTGGGTGCTAGTGTTGGCAGAAATCATTAGCCAGCTATATAGTTTTTCAACTCCTGCCGCCCCCCTCCCGAGGTCACCGTGAAAACTGCTGTCGCGCCTGCTGCGCAAGCTGTTGATACCTCCCATCAAAACGCCGCTCAAGTCAACGAGCAGTACATCGAAAAAGGCACCCCGCAGTTCCTGCGCACGGTACTCGCCCTGTTCAGCGGCGGCTTCGCCACCTTTGCCCTGCTGTATTGCGTGCAACCCATGATGCCGATCCTGTCCCACGAGTTCGGCATCAACGCCGCCCAGAGCAGCCTGGTGCTGTCGGTGGCTACCGGGATGCTGGCCATCGGATTGCTGATCACCGGGCCGATTTCCGACAGTGTCGGACGCAAGCCGGTGATGGTGGCAGCCTTGTTCAGCGCAGCGCTGTGCACCCTCGGCAGTGCCTTGATGCCCACCTGGGACGGCGTGCTGTTGCTGCGCGCCTTGACCGGATTGAGCCTGAGCGGCCTGGCTGCGGTAGCCATGACCTACCTGAGCGAGGAAATTCATCCGCAACACATCGGTCTGGCAATGGGTTTGTACATTGGCGGCAACGCCATCGGCGGCATGAGCGGACGCCTGATCACCGGCGTGCTGATCGACTTCGTCAGCTGGCACACTGCACTGTTGGTGGTCGGCGGCCTGGCCCTGGTCGCAGCGGCGGTGTTCGTCAGGATCCTCCCGGAATCGCGTAACTTCCGCCCCCGCAAGATGAACCCACGTGGCTTGCTGGAAGGCTTCACCATGCACTTCAAGGATGCCGGCCTGCCGTGGCTGTTTCTCGAAGCGTTCCTGCTGATGGGCAGCTTCGTGACGCTGTTCAACTACATTGGCTACCGCCTGTTGGCCGAGCCCTACCACATGAGCCAGGCGCTGGTGGGGCTGCTGTCGGTGGTGTACCTGGCCGGCATCTACAGCTCGGCGCAGGTGGGCTCGCTGGCCGACAAGCATGGCCGACGCAAGGTGTTCTGGATGAGCATCGTGCTGATGTTCGCAGGCCTGCTGGTGACCCTGTTCAATCCGGTACCAGTGATCCTGCTGGGGATGCTGATGTTCACCTTTGGCTTTTTCGGTGCGCACTCGGTAGCCAGCAGCTGGATCGGACGGCGTGCGTTGACGGCCAAGGGGCAGGCGTCTTCGTTGTACCTGTTCAGTTATTACGCGGGGTCAAGCGTGGCCGGGACGGCGGGAGGGATGGCCTGGCACTACGGTGGCTGGACGGGTGTGGGCGGGTTCATTGCGGGGTTGTTGACGGTGGCGTTGGTGGTGGCGGCGAGGCTGGCGAAGTTGCAGCCTGTTAGAGCGCCGAACGCGTAATCGGGCGGTACCTACAAGGATCGGAGCGCCAGCAGGCATTACGTCTCTGGCTACCAATTTTTTTTCAGGTTCAACCCGCCCAAGCTCATGGCGCTTCTGGAATTCGCTCGATGCTCCAATCCTAACTGCTAATTGCTGTAGAACAGTCAGGGCAGGACATCGAGTGAACCCAAGTGCCCATCATGCAACAGGAAAATGCCCATTACCGTCACTGGTGACCTGCAGCTTCAGATGATGCTTATTTCCTTGGCTATCGATAGGAAAGACACTAAGGACATCGCCTCTCCCATACTGATGCGCCGAGACATCAATGATTCGTGCAGAAGTCACTTCACCGACAGCCGTATAGTCATTTACCCTGAACCGCACAACTCTGTGGGGTTCACCGATCGAGGTGTAAAGGATTTGCCGCGGCGGGGTGGGCTCATAAAAATAGTGAATTTTATTCCGGTCCGATTTTCGGATGGAGTAAAACCATCCGTCCAGAGCAATATTGTCGACAATACAACCGACAAACTTCATTGCGTAATGCTTCGGAATTTCGTTTTTAATTTTCGTGTAATACAAATCCACGTCAAAATCAGGATTACTGACGACTGTATCGACACGTCTAGAAACCCAGTCGGCCGTAGTATAGCTTATTGGACGCACCGGCCTTATATTCACAATACTTCTAAACTGCCCGCTAACAGGGTCATGTGTGCTACTGGCCGTGGTATAAATCACATCTGATCCTTTATGGATATGGGCAGCCAAGGCGCGTGGTTGGAGGTTTGTCGTGCTGAGCCAATAGGTGACCACTTGATAGCCCAGCCCCTGATCGCGCTCGTCAGCTGTTGAAGTTTCCTCTGCTACCTCACCCATTCCGGTTGACTGAATTACGCTCGCCATATCACTAGATAGTAGACATGGAGCATCTACCGATTCCACTGACGGTTGCAGGGCAGCAAAGTAAGAACCGTGGTAAATTTCATATTTTTCTCGATGTGCCGACCTGTAATCCGTGTCACTAGAAAGATCACTCATGGTTACTGCATCTATGAGCTTAAGATTTTTTAAATCATCGGCGGTCAAACTCACAATTACATTACTTGAGTCCCTGGCTTGCAATCGCACGTCGATCCTCACTTGCTGCCGCCCATTGGCGTACAGCGAGGCCGCCCCGGCCGCGACAGAATTTACATACACTTCGAAAAGTGTCAGGGATCGCCAACCAGAGGCGCTCACGTTGTTCCTTAACTTATTCATGTCTACCTTACCTGCAATAGTGCCAACACGGACGTGTCGGCTCATCGTGTAAACGTCACACAAAGCGCCATATCGAAGACTGTATGGCCGGTCTTTAAACCGGGGGCATGTTTGCATCAACTCCCGGATCAACCATGCAGCAAGGCATTAGCGGCCTACTTACCCATTGGCTATCTTCAGCTCGAAACGTCCTTGGGTGCCGTCGCCGAAACTCAAGGCAATTTGGTGGTCATTCCCGTACCGATCCACAGCTTTAATGATGCACGGCCCCTTTTCCTGCAAGGCACTGTTTCGATCAAACGGTATGTTATTGCTACTTTGCAAGCTGAACGTAACGTACCCCTCCCGTGGACGACTGGCGTTCACCGCAGGCGTGAAATTGCCTAACTTGATATTGGTGTTGTAGATCAATGGCGCGGCCTGCCCAGTTGCTACAGGCTTGGCGTAACCCACCAACGATGCCCTTGTTGAGGTAGGATCTAGATCCGACCACTGGATCATCCCGGCGGGCATCATATGCGCTGAGCGGAAATGGCAAAGGGCGCCGTTGAACAAGGCAATCAGGTGGTATTGGCGGATACCCACCTCCTGCGAACCCGACACTTGCTCAAGCTCAAATTGATAATGTTGCGGTGCAATAAATTCCGGTACCTCCTCAATTGCACACTCCACCTTCGTATTGAAGCTGGCATGCTTGGCTGTGCTGTAATCGTAACGCACCTCCTTTCCTGCCTCATCCTGCATGATCCGAGTCATACTCAAATAAAACGTTTGGTGGCTCCTGGCTCGTCCAGCCTTGTTCATCAAATACAACCGGCGAGTAAGCTCGGGGTTATCTCGTGCCTCGGATGATGCAAGGCGTGTAGCGCCCGGGTACCAATCATACTCATTCTCGGTTCTTGAAAAATACCAGCCCTGAATATGGTTACCAGGCTCGTCCACGACTTCCGGCACGTCGACCACTGCGCCTTCATCGTTAAGTACGGACAGCCGAACGGTGGCCAATTCAGCAGGTGACAACGTGATGCCAGGGTCTGCTTTAAGTTTGATGGTGAGTTCGAGCTGCTGTCGACCATTAGGATACAATTTATTGACATTAAGCCCCGCAACACTGAACTTTTCCATCCACGCCCCTAAACCGGGGTCGGCCTTACTGGAATCATCAGTCATGACATCACTCCATTTATTTCAGTTATCTCGCAACGTTTAAACTAGCAGTCTTTCGCAACACGTCAATAACTATGATTATTCACAATGGCCTGTATTGAAAATTATTTAACATTCAGAAAATTCGATGAACAGCGTTGCGCTCTATTAAATAGCTCCTATGCTGCGTATCTAAAGCACCTCTTTTCGAAGCACTTGCTTAGGGATATATGACCATGACAAACCTAAACTCGCTTACTGCGCAGCCACTCACTTTGAGCAACACAGTCTACAGTCAGGCCAGCAACTTCACGAGTGCAGTGAATACCGGGGTGGACGCACGCACAGGGTATTACACGCTCAATATTGCCTTGCCTTCCATGCAAGCCAATCGGCTCAGTGGTCCAGTGGTGTGCCCGCAGCTCCATTTCACTCCAACCGCAGGGGCCATGGACCACACACTGGGAGCCGGCTGGCACTGGGTCACCAGTGCACTGGACCTGGCTACTGGTGATCTGGTACTAAGCACAGGTGAGTCGTTCAAAGTGGACTGGCAAGCATCCGATCAAACGCCAGGCGGCCTGCTGGCATTCCACGATGTGAAGCTTAAGACTTTCCATGTCCGAAGAATGTCTACCACCGACGGTGAAGAAAGCTTTCGAGTGGAATACAAAACCGGTGACAGTGAGTGGCTGCAACAGCGGTCAGGCACCAGTATTGCCATCAGGACGCAGCAACGCAGCCATTTGGGTTACACCGCCACTTATCATTGGGAGCTGATCGACGACCACCTTCTACTGACCCATATCACCGACGAGCTGGCCACGGTTCTGCTGAGCATCGACCGACAACCGGATAAAGTTCACTTTACTCAGTTTCCGGGTACGCCAGAGGCTGCCGTCTACTCCATTGAAATTCTGGAGCAACAACTGCGCCTGTTCACCTTACCCGATGCCAGCCAATGGCAGTTCGATTATGCGACGTCAGATGGCCAGCTGGTCCCCATAAAAGTCATTGGTCCTTTGGGTAGCGAAGACTTGGTCACTTACGATGAGGGTGACGCTGGGCACCATCTTCCACCCGGCGCTCCGCTCACACGCATGCCAAGAGTCGCTTCGGTTGAGCACAAGCCAGGTCAGGAGCAACCTTCTGTTCTACGTACTTGGGAGTGGCTGAGTAACAACAATCACATGGGTGGAAATACGCTCCCCTCAGACGGTTGGAACAATGATCGCGACAACCTCTACTGGTTGCCGGCAGGCTATATCTACAGCTGCGCGGAAACGTTGTGGAATCTCAACGACCAGCCTGTCGAGGTACGCACGTTTACCTGGAACCGATTTCATCTTTTGACCCACGACGTCGTACAGCGGGGTAACAATACCGTCACTCGTATTACCACGTATCACCACACGGACCAGGAATGGGAATCGCAGCCAGCTTTCTGCCAACTACCATGGAAAGAAGAAACGACTTTCAAGGGGCCCGGCGGTGAACGTACGGAAACCACCCTGACAACTTACGACGAGTGCGGAAACCTGCTGACGCGTCAAGCACCCGATGGCAGTATCGAAACGAACACGTACTACGCCGCTGATGAAAGTGGGTTCGTACGGCGCCCTCACACGTCGACACTCACACCTGCCAGTCCAGCGCTCGGCGCGCTGCCCACCAGGAAAACCACCGTGTACGAGTCCCTGCCCCCTCGGCATCGAGACCCGGATGACATTCCTCATCCTATGCTCATCGGTGAGCGTACGGCACACCTTATAGATGGCAATGAAGCCGTCTTCACCGAGCTGACCCGGGTTTGGGAAACGGATGTCAACCATCCATTCTTCGGCAGGCCGACCTCGGAGACAGTCGTGCGCAACGGCGTAGCTCGCACCACAGCCTGGCTGAGAAGCATTGAGCAGGGAAACATCAAGGTCACGGAAACCATTCATGGCGATGGTGCTGTTTCGATCGACAGCACCACATTGCAGCACGGCCTGACGGGATCGACCTTGATCGAAACTGCCTCGACCGGTATGCAAACTCACTTTGCCTACGATGTACTGGGGCGACTGAGTGTCAGAACTGATGCGGCCAATAGCCCCTATGCTGTCACCACCTCTTACCGCTACTGCGTTCACCAAGAGGGCGAAACAGACGTCTACAAAGAGGAAACCACGATGGACGGCGTGGCCACCCGCACCCTGTTCGACGGGGACGGGAGAACCATCAAAGTCCTGCGCAAGAATACCGATACTACAGCCAGCGAGTTCAAGGTCGTCTGGACGGGCGCTTACAACGTCGAAGGATCACTGCAATCAGAGCTGACCCAAGACTGGTTGCGGGACATGGCCTTCCCTATCCGCCAGCAGGTAAACCGCTTTCTTGGTGACTGGGGAGAAGTGGCTAGCGAGTACAATCCTGACACCACCATCACCCGCACCGAGCATGATCCTATCAACCGCAGGGTCAAGAAGTGGCGCGAAACCGCTGATGGCGCGCCTGCGGGCAGCGTAATAACGACTCAACACCGGTCGGGCGCTGTAGAGCTGGCCCAATTCTTCGCAACAGACGGTAATCTGCTGCGTACGGAAAGCTGGCAGATCGACGGCTTTGGTCGTGCGGTGTCGCACAGCACTGAGGCTGACGGGGTGCGGACCACATCGACCACCCAGTACGACGCACTTGACCGAGTTACCGAATTCCAACGCGCCGACGGCAACCGGGTCACGTGGGCCTACGACGGGTTCAGTGACGAAAAACCTTCAAAAGTGACCCTTACGGCCATTGATGGCAGTCAGACGGTACTGGGAACGCGAACCTTCGATGCGCTTGGCCGGGCGACCCAAGTCAACTGCATGGGGCTCAGCCGTCATCAAGCTTTCATTGCAGGACAGTGGGAGCCGACAAGTAGCACTGACGCACTGGGGCAGACAACGACGTACACCTATGAGGCTGAACTGGGCAACCAGTTGCTGAGCGTCAGTAGAAATGGCGCTGCTGTGAACCGCTTTACCTACGCAACCCCCAATGGGCGACTGAGTGATGTTTTCGGAGGCATAGGGGAAATGCACCAAGGCTACACCCCCGACGGCCGCCCCCAGTATTCGGATTGGAAGGTCGACGGTCAGACCCTCCGTGTACAGGGAACCCAGTCTCTTGGCGGACGTCGCTCGACCGTGACGCTACCCGATGGCACCTTGCAGACTCTTAGCTACAACAGTGAGGGAAAGCTGCAAAGTCTCATCAGCGGTACAGGTGCGGCACACGTCGAGGTGCACCTCACCTACGATAGCCATGGCCGAGTCGCCCGTACCCAGACGTTCGCCAGCGGCACCCTGAGCCTTGATCAGCTGAACACTTACGATGACTTCGACCGCGAACTGACTCGCACCTGGCATTCGTCGTCCGCCGGCATTACGACTGAGAAAGTGCAAACGCTGACCTGGACGGGACGAGGCCAATTGGCCAGTCGCAGCTTTGTCGAGAACAACCGGCTGCTGAGCCAGGAACGGTATGAATACGACACCATGGGCCGACTTGTCCTGATGGAAGCCGAAGGACCGGAGGCACCGAGCGACTTGCGCACAGGTAGACAAATCGCACGTTGCGAATTCGTGCTTACTCCCCTGGATAGCTACTCTACAGTCACCACGACCTTCACTGGCGGCGAGGTGAACGTCATGAGCTTTACCTACGACAGCTGCGCACATGACCGACCTGTAATGATTATCCACCGTGGCGTGGATGACTGTGACATCGCACTGGAATGGGACGCCGCAGGGCGCCTTCGCGAGCAGCGGCGCAACGGCGAGGTCATGCGGGCCTTGCAGTGGAACGATGAGAGCAAGCTGGAAAAGGTCACCACTGCCGCAGGCAGCATCTCGTACGGTTACGACCCCATGGGCCGGCTTGCGTCGCAGACCGTCGGCGCGAGCCGGCAACTATCAATCTATAATGGCTCTGCGCTGATTGGCCAGATCTTGGCGAACGGCCAACAGGTTACTCTCGTCGGCAGTCAAAGGGCTCCTTACGCACAGAGCCATCTGGCCAGTGAGGTTCGCAAGGTGATGCTTTTGGGCGCCGACGCTCAAGGATCTGTGCGAATGGAGCTGGATCACGTGGCACGATCGATCAGCTACACGCCTCATGGTGCCGACGCCTCCGGCGCCGAAGGCTTGCTAGGATATGCGGGTGAACAACGCGACCGCTTCACCGGCCTCTATCATCTAGGCAGCTACCGGCCTTACTGCCCGGAGCTGATGCTGTTCCTAGCCCCCGACGATTCCAGCCCCTTCGGCGCAGGCGGGCTGAATCGCTACGCCTACTGCGGCGGCGACCCGGTCAATAACATTGACCCTTCGGGCCAAAGTTTCTGGAAATGGTTCGTTGTTGGCGTTGCGGTCGTTTTCGCGGTGGCTGCAACGGTGATAACCGCCGGAGCGTTCGCGGGTGCAATGGGTGTCGCCATAAGTGCTGTAGGGGCCAGCACCGCTGCGACTACGGGCGCCCTGACCATCAGTGCCGCAACCATCGCCGGCGCCGTAGGTGCCGTGGCGTTGTCGGCAGTGGGTATTGCGGCACTGACCGGAGCAGTCCTGGAAGTGGCCACGATAGGCACTGGAATTGCGGAGCCGATTCTGGAAGCACAAGGGAACGAGAAAGCTGCCGGCATCCTGGGATGGGTCACCCTCGGGCTTAGCATAGGGTCCGCAGTGTCCAGCGGGGTGGGCCTCTCCAACGTGGCTACAAAAGTAGCCAGCAAGGCGAACAGAATAGGGGCATTCGTCGGTAACTGGCAGTATCGACTGCAACACGCCGGGGGGCCACCCTCCGTCAGCAGAATCTGGGCAGAAGTCACACGCGCTGCACAAGAGTTCGCAACCACAACTCGGCAAGCCTTGACTTACTCGCCCACCCCTGTCCCGCTTTCGCCTGCAAGAGCAGTGTTGGACGCAGCGTTGACAGAGATACCAAATAATACACAACCCTTCAACCAAGCACTCAGGGGGGTCAACTCACGCCTCGGAAGTTGGGGTAACCAGGCACTGTCGACTCAACATGCTGAAAACTACGCGGACATTGCTCGGCAAGTCGCGAGCGGGGAAATCAGTAATGTGACAGGGCACTTGAACTCATCCAGGTTATGGTTCGAACGTGGAGGTGTCGACGGGGCTGTAGGGATGACTTTCAATTACGTCGGTGCGATATTAAATGCTGGCGCCGACGCCTCGAGCTACAGTACTGGCCGTTTTCTTCGAGGCGGGCGCCCATAGCGATACTGGGTTGACTGTCAGCCGTGATATTGCCCTGAAAACTCATGCACGGCGTTGATGAACGCGCCGGCATGCTCGGGATCGACTTCCGGGGTGATGCCGTGGCCGAGGTTGAACACATGGCCTGTGCCCTGCCCGTAGCTGGCGAGGATCCGCGCCACTTCGGTGCGAATCGCTTCGGGCTTGGCGTACAGCACGGTAGGGTCCATGTTGCCCTGCAGGGCGACCTTGTGGCCAACGCGGCGACGGGCTTCGCCGATGTCGCAGGTCCAGTCCAGGCCCAGCGCGTCGGCGCCGGCGTCGGCGATGCTTTCCAGCCACAGGCCGCCGTTCTTGGTGAACAGGATCACCGGCACCTTGCGCCCTTCGTGTTCGCGGATCAGGCCGCTGACGATCTTGCGCATGTAGGCCAGGGAGAATTCCTGATACGCCGCGGCCGACAGGTTGCCGCCCCAGGTATCGAAGATCTGCACCGCCTGGGCCCCGGCCATGATCTGGCCATTAAGGTAGCTGGTGACCGACTGCGCCAGCTTGTCCAGCAGCAGGTGCATGGCCTGGGGCTGGTCGTAGAGCATGGCTTTGGTCTTGCGAAAATCCTTCGACGAACCGCCTTCGACCATGTAGGTGGCCAGCGTCCAGGGGCTCCCGGAAAAGCCGATCAGCGGCACCCGGCCGTTGAGTTCGCGGCGGATGGTGCTGACCGCGTCCATGACGTAGCCCAGATCCTGATGCGCATCGGGGATCGGCAGCGCTTCGATGTCGGCCAAGGTACTGACGACCTTCTTGAAGCGCGGGCCTTCGCCGGTTTCGAAGTACAGGCCCTGGCCCATGGCATCGGGGATGGTGAGGATGTCGGAGAACAGGATGGCCGCATCCAGCGGGTAGCGTTCCAACGGCTGCATGGTGACTTCGCAGGCGAACGACGGGTTCTTGCACAGGCTCATGAAGTCACCGGCCTTGGCGCGGCTGGCGCGGTACTCGGGCAGGTAGCGTCCGGCCTGGCGCATCATCCACACCGGGGTGACGTCAACGGGCTGCTTGAGCAGGGCACGCAGGAAGCGGTCGTTCTTGAGGGGAGTCATGTCAACATCCGGCAGAAAAGTATGAGGATTTTCGCAGAGCAAAGTACAACAAGCCACCGGCGAGGGCTGGGCGGTGGTCTGCGCAGCAGCACCACCCGGCCGCTTGGCTGAATCAGTCCTGCGTATCGCTGCAGCGACTCACCAGGGCGTCGATCCTGCTTTTGCACTGGTCCATGGCATGGGCGTGGCCCTGGCTCAGCTCGACCTGGCGCTGGCATAGATTCAGCGCGGCCAGCACCAGCAGGCGGTCGCCGATCAATGTCGGATGGCTGCGCTTGGTCTGCGCCAGCGTGCGCTCGAGCATGCCGAACGCCTGACGCAGCGCCTGCTGTTCGCCGGGCGGCGCTTTCACTGAATATTCGTTGCCCAGGATCGAGAAGACCTCAACCCCGTCGTCAAGGTTCATACCGCCGCCGCGGTAGCACGCTCGACCAGTGCTTGAATACGTGCGGTGGTCGCGCCCTGCTGCTCTTCCTGTTCCAGCAGACTGAGCTGCAGCGTGTCGTTGTCATCCTTGGCCTGGGCCAGCTCGCCGGCCAGCTGGGCATTGCGTTCGGCCAGTTCCCGGTTGTGCTTGACCAGGTCGTTTACCAGGCTTTCCAATTGATTCAGGGATGCTTCCAACATTTGCTATTTCCAACACTTTGTCAGGGGCGCGAACGATAAAGAAAAAACCTCGCCCGGGCCAGCTTTGATAGGACCCCGATGGACCCCCAAATCGCTGTTCGGTTCGTCCCGTTCATCGGTCTTCATCGCTTGAGCGTTCGCGATGACGCGCATCACCTGCGGCAATTTGTCCCCTTCAGACTTTTTACATTCGACCGATAAGCCGTGCAGCCCTTTCTTGTGTCGCACGGACGCGCCCTACCTTTCGGTAACCTCACATGTCTTTACGCAACATGAACATCGCCCCGCGCGCGCTGCTCGGTTTCTCCCTCATCGGCGTGCTGATGATCGTGCTCGGGGTGTTTTCCCTGGTCCAGATGAGCCACATCCGCGCCGCCGGCCAGAACATCGAGAACAATACCGTACCCAGCATCACCAGCCTGGACGAGCTGACCCAGCTGACGCTGCGCCTGCGTGTGCTGTCGTACCGCTTGTTGCTCAATCGCGAAGCCGACATCCAGCAGAAAACCGTGCAGCTGTTCGACCAGCGCAACGAGCAGATCAACCAGGCCCAGGCCCGTTACGAGAAAATGATCTCCAATGACGAAGAGCAGGCGGCCTACGATGACTACAAGCGTTTGCTGGGCCAGTATCGCCAGCTCGAAGCTCGCATGAAGAGCTTTTCGGCCAACGGTCAGGTGGAAGAGCTGCGGACCATGCTCAACAGCGACATGCTGAGCAATTCCGAGCAGGTCAATGCCGTGCTCGAGAAACTGGTCAAGATCAACAATGTGCAAACCCGCGAGATCAATCAGCAAGCCGAGGATGAATACCGCTCGGCGTTCACCTGGGTGGTGGGCATGCTGATCGTGGCGACCCTGCTGACGTTCCTGTTTGCCTGGCTGTTGACCCGCAGCATCGTCAGGCCGATCGACCAGGCACTGGTGGCGGCCGAGGCAATTGCCGAAGGCAACCTGACCCGGCCGATCCATGCCGAGGGGCGCGACGAAGCCGCGCGGTTGCTGCTGGCCATGCAGAAGATGCAGGGCAAGCTGCGCGATACCCTGCAGCGCATTTCCGGTTCGGCGACCCAATTGGCATCGGCTGCCGAGGAACTCAACAGCGTCACCGACGAAGGTGCTCGCGGCCTGACTCAGCAGAACAACGAGATCGAACAGGCCGCCACTGCGGTCAACGAGATGACCAGTGCGGTCGAAGAAGTGGCACGCAACGCCGTGAGCACCTCCGAGGCGTCCAAGGACGCGACCACGTCGGCCAGCGATGGCCGTGACCTGGTCATGGAAACCGTCAGCGCCATCGAACGCATGAGCGGCGACGTGCAGAGCACCGCCGAGCTGATTGGCAACCTGGCAACCGAGTCGCGCGACATCGGCAAGGTGCTGGACGTGATTCGTGGCCTGGCCGACCAGACCAACCTGCTGGCGCTCAACGCTGCCATCGAGGCAGCACGTGCCGGCGAGGCAGGCCGCGGGTTTGCCGTGGTGGCCGACGAGGTCCGCGCGCTGGCGCACCGTACCCAGCAGTCGACCAGCGAGATCGAACGCATGATCGGCAGCATCCAGGGCGGCACCGAGCAGGCCGTGGACTCGATGCGCAACAGCACCGAGCGCGCCGAGTCGACCCTCAACATAGCCAAAGGCGCCGGCATGGCGCTGGAGACGATCAATGGCGCGATCGTGCAGATCAACGAACGCAACCTGGTGATCGCCAGCGCCGCCGAAGAGCAGGCCCAGGTGGCACGCGAAGTGGACCGTAACCTGGTGAACATTCGCGACCTGTCGGTGCAGACCGCTGCAGGTTCGGCGCAGACCACGGCGGCCAGCGGCGAACTGGCGCGCCTGGCAGTGGATCTGAATGGGCTGGTGGCGCGCTTCAAGGTGTAAGCACCAGGCGCCTTCACGCGTTCACTCATAGACACCGCGCGCACCGCCGACGCGGCTCGCGCCGCTGCTACAGAAATACCGCAATGCCTCGTCGTCCCGCCTCGACGCAGTCGTTCAAATGCACCGCAATACCTCGTAGCAGCGGCGCAAGCCGCGTCCCGCCTCGACGCAGTCGTTCAGAAACACCGCGACCCCCTGTAGCAGCGGCGCAAGCCGCGTCCGGCCGCGACGCAGGCGTTCAGATGCACCGCAATACCTTGTAGCAGCGGCGCAAGCCGCGTCCCGCCTCGACGCAGTCGTTCAGAAACACCGCGACCCCCTGTAGCAGCGGCGCAAGCCGCGTCTGGCCTCGATGCAGTCGTCCGAAACCACGACTGACATCGCAATCGCACATCAGAACTCGATGCGCACATCTCCCTTCGGCACGCTGCAGCAGGACAGGATGTAGCCCTCGGCTTCGTCATCCTCGGTGATGCCGCCGTTGTGCTCCATCTCCACCTCGCCTCCCAGCTTGAGCACTTTGCAGGTGCCACAGATGCCCATGCCGCAGGCCTTGGGAATCATCATCCCGAGCTTGGAAGCCGCCGCGTGCACGGTTTCGCCCGGCGCCACGCGGATGCTCTTGCCGCTGGCGGTGAACTCCACCAGGTGCAGTTCCGAGACGTCCACTTCCGGCGCATCGGCAGCCTGCTCGGCCTGTTCCACGGCGTCGGCGCGCGCCTCGGGCGGCGTGGCGCCGAACGATTCCTCGTGGTAACGGGTCATGTCGAAGCCAGCGGCTTCCAGCAGGCGCTTGACCGCAGTCATGTACGGGGTCGGCCCGCAGCAATACACCTCGCGCTCCATGAAGTCGGGCGCGATCAATTCCAGCAGCTTGTGGTTCAGGTAGCCACGATAGCCCGACCACGGCTCACCCAGCCCATGCTTCTCGCAGATGATGTGCAGGCTGAAGTTGTCGACCCGCGAGGCCATGTGCTCCAGTTCGCGGTGGTAGATGATGTCCTTGGGCGAACGCGCACTGTGCACGAAAACCATGTCGACGTTGGCGTTGGTGTCGTAGAACCAGCGCGCCATCGACATCACCGGCGTGATACCGACCCCGCCGCTGAGATAGAGAATCTTCGGTGCCGGAAAGTCGATGGCATTGAATAGCCCGACCGGGCCATGTACCGCCAGCTCCTGGCCCTCGTGCAGGGTATCGTGCAACCAGTTCGAAACCCGCCCGCCCGGCACTCGCTTGATGGTGATGGAAAAGCTGTACGGCACCGACGGCGCGCTGGAGATGGTGTACGAGCGCATCACCGGCTGGCCTTCGATTTCCAGCTCCAGGGTCACGAACTGGCCTGGCTTGAAAAAGAACAGGATGGGCTGGTCGGCCATGAAGCAGAAGGTGCGCACGTCCCAGGTTTCCTGGATCACCTTGACGCAACGAACGATGTGGCGCCCATTGGCCCAGGTCTGGGTATTGACGGGCATCAGGAAGGGGTTGGACATGCTGGTCTCCAAGGTCGACTGCCGACTGTGCGTGCAGCGATTCTGCGGGTGCACCGCCACCGCCACATTCCCATCCGCGACATCCACATGCTCATGGCGACCAGCCCCATGCCGCCTAGCCTGCAGCGTCGGGAATGGATTTGGCCATGTCGCCCATGGATAAGGTTCATGGCGCGCCGAGTCGCACACTCCACCGCATCTGAACGCAGTTTCAGCCGCCTTGCGTCGACAACCGTAACAGCCACTTTTTTCGCGGCCACACTGCCTGGCCATGAGGATGAACACGATGGATGCCACCACTACCCTGAGTCTGGGCGATCCGCTGGAACCCGCACGCAAGGCAACCGCCCAGATGCTGCAGGAACGCGAGCGTACCTTCTCGCTGCCGCAGCCGTTCTACAACGACGAACGCCTGTTCCAGATCGACATGCAGGAGATCTTCAACAAGGAATGGCTGATCGCCGGCATGACATGCGAGATCCCGGCCAAGGGCAACTACCTCACCCTGCAGATCGGCAGCAATCCGATCCTCGTGGTGCGCGGGGCCGAAGGGGTGGTGCATGCCTTTCACAACGTCTGCCGCCATCGCGGTTCGCGACTGTGCACCAAGGAAAAAGGCAAGGTGGCCAAGCTGGTCTGCCATTACCACCAATGGACCTACGAGCTGGATGGCCGCCTGCTGTTCGCCGGCACCGAGATGGGCGCCGACTTCGACATGAAGCAGTACGGCCTCAAGCCCGTGCATGTGAAAACCTCAGGCGGCTACATTTTCATCAGCCTGGCGGAGAACCCGCCTGCGATCGACAATTTCCTCAGTACGCTGAACCATTACATGGAACCGTACGACATGGAAAACACCAAGGTCGCGGTGCAGACCGATCTGCTGGAAAAGGCCAACTGGAAACTGGTGCTGGAGAACAACCGCGAGTGCTACCACTGCGGCGGCGCCCACCCCGAATTGCTCAAGACCCTGCTGGAATGGGACGACGTCACCGACCCGCGCGCCGACCAGGCCTTCAAGGACCATGTGGCCGCCTCGGCTGCCGCCTGGGATGCCGAAAAGATCCCCTACGCCCACGCCAGCCACGGCCTGCGCAACCGCATCGTGCGCATGCCGCTGCTCAAGGGGACGCTGTCGATGACGCTGGACGGCCAGGTCGGCTGCAAGAAACTGATGGGGCGCATCAAGAATCCGGACCTGGGTTCGATGCGCATCCTGCACCTGCCGCATTCCTGGAACCACTGCATGGGTGACCACATCATCGTGTTCACGGTGTGGCCGATCAGCGCGCAGGAAACGGTGGTCACCACCAAGTGGCTGGTGCACAAGGACGCCGTGGAAGGCGTGGACTACGACGTCGCGCGGATGCGCCAGGTGTGGGACGCGACCAACGATCAGGACCGCCGCCTGGCCGAGGAAAACCAGCGCGGCATCAACTCCACCGCCTACCAGCCGGGGCCGTACTCCAAGACCTACGAGTTCGGCGTGGTGAACTTCATCGACTGGTACAGCGAGCGGCTGCTGAGCAACCTGGGGGCGGAGCCTGCGGCGTATCTCAAGGGCGTGGCAGTGCACGAGTAACAGGCGCGCTCGTCGGCGGCGAAGGCTTGGTTCGGTAAACCTGACAGTGCGCGGCGCGCGTTTCGCGGCCGCGGACCGCCCCTGCGGAGCTGTGAGCACCAGTCGCCCAGCTCGGGATACATCCTGAAAAGATGCAATCTGGCGTTTGCCTGCCCAGGCATTCTATGGTCGCTGCCCAACAATAAAAGGGCGGCACCATGTCCTCCACTCCCGGCTTGCCATACGTTGCGGGCATCGATGGCCTGCGCGCGATCGCGGTACTTGCAGTCATCGTTTTCCATGTCGATTTCCTGCGCTTTCTGCCAGGAGGCTTCACCGGCGTAGACATGTTCTTCGTCATTTCCGGCTACGTGATCAGCCGCTCCCTGGCGCAAACGAGTGGCCTGCCGCTGCGCACCTTCCTGCTGGAGTTCTACCAACGACGCCTGCTGCGCATTCTTCCGGCGTTATTGCTTGTGCTCACCGCCAGTGTCCTGATGTCGGCGCTGATCGTTCCCCCGGTATGGCTCAGCAGCCAGAACGAAGACACTGGCCTGGCCGCATTCGTGGGGCTGAGCAACCTGGTTCTGGCCTGGCAGACCGACACCTATTTCTCACCGAAAGCCGAGTTCAACCCGTACCTGCACACCTGGTCGCTGGGCGTGGAAGAACAGTTCTATCTGCTATTGCCCACGGTCTTCCTGCTCTGGCTGCGCTACCGCGAAAACAGCGTGATCGCGCGCTGCCTGCTGCCTGCCTTGACCCTAGCCTCGCTGGCCTGGTGCGCGGTGCAGACCCACGCCGCACCCTTGTCGGCGTTCTATCTGCTGCCCAGCCGTTTCTGGGAACTGGCCGCTGGTGCATTGCTGTTCCAGGCCATTGGCCAAGGCCGCCTGACTCGCCTGCAACCGTGGCATCGACAGGCGATGCTGGTGGCCGGGCTGGCGTTGCTGGCGGCAGGCTTCATCCTGACGCCGGCTGCACGCTTCCCGTACCCATGGGCGCTAGTCCCGGTGCTGGGCACGGTGTTGCTGATCGCCGCCGTGGTGCTCGGCAGCGATCGACCCGCAGGCCCGTTGCTGACGGTCTTGCAATGGCCAGCCCTGACGTACGTGGGGCGCCTGTCATATTCGCTGTACCTGTGGCACTGGCCCGTGGCGGTATTCCTGCGCTGGACCATTGGCCTGGAAGCATTGTGGATCCAGCTGGCCTACCCGTTGCTGGTGTTCGGCCTGGCAGCGGCGTCCTACCACTGGGTCGAAATGCCAGTGCGCCGTGGCGGCACGCGGTGGCATCGCCGTGCGGGCCTGTCCGTGTGCGGTGGGCTGGGTGCCATGGGGCTGTGCGCCGGAATTGCGGCGTGGACAATCCACTCCACCGAGCGTTTATCGCTGAGTACCGTGGCCGATAGCTACACCTGGCATGCCTACAGACACTACCCTCGGGAGCCGATCGAAAAGATCGACCAGCCGGGCCTGCACGGGCGCCAGCTTTTCGTGCTGGGCGACTCACACACCGCCGCCTACCGCACGATGCTCAACATCGTCTCGCTGCGATTGGGCATCGACGTGGTGGAATACGAACGCGGCGGCTGCGCGGTGGTCAGCCTGCTGAATGCCGATCCGCCCGCCTGCGCGACTTGGCAGAGCAGCGCGTTGGCCGATATTCAGGCACGCGCCAAGCCAGGCGATGTGGTGTTCCTGGCGTCCCTGCGCATGCCGGAGCTGGCGGGCCGCGATTGGCAGCAGGGCGAGGACGCAATCTTCGAACAAGCACGCGGCGAGCGCACTGTGCAACACGCCCAAGCGGCCCGCCAGGCCGCCGACGCCGTGCTCGAACCGCTGCAGGCGGCGGGCTTGACCGTACTGATCGACGCACCGTCGCCGGTCTTCAAGGCCCCGGCGAACCGTTGCTCGGATCCATTCAACCGAATGAATCCGATCTGCACGCCCGGACTGAGCGTGGAACACGACCGGATAGTGCAGCTACGTGCGCCGCAGATGCATCTGCTGACGATACTGACCCGCGAATACCCGGCGCTGAACGTCTGGGATCCGTTGCCGATCCTTTGCCCGGGCAACACCTGCTCGGCCTACGACTCGAACGAAACACCACTCTTCGCCGATGCCGACCACCTGAGCGGCCACGGCAACCGTGTGCTCGAACCCTCTTTCACAGCGCTTTTGATACACCTCTACGCACCCCTGCGAACGCGATGACGCACCCGGCACGGCAAGCCGAACGCGGCCTACATCGCCGCTACAGTTGTGCGCAGCGTTGATACCGTGGGTGTTCATGGCTGGCTGCCGGTCGATCAGAGATAAAGAGGGAAATCTATCCGAGCAAGGCAGGACAGCATGTCGCCCCTTCGAAGCATCTCCGATCAACTCGCCATCCATGCCCGCACGCCGGCGCTGGTGGTGTCCGACCCCCGTGGCCTGGCCGTACGTACCATCGGTTATTACCGACGCGAAGCCGACGTCCCTGCCGAGCCCCGGGTCAGCGCCCAATGGCATGACCACGCAGGCCGTCCTGTCAGCCAGTGGGATCCGCGTCAGTTCGAGCATTTCCAGAGCGGTGTGAGCGAGACGCCGAATCAAGCAACGGTGTTCAGCTTCTCGGGTACACCGTTGTTGCAGCGCAATGCGGATTCTGGCTGGAAAGCGATGTTGCTCGACGCCCAAGGCTCCAACCGGGAAAGCTGGGACAGCAAAGGCATCCACACCACGCTGAATTATGACCGGCACGCCAGGTTGATATCGGTTGCCAAACGCGATGCCGAGGGCCGGCAACGCGTCACGCAGCGCGTCGATTACGCAGCGGTCAACAGCGAGCACGCTGCTCGCAATCTGTGCGGCACGAGCTATCGGCATGACGATGACGCGGGCAGCAGAATCGCCCATGGGTTTGACATCAATGGCGAAGCGATCAGCTATACGCAGCGTTTTCTGGACGCAGAGGTGCTACCCGACTGGCCCGTTTCCCTGGCGGAACGCGATGCCCTGCTGGAGCCTGGGCCGGGTTATCGCACCTCCTATACCCACGATGCCACCGGCATGCTTGTCACTCACAGAGACGCCTTGGGTAATGCGCAACATTTTGGCCATGACATCAGTGGTCTGGAGGCTACCAGCCGGCTGGTGACCGCCGAAGGGCTGAACTGTGAACTGCTGTCGGCGTTGACTCATGATGCAGGCGGGCGGATCGTTTCGCAAACGATAGGCAATGGCGTGACAAGCCGCGCCGAGTACGACCCCATCGACCAACAGCTACTCAGGGCAACGTCCGTAAGCGCCGACGCGGTCGTGCTTCAGGATTTGCACTACCTGTATGACCCAGTCGGCAACATCATCAAAGTCAGCGATCAATCTCAACCCACCAGGTACCACGCCAATCGTCGCATCGAAGCGGTCAACGAATATCGCTATGACTCGTTTTGCCAACTGATCGAATCTACCGGTCGCGAAGCCGCAAATGCGGGCGGCGAAGGCCCATCACTGCCGCCGTTGCTGGCAATGCCTCAGGATCCTTCCTTGCTGCTCAACTACAGGCAGAACATGGAGTATGACCGGGCGGGCAACCTGACAGAGCTTCGCCACGTCAATGGGCAACGAAACCGAACACTCAGAATGGCGGTGGCAAGTGCCAGCAACAGATCGCTGCCCGAGCGCAATGGGCAACTCCCCGATGAAAGCCAGTTGACCGATGGCTTCGATGCCAATGGAAACTCCCGCGAACTGCTGCCCGGGCAGGTAATGACATGGGATGAATACAACCAGCTGCAGCGCGTGGCACCGGTGCAGCGCGACGATGAAGAAGACGACTATGAGCGCTACATCTACGACGCTGCGGGAAGTCGTTTGCGCAAGATATCCCATGCCCAACAGCGCAGCGGTGCACGTCGATGTGAGGTCCGCTACCTGCCGGGGCTGGAAATTCGGACGGACAGCCGCAGCGGTGAGCGCTTGCATGTCATCGTTGCGCAAGCGGGTAAGAACGGCGTCCGTCTGCTGCATTGGGCACATGGCAAACCCGAGGGTTTGCCTAATGATCAACTGCGTTTCACGCTGAGCAACCATTTGCGCTCAGCCACATTGGAGTTGGGCAGCGACGGCCAGTTATTGAGCCGGGAAGAATACTATCCGTTCGGAGGCACCGCCTGCTGGGCTGGTCGCAGTGCACTGCAAGCCAAGTACAAAACCATCCGCTACTCCGGCAAGGAACGTGACGCCACCGGTCTTTACTATTACGGCTTGCGCTACTACGCACCCTGGCTGATGCGATGGATCAATCCGGATCCGGCGGGCGATATCGACGGTCTGAACCTTTATGCGATGGTAGGCAATAATCCGATCACCATGGTGGACGGTGATGGGCGCGCCAAAACAAAGCATGACACCCTTGAAAGCATGATTGAAGCGGGCCCTACAGACGAATACCTGGCGGGGCAGCCGTATTGGGGAGCCGGTTCCGAGAGCGAGCGACGCCGTAAATACGAGAACTGGAAAGGCCATTGCAAGACCTGGTTCAATCGCACCAGGCAGAGCCGCGCGCAGGTACTGCTTTCGGCCTACGAAATTTCTGTAACCAATAGCAAGGGTGTGATCCAGGCACTGAAAAATATGGAAAGCAATACCGAGCTGGCGAAGTCGGTCGGACTTCGAGGGGCGACCATCGTCGTTTCCAACTTGAGTTCTACAGCCACGGGAACAGCCATTGGCACAGCCGTCGGGGCGATGGCATTGGGCCCGGCGGGTGCTCTGGCCGGTGCTGGCATAGGCATGGTGCTCGGCAAGCTGGCCAGTGTCGCCTCGGAAAAGGCAATGGAGAAAGCCGGTAATACCGCCACTCTGCATCTGCGTACTGGAACTCTGAGTGCTTCATCAATCATTCATGACGCGAAGATTCGCAAGAACGGCCTGGTGGGTAAGCTCTACTACAAGTCTCGCACTTACGTACCCGACAATCCCAAGAATGCCCTGAACCTCGGCACTGAAGCCGCCAAAACCGCAGGCTCCAAAGCCGCGGGGCCAGCGGGCGTCGCCGTCAAGATCGGCGTCGATGCAATCAAGGCTGGCTATGAACTGTATAAAACCCAACAAGACAAAGACCCGGCGAAACTCGAACTTTTGGAAACCAGCGCGGACGGTGCGTTCGCCGAGCTTTATCGGCGGACGCTACAGATAGCAAAGATGTACAACGCGACCGAGGCCGACGATAAACTCACCGGGCTGACCAATAGCACGCTTACTGGAAAAAGCATGACGTTGGGCGGCCTGGCCGCGCAATTCAGTACGGCTGTTGACCATCTGCAAACGGCTGCCGGTGCCACCAGCGCATTCCGCCAGCGGCATCAAGTCGACGTACTTGCCTTGTAGCGACGCGCGCATCAGAGCCGCACCACCCCCTCCTCGATCAACGCCTTGAGCACCGCCTGAGCGCCCTCTTCGGCGCTCAGGCCCTTGAGCACCTGCCCTCCTCCGCCACTGGCCTTGGCCGTGGCGGCCTTCATGCGATCCGCGCCGCTCTTGGCCTTGATCACCTTCAGGCGTTTGGGCCGGGGCTTGGCCGGTTGCAGCTCGGCGCTGTCGAACAGTTCGTCGTTGATCACCTCCACCGCATCCACCGGCAGCCGTCCGCGCTGCGCCGGGCCATAGGCGCTCTGCCGGGGCTTGGGCGCGGCGTTGTCGACGGTGGCCAGCAACGGCAGTCGCACCTTGAGGCGCCGTCTTTGGCCTCGGGGCAAGGCCTGCAGCACCTGGGCCACGCCGTTGTCGATGGACTCGACCTCGGCCAGGCCAACGATCAACGGCCAGCCGAGTTTTTCCGCCAGCAGAAAGGGCAACATGCCCGAGCCTTCGCCGGTTTCGGCCTGGGTACCGGTGAGCACCACGTGCGCACCGGCCGCTTGCAGGTAGTCGCACAGGGCCGGCAAGGCATCGGCGCCTTGTGGCTGTTCGAGCACGTGCAGCTGTTGCAGGCCCATGCCCAGGTACGCGCGCAACGCAGGCTCGGCGACATCGCCGGCGTGCAGTACCTGCAGGTCATCTCCGGCCAGTTGCAGCCCCAGCTCCACGGCGCGTGAATCCTGGTCTGCGCGCCGGGGGCGGCCGGACGTCGGGTGGGCGCCGATGGAAACGAGGGTGATGACCTTGGTGTTCATGGCTGTGTCTCTCTCATCGTGGCGCCCATCAGGCGGCATCGCGCTTGGCTTGGTTGCGATAGGCCTGGATGGCGTCGATCAAGGCGTGCATGATCGCCTGCCCGTCGCCGATCACCGACAGGTCGGCACGCTTGACCATGTCGCAGTTGGCGTCGAGGTTGATGGCAATGACCTTGTCGCAACCACCAATGCCCTGCAAGTGCTGGATGGCACCGGAAATGCCCACCGCCACGTAGACCCGCGCGGTCACCCAGGTACCACTGGCGCCGACCTGACGGTCGCGCAGCATGAAACCATCGTCCACCGCCACCCGCGAGGCACCTTCGGTCGCCCCCAAGGCCTGGGCCGTCCGGTGGAACAGTTCCCAGTCCTTGACCCCATTACCCCCCGAGAATATGAATTCCGATTCGGCCATGGGCACGGCCGCCGGGTCGACTGCTACCGCACCGAGGTCTTCGATGCGCGGCAGGCTGCGCGCCGTGGCTGTGGACAACGCCACCGGCAGCGCTTCGTGACGAGTCTCGTCAACCGGTTCGGCGCACTCGGCGGCCGCCAGGATCAAGCGCGGCAGCGGTCGGGCAATGTCCTGCTGGCCGGCACCGGCACGGCTGATGCACTGGCCGTCCTTGACCTGCCACACACGTGTGGCGGGACGTTCACCCTGGCAAGCGGCAAAACGCCGACCCAGCTCGCCACCGCCGGTACGGCTGTCGGGCAGCAGCCAATGGCGTGGGCTGAACTGATTATCCACCGCGCGCAGGCCGTGGATTCGCTGTTCCGGCGCATAACCTTCGAATTCGCCGCCTTGCAGGATCAACAGCCGGTCGACGCCTGCGCTATCGAAAGCGTTTTCCTTGTGTTCGCCGAAGACGATAGCCAATACCGCGCCACCCCCTGCTGCCAGGCGATGGGCCAGGCCCAGCACGTCGCGGTCGTGGCTGCTCAGGCGGCCGCCGACCATGTCCGGTACCACGGCGATGTAGAATTGGGGCACCGCCACCTGGTGCAAGGGCAGCTTGACTTCCACGGCTGCCGAACGCTTGCTCGCGCCGCCCTGCTGGGCGCCGCTGCGGTCGATGCGCTTGATCCCGTTGGCGCCGATGAAACCGATGCCGTGGGGGTTCTTGCGCATGACGCCATTGGGCCCCATCCACGCACTGGCCTGAGGCTGCAGGGCACTGTGCAAGGGATGCAGGCGGTTGCGGGCGATCCACTCGGCCCGCGGATCACGACGGATGAGGTCACTCATCAATGCACCTCCTCGACAACTTCACGTTTGGCCGGTGCGGGCCTGGCGGGGGCAACACTGTCCTCGACCAGCGCCTCGGCGACCAGTTCGGCGATGTCCTTGACCAACGGCCGCGGTTCCACCACGCCTTCTAGCATGGCGGTGCACTGCGGGCAGCCCACGGCCACGACTTCGGCCTGGGTTTCGCGGATGTCTTCCATGCGCATGTCGGGAATGCGCTGCTTGCCGGGTATGTCGGTGATCGGCGCGCCGCCACCGCCACCGCAACAGCGGGAACGGAAACCCGAGCGCTGCATTTCCTTGACCTCGATACCCAGCGCCTTGAGCACATCGCGCGGGGCCTGGTACTCGCCGTTGTAGCGACCCAGATAACACGGGTCGTGGTAGGTCACGCTGCCGCCCTTGTGCTGCCCCAGATGGAGCTGGCCGGCGGTGACCAGTTCGGCCATGAAGGTGCTGTGGTGCAGCACCTGATAGTTGCCGCCCAGCGCACCGTACTCGTTCTTCAACACATGGAAGCTGTGGGGGTCGCAGGTGACGATGCGTTTGAAGCCGTACTTGGCGAGGGTGCCGATATTGCGCTTGGCCAGCAGCTGGAAGGTGGCCTCGTCGCCCAGTCGCCGCGCCACGTCTCCGCTGTCGCGCTCTTCCAGGCCGAGCACGGCGAAATCGACCTTGGCCGCTTTCAGCACTTTGACGAAGGCGCGCAAGGTGCGTTGGTTGCGCATGTCGAAGGCGCCGTCCCCAACCCAGAACAGCACGTCGATGGTTTTGCGCTCGCTCAACAATGGCAGGTTCAGGTCGGCGGCCCAGTTCATCCGGCCACCGGGATTGAAACCGCCGGGGTTGTCGGTGGCGATCAGGTTGTCCAGCACTTCGGCGCCCTTGTTGGGCGTGGCGCCTTTTTCCAGGGTCAGGTGGCGGCGCATGTCGACGATGGCATCGACGTGCTCGATCATCATCGGACACTCTTCCACGCAGGCGCGGCAGGTGGTGCACGACCACAGGGTGTCGGCATCGACCAGGCCATTGACGATAGGCTGGTGCGGGTTGCCGGCGTGTTCGCCAATGGCCTTGCCAGGATAGGGGCTGCCGGCGAAGTTCGCATCGGTGCCACCGGCCAGGCCTACGACCATGTCCTGAATGAGCTTCTTCGGGTTCAACGGTTGACCGGCGGCGAACGCCGGGCACGCGGCTTCACATTTGCCGCACTGCACGCAGGCATCGAAGCCCAGCAGCTGGTTCCAGGTGAAGTCCTTGGGTTTTTCCACGCCCAGCGGCGCAGTGGGGTCGTTCAGGTCCAACGGCTTCAGGCCGGTGGAGCGACCACCGCCAAAGCGTTCGGCGCGGCGGTGCCAGGCCAGGTGCAAGGCGCCAGCGAAAGCGTGCTTCATCGGCCCGCCCCAGGTCAGTCCGAGAAACAGTTCCGACACGCCCCACAGCACGCCGATGCCCAGCACCGCAGCCAGTACCCAACCGCCGAAATTCATCGGCAAGATACCGGCCACCGGCAAGGTGGCGATGAAGAAGGTGGCCGAGAACATCAGCAGGCTTTTCGGCAGGCGCATCCACGGGCCCTTGGACAGGCGCGCGGGCGGGTTGCGGCGGCGGGCATAGACGAAGCAGGCACCGACGAACATCAGCGCGGTGGCGAACAGCAGCGCATAGCCAAGCATGCGATTGTGCAGGCCGAAGCCATGGACCAGCACCGCCAGCACCGCCGCCAGCACAGCGCCACCGGCCGTGGCGACGTGGGTGTTGGCGATGTACTTGTCGCGCGCGACCACATGGTGCAGGTCGACCATGTAGCGCCTGGGCATGGCCAGCAGGCCGCCCAGCAGGTCGACCTGGGATGGCCGACCGCGGCGCCACATATTGATTCGCCGCACGGCGCCCAGAACAGCCAGGGCCAGGGCGGCGAACAACAGGATGGGAAGCAGTGTATTGAGCATGGTGAAGCCTCTGTGGACCCTCGTAGGAGCGGTCATCGGCCGCGAAACGGTCACTGCGCTGTATCAGGTACACCGCAGTGATCCCTTCGCGGCCGATGACCGCTCCTACGGGAGCAGGGTCAAAAATCCTTGCACAGGCGCAGCGCGTCGTAGATCGCCGCGTGGGTGTTGCGCTGGGCCACGCAGTCGCCGATACGAAACAGCAGATAGTCGTCGCCCGAAGTACTCAACGACGGCTGCGGCTGGATCGCGAACAAGGCGTCGATGTCCATCTGGCCCTTGTTGCGCGACCCCTGCTTGAGCGCGTAGTAGAGCTGTTCGTCGGGACGCACGCCGTTCTCCACCACCACTTGGTCGACCACGCGTTCTTCCTTGGCGCCGGTGTATTCGTTCTCCAGCACGGCCACCAGCTTGTCGCCTTCGCGGTAGACCTTGTCCAGCATCATGTCGCCGGTCATGATCACTTCCTTGGGGTACATGCTGCGGTAGTAGGTGGGGAACGACGTACCGCCGATGGCCACGCCCGGCTTGATGTCGTCGGTGACGATCTCCACCTGGCTGCCCTTGTCGGCGAGGAAGTCGGCCACCGACATGCCGGTGAACTCGCAGATGGTGTCGTACACCAGCACGTTCTTGCCCGGTGCGACCTTGCCGTCGAGCACGTCCCAGCTGCTGACCACCAGGCCCTCTTCGGCGCCCCAGTGCTCGTTCTGTTCCAGAAACGGGTGGCCACCCACCGCCAGCACGACGATGTCCGGGCGCAGGTCCATGATGGTATCGGCATCGGCAGCCGTGCCCAGGCGCAGGTCGACCTTCAGGCGCGCCAGTTCCAGCTGGAACCAGCGGGTAATGCCAGCGATCTGGTCACGCTGCGGCGCCTTGGACGCAGTGGTGATCTGCCCACCGATGAAGTCCTTCTTCTCGAACAACGTCACGTCGTGGCCACGCTCGGCCGCCACGCGCGCGGCCTCCATGCCGGCAGGCCCTGCGCCGACCACCACCACCTTGCGCTTCACGCCGGTGGACTTTTCGATGATGTGCGGCACGCCCATGTATTCACGCGACGTGGCCGCGTTCTGGATGCACAGCACGTCCAGCCCCTGGTACTGCCGGTCGATGCAGTAGTTGGCGCCCACGCATTGCTTGATCTGGTCGATCTGGCCCATCTTGATCTTGGCGATCAGGTGCGGGTCGGCGATGTGCGCCCGGGTCATGCCGACCATGTCGACGTAGCCGCCTTCAAGGATGCGCGTCGCCTGGTTCGGATCCTTGATGTTCTGCGCGTGCAGCACCGGGATGTTCACCACCTCCTTGATCCCTGCCGCCAGGTGTAGGAACGGCTCGGGCGGGTAGCTCATGTTGGGAATGACGTTGGCCAGGGTGTTGTGGGTGTCGCAACCCGAGCCCACCACGCCGAGGAAATCGAGCATGCCGGTGTCGCAGTAGTACTTGGCGATTTCCTTCATGTCCTCGTGGCTGAGGCCATCGGGATGGAATTCGTCGCCGCAGATGCGCAGCCCCACGCAGAAGTCGTCGCCGACTTCCTTGCGCACGGCCTTGATCACCTCCATGCCGAAGCGCATGCGGTTTTCGAAGCTGCCGCCCCACTCATCGGTGCGCTTGTTGACCCGCGGGCTCCAGAACTGGTCGATCATGTGCTGGTGCACCGCCGACAGCTCGACGCCGTCCAGGCCGCCGGCCTTGGCGCGGGCCGCAGCGCTGGCGTAGTTGCCGATCACGCGCCAGATCTCTTCAGGCTCGATGGTCTTGCAGGTGGCGCGGTGCACCGGCTCGCGGATACCCGAGGGCGACATCAGGGTCGGCCAGTGCTCGCCGTCCCAGCGCGAGCGCCGGCCCATGTGGGTGATCTGGATCATGATCTTGGCCCCATGCTTGTGCATGGCGTCGGCCAGGTTCTGGAAATGCGGAATGATCTTGTCGGTGGCCAGGTTGACCGATTTCCACCAGCCCTGGGGGCTGTCGATGGCCACGCTGGAGGAACCGCCGCAGATGGCCAGGCCTATTCCACCCTTGGCTTTCTCTTCGTAGTATTTCACGTAACGATCGGTGGTCATGCCGCCGTCGGTGGCGTAGACCTCGGCGTGCGCGGTACTGAGCACGCGGTTGCGGATCGTCAGCTTGCCGATCTGGATCGGCTGGAACATCGCTTCGAAAGCCATGACGGTTGATTCCTCGACTTACAACGGTTTCACGGTGAAGAGGCCATCTTCGTGGCCTTCTTCGGAGCCGCCGTACACTTGCTCGGCGACGGTACGAATGCTGCTGCCGCGAGCGGCGAGAATCTGGTCCATGGCGCCGGCGAACCAGCCGGTGAACATGTAGTCGACCTTGCGTCCGACCTTGCCGTACACGTAGACGAAGGCGGAATGCTCCAGCTTGACGCTACAGGTGCCCTGGTCCAGGTCGATGTCCTGGATCTTGAACAGGCCCCAGCCGCGCTGCGACAGACGCTTCATGTAGTGCTCGAACACCGCGACGCCTTCCAGGCCATGGCACTCGGCTTCTTTCTCGCACCAATGCCAGGCGGATTTGTAGCCCGCCTTGTAGAGAATCTCGGCGTAGGCGTCGGCGCCCAGCACCTCTTCGATGCCCATGTGGTTGTTGACGAAGAAGTGACGCGGCACGTACAGCATGGGCAGGGCGTCGGAGGTCCAGATACCGGTTTCGCTGTCGACTTCGATGGGCAGTTGCGGGGCGATCTTGGCCATGGTGAGTGATCTCCGATAAACATGATTCGAGCAAGCAACGCACAATCGCTTTGCTCGTAGATAGACAGTTGTGTGAATGCCTTTGGAGCCGTAGCGAGCACGTCGAGAGCAAGGAAGGACCGGAGCGAAAGGCGAGACAGTACCGAGGTACGGCGAGCTTTTCGCGAGGACCTGACGCAGCTATCGGCGAGCGCAGTAGGCTCCAGAGGTATTCACTCGCCCCAGACGTCCTTGAGGACATTGACCCAGTTCTCGCCCATGATCTTGCGCACCACGCGTTCGCTGTGGCCGCGCTTGAGCAGGGTTTCGGTCAGGTTGGGGAACTCGCCCACGGTGCGGATGCCCAGCGGATTGATGATCTTGCCGAAGCTGGTCAGGCGGCGGGCGTAGCCCTTGTCGTGGGTCAGGTATTCGAAGAAGTCCTGGCCGTGGCCCTGGGTGAAGTCGGTGCCGATGCCGATGGCGTCTTCACCGACGATGTTCATGGTGTATTCGATGGCTTCGGCGTAGTCGTCGATGGTCGAATCGATACCCTTGGCCAGGAACGGCGCGAACATGGTCACGCCGACGAAGCCGCCATGGTCGGCGATGAATTTCAGCTCTTCATCGGACTTGTTGCGCGGGTGTTCTTTCAAGCCCGACGGCAGGCAATGGGAGTAGCACACCGGTTTCTTCGATTCGAGGATGACTTCTTCGCTGGTCTTGGAGCCGACGTGGGACAGGTCGCACATCACGCCCACACGGTTCATCTCGGCGACGATTTCACGGCCGAACCCGGACAGGCCGCCGTCGCGCTCGTAGCAGCCGGTACCGACCAGGTTCTGGGTGTTGTAGCACATCTGCACGATACCCACGCCCAGCTGCTTGAACACTTCCACGTAGCCGATCTGGTCTTCGTAGGCGTGGGCGTTCTGGAAGCCGAAGAGGATGCCGGTCTTGCCGGTTTCCTTGGCCTTGCGGATGTCGGCGGTGCTGCGCACGGGCATGACCAGGTCGCTGTTCTCGCGCATCAGCTTCTGGCTCTTGCAGATGCTGTCGATGGTGGCCTGGAAACCTTCCCACACCGACACCGTGCAGTTGGCCATGGTCAGACCGCCCTTGCGCATGTCCTCGAACAGTTCGCGGTTCCATTTGGCAATGATCAGCCCGTCGATGACGATGCTGTCGGCGTGCAGTTCGGCTGGGCTCATCGGGCAGTCCCCATCAGGCAAGTCAGGCGCCGAATCGTATGTCGGCGCTTCATGGAGCCAGCATATGCCTGCGCGACAGGGCGACCGGATGCAAAAACGACAGGGGAATTGCCGAAAGCGTCAACGCACGATGCAAAAGATGACCACCCCCCTTGCAGGGGAGACCTGCTTGGTCGTGCCACTGCATGAAATAAACCGCCTGGCATCGCTGCGCCCCTATGCTTTCCAGCGCCCCTGAGACAGAATCAGCGGCAATTGTCCTGCTCAACGGGTTAGGTAGATCCTCATGAGATTCACGCTGCTGATGCTTGCCCTGCTGTCCTTCGCCGCCCAGGCAGAAGAGTCCGACGGCCCCACCCCGTGCGATAACGTCGAAACCGATCAGCAGAGCTACGAGTGCTCGGCCTACAACCGCAAGACATCGGAAACCGAGATGAGCGAGTCGTACACCGACCTGCTCGACCGCATCAACTCCCAGTTCCCCAAAGGCTCGCCCGAACTCAAGGCGTTCACCGACAGGCTCAAGACTGCCCAGGACCTGTGGGCCAAGTCGCGCGATGCCGATTGCGACGTGTACACCGTCAATGCCGGCAAAGGCACCAAGGCCTATGACATTGCCCAGAACGATTGTCGCGCGCAGAAAAGCGACGAGCGTTCCGAATTTCTGCAATCGGTGGGCCTGGAGTGAGCGTGAAAATAGTCGGGGTCGAGATCAAGGGCAGCGAAGCGATCTTTGCAGTGGTGGAATTCGACGGTGCCGACTTGGCGCATCTTCCCACTTCCCTCAAGAAGATCGCGCTGGAAGACGATGACATCGCGGCGAACGTGCGGCAGTTTCGCGAACAGGTGGCCGCTTTCGTCGGCGACAACGGGTTGAAGATGCTCGCCATCAAGAAGCGCGGCAAGAAAGGCGAGTTCGCCGGCGGGCCGACCACCTTCAAGATCGAAGGCGTGCTGCAGCTGCTCGAAGGTTGCGAGGCAGTGCTGGTGTCGCCGCAGACCATCAGCGCCCAGGCCAAGAAGCTGGTTGAGCTGCCAGGCAGCTTGAACAAATACCAGCACGAAGCCTACAAGGCTGCCTGCGCGGTATTGCTCAAGGCGCGCTGAAACGGTCAACAGTCGTCTTTCATTCCTCCTCGTTTACCCGGCAGTCCAGGCCGATGTCGGTCGGATTGCTGGGGTCCTGCGCCACGAACGCACGCGTCTTGTGCTCGGCATCCGCCAGGCTGTCGGCCTCCACGGGCAGATCAACCAGGGTGTTGTTCCAGGCGTCGTCGGCCTGGTTGTCGATGACCCGGCAGTCGTACCACGCCGCCGCCGCCGGCCCGGCCAATGCCAGAAGAGCCACTGCCAGAATTGGCGCACCCATGACTTGCTTGCTCATCTCTATGATTCCTCTATCGCTGAATGAGCGCGCAGGTTAGCGGCCGCCTGCCGTGCCAGAACGGTACATATGCATTGGCCCTACCGGCGCCTTCGCGGCCACAGACCGCTCCTACGACACGCACACATTCCATCCGCAGGAGCGGCCAGTGCCCCAGGCGGTAGAGGGATCACAGTCCTTCCGCAGGAGCGGCCAGTGGNCCGCGAAGGCAGAGGGATAACAGTCTTCCGTAGGAGCGGCCAGTGGCCGCGAAGGCAGAGGGATCACAGTCCTTCCGTAGGAGCGGCCAGTGGCCGCGAAGGCAGAGGGATAACAGTCTTCCGTAGGAGCGGCCAGTGGCCGCGAAGGCGTCGGCACGGCCGCTGCATGGTGAACGACCTACCCCGACTCGCGCACGCGCCCGCGCCGATCTTCCCGCGGGCAGCGGGCAAAGCGCGCCCGATAGCTGCGGGTGAAATACGACGGCGAGTCGAAACCGCAGGCAATGCTCACCTCCAGCACGCTCATCTGGGTCTGGCGCAGCAGCTGCCGGGCTTTTTCCAGGCGCAGGCGCAAGTAGAAGTTGCTCGGGGTGTCGTTCAGATGCAGACGGAACAAGCGCTCCAGCTGGCGGCGAGTGACCTTGGCCAGGTCGGCCAGCTGCAAGGTGCTCAGCGGCGGTTCGGTGTGCTGTTCCATCTCGCCGATCACCTGCACCAGCTTTTTGTTGCTGAGGCCGTAGCGTGAAGCGATTTCCATGCGCTGGTGGTCCTTGCGCGGGCGAATGCGCCCCACCACGAACTGCTCGGACACCTGGATGGCCAGCGGGCTGCCATGGGCCTGGCCGATCAGATCGAGCATCAGATCGATGCAGGCAGTACCGCCGGCGCAGGTGATGCGCAGGCTGTCGGTCTCGAACAGCTCCTGGCTGGCGCTGAGCGCGGGGTAGGATTCGCGAAAAGCATCCAAGGCCTCCCAGTGCAGCGCCACGCGGTGGCGCTCGAGCAAGCCCGCCTCGGCCAGGACGAAACTGCCGGTGTCGATACCACCCAGGGTCACGCCCTCGCGATCCAGCCGCCGCAGCCAATCGCGCAGCGTTGCATCAAAGGCTGCCAGCGGCTCGAAGCCAGCCACCACCAACAACGTCACGCCCTTGGCCAGCGGCCCGAGTCCCCCATCGGCATTCACCGACATGCCGTTGCTGGCCAGTACCGCGCCGCCGTCCAGGCTCAGCACCTGCCACCGGTACAGCTCGCCGCGAAAGCGGTTGGCCACGCGCAGAGGCTCGATCGCCGAGATGAAGCCGATTGCGGAAAATCCGGGCAGCAACAGGAAATTGAAGTCTTGGGCCATGGTGTGCTCTGTGAATTCTGCGGTCAGCGATCCCACAGCGCGATCCTGTGGAAGCGGGGCGGGCGGCGAGCCCTCTGCCCACGAAGAGGGCCTCTGTGAAACACCACTAATACCCACCACGTCGCCACTGTGCAAGAGCCGGTCGCCGCAGTGCGTTTTTTCCGCCAACGGCCTGCGTACCTTATGCAAACGGCGCGCAGACGCCGCCCCCATAACAATTCGAACTGCCGCCTGAGGGAGCCATCATGAACAGATTGATCAGCTGCTGCCTGCTGATGCTTACCGGTACCGCGCTGTTGACCGGCACGGCCAGCGCCGCGGAACCGGCCAGTTGCAAGAACGTGCGCCTGGGCGTAGTCAACTGGACCGACGTGATCGCCACCAGCGCCATGACCCAGGTGCTGCTCGACGACCTGGGCTACAGCGTCAAACAGACCAGCGCGTCCCAGCAGATCATCTTCGCCGGTATCCGCGACCAGCGCCTGGACATGTTTCTGGGTTACTGGAACCCGTTGATGACCCAGACCATCACTCCCTTCGTGGAACAGAAGCAGGTCCGCGTGCTGGCCGAGCCCAGCTTGAAGGACGCCCGCGCCACGTTGGCCGTGCCGACCTACCTGGCCGACAAAGGCCTGAAAAGCTTCGCCGACATTGCCAAATTCAAGAAGGAACTGGGCGGCAAGATCTACGGTATCGAACCGGGGTCGGGCGCCAACACGCAGATCAAGGACATGATTGCCAAGAACCGCTTCGGCCTGGGCGACTTTCAACTGGTCGAGTCCAGTGAAGCCGGCATGCTCTCGGCGGTGACGCGCGCGGTGAAGCGCAACGAGGCCATCGTGTTCTTCGGGTGGGCGCCGCACCCGATGAACGTCAATCAGGACATGACCTACCTGAGCGGCAGTGAAGATGCCCTGGGCCCGAACGAAGGCATGGCCACGGTGTGGACAGTGACCGCGCCGGACTACGCCAGCCGCTGCCCGAACGTGGACAAGCTGCTGGGCAACCTGACTTTCACCGCCGCCGACGAAAGCCGAATGATGCAGCCGCTGCTGGAGCACAAGGACGCCTTCGACTCGGCACGGCAATGGCTCAAGGACCACCCTCAGGACCGCCAGCGCTGGCTGCAAGGCGTCACCACCTTCGACGGCAAACCCGCCGCTTGAACACACCCCTGTAGCAGCGCCGCCTGTGGCAGCGGGTTCTGTGGGAGCGGGTTCTACCCGCGAATGGTTCACCACGGTAGATGAACAAGACCGCGCTGCATCAGTTACACCGCAATACCGCCGACGCGGCTCGCGCCGCTGCTACAGAACACTGCGCCTGGCTTGTACGTGCGGGAACAACCGCGCTCTGCCGGACACACCGCGATCCCCTGTAGCAGCGGCGCAAGCCGCGTCCGGCGACAACCGCGTTACATCAGACACATACCTCAAGGAACCCTGCAATGAACCACGACGTCATCATCACCTGCGCTTTGACCGGTGCTGGCGACACCACCGCGAAAAGCCCGCATGTTCCGGTCACGCCGAAACAGATCGCCGCCGCCGCCGTAGAGGCAGCCAAGGCGGGCGCCACGGTCGTGCACTGCCATGTCCGCGACCCACAGACCGGCCGCTTCAGCCGCGACGTGGCGCTGTACCGGGAAGTCATGGAGCGCATTCGCGAGGCCGACATCGACATCATCGTCAACCTCACCGCCGGCATGGGTGGCGACCTCGAGATCGGCCCTGGGGAAACGCCGATGGCGTTCGGCCCCGGCACCGACCTGATCGGCCCGCTGGCACGCCTGGCTCACGTCGAAGCGTTGCTGCCGGAGATCTGCACCCTGGATTGCGGCACCCTCAATTTCGGCGACGGCAACAGCATCTACGTGTCCACCCCCGCGCAATTGCGTGCCGGTGCCAAACGCATCACCGAGCTGGGCGTGAAGGCCGAGCTGGAAATCTTCGACACCGGCCACCTGTGGTTCGCCAAGCAGATGATCAAGGAAGGCTTGCTGCACGATCCGCTGTTCCAGTTGTGCCTGGGCATTCCATGGGGTGCGCCGGCCGATACCACCACCATGAAGGCCATGGTCGACAACTTGCCGGCAGACGCGGTGTGGGCCGGCTTCGGCATCGGTCGCATGCAGATGCCCATGGCCGCGCAGGCGGTGCTGCTGGGCGGCAACGTGCGGGTCGGGCTGGAAGACAACATCTGGCTGGAGAAAGGCGTGCTGGCCACCAATGGTCAATTGGTCGAACGCGCCGGCGAGATCCTTACCCGGCTGGGCGCCCGAGTGCTGACACCGGCCGAGGGGCGGAAAAAGATGAACCTCGTCAGCCGCTGATTTTTTTGGTGCTCTCCAGGCCTCTTCGCGGGTAGCAGCCTCGCCGCCCGCCCCGCTCCCACAAAGATCCCATGTGGGAGCGGGCTCTGCCCGCGAAGAGGCCCGCATCCCCCACACACCTCTCCAGGAATGACCCATGACTTTCATCACCCACATAAAAACCTTCGCCGCCCTGGGCAGCGGTGTCATCGGCAGCGGCTGGGTCGCCCGCGCCTTGGCCCATGGCCTGGACGTGGTGGCCTGGGACCCTGCGCCCGGCGCCGAAGCCGCCTTGCGCCAACGCGTCGCCAACGCCTGGCCGGCCCTGGTCAAGCAAGGCCTGGCGGCGGGTGCAGCGCAGTCGCGGCTGCGCTTTGTGGCCACCGTCGAGGACTGCGTGCGCGACGCCGACTTCATCCAGGAAAGCGCGCCAGAGCGGCTGGAACTGAAACTGGACCTGCACGCCCGCATCAGCGCCGCCGCCAAGCCCGACGCCTTGATTGGTTCCAGCACCTCGGGCCTGCTGCCCAGCGAATTCTATGAAGGCGCCACACACCCGGAGCGCTGCGTGGTCGGCCATCCGTTCAACCCGGTTTACCTGCTGCCGCTGGTGGAAGTGGTCGGCGGCCGACACACCGCACCCGAGGCGATCCAGGCGGCCATCGCCGTGTACGAAAGCTTGGGCATGCGCCCGTTGCATGTGCGCAAGGAGGTGCCTGGTTTCATCGCCGACCGCCTGCTCGAGGCGCTGTGGCGCGAAGCCTTGCACCTGGTCAACGACGGTGTGGCTACCACGGGCGAGATCGACGACGCCATTCGCTTTGGCGCCGGTTTGCGCTGGTCGTTCATGGGCACGTTTCTGACCTACACCCTGGCGGGCGGCGACGCCGGCATGCGGCACTTCATGAACCAGTTCGGCCCGGCGCTGAAGCTGCCCTGGACCTACCTGCCGGCGCCGGAGCTGACCGACTCGCTGATCGACGAGGTGGTTGCGGGTACCTCGGCGCAGCTGGGCGAACACAGCATCGGCGCCCTGGAGCGCTATCGCGATGATTGCCTGCTGGCGGTGCTGGACGCAGTACGGGTGACCAAGGCCCGGCACGGCATGAGCTTCGCCGAATGATCACCTACCAGACGCCGGTGCTCGCGGAGTGGGTGGACTACAACGGGCATCTGCGCGATGCGTTCTATCTGCTGATCTTCAGCTACGCCACCGATGCGTTCATGCTGCGGATCGGAGTGGATCCGCAACGTGACGGACGCTCGCTGTTCACGCTGGAATGTCACCTCAACTATCTGCATGAAGTGAAACAAGGGGCGCAGGTTCAGGTGCGTACGCGGGTGCTGGCCCATGACCACAAACGGGTGCAGGTGTACCACACGCTGCACCTGCAAGGCGCGGACGAGGTGCTGGCCGCCAGCGAGCAGATGCTCTTGCATGTGGATCTGAAGGGGCCGAAGTCGGCGCTGTTCGGGGTGCCTTCATTGGCCGTGCTGGCCGAGGCTTTCGAAGCGCAGCGACAACAGCCCGAGGCGGAGTACGCAGGGCGACGGATTGCGTTGCCTGGCTGAATACCACGCCGCGCCCTTCGCGGCCACGGACCGCTCCTACGGGGTTTCTGGTGCCTCGTAGGAGCGGTCATCGGCCGTGAAAGCCGCACTGCGGTCTGCCTGATACATCGCATCGCGCCCTTCGCGGCCACGGACCGCTCCTACGGGGTTTCTGGTGCCTCGTAGGAGCGGTCATCGGCCGCGAAAGCCGCACTGCGGTCTGCCTGGCGCTCCACCGCCGCCGCAATCAGCGGCGCCATCTCGCGCAGCCCTTCCAGCCCGACTTTGCCCTCTTCGAACAAGCGCAACCATTGCCGCCGCACGCGCATCACCCGCTCGTCATCGCGCAGCGGCAGGTGCTTGAGGGTGTACTCGGCCCGCGCCCGCACCGCTTCGGGCACCTGGTCGGTCAACACCAGTTGCAGCGACGGCAGCAACACCTCGAACCAGCCCTCGCGCACCTCGAACGGATCGAGAAAATCCTCGGCTTTCTTGTTGCCCTTGGCGCTGTTCATCCAGGCGTCGACATAACGGTAGTTGCTCCACTCATAGGCCATGCCACGGTCCTGGTCACAGCTGATGAAATGTTCCACGGTGCCGCTGGGAATGTACATGGCGCCGAACGCGCAGCGGTTGGTGAAGCCCTCGCCCAGTTCCGGGCGAAATGGCGACCAGTAGTCGCGTGGCCTGGCAGCGTCGGGATTGTCCTGCAACCAGGCATTGCCGCGTTGGCGGCAGCGCTCGTCGAAGCCGTGAGGTTCGGGCAGCGGATTGACGAGCTCGATCATGCCCCTGCTCCAGACTTGGTCACGACCCAGGCGGGCCAGAAATGATCACCGGTGGGCAGTGTGCGCAGCAGCTGCGACTCGATCGCTGCCTCACTGTCCAGCCCCTTTGGCAGCCCTGACCGCTCGCCACGCATCCAGGCCTCAGCGGCGCCGATCGCCGCTTCCGCTTCCACCGAGCGCGCCTGGCGCAGGCCAAAGCTCTCGGACACCAGCCAGTTCACGACATCGCCCTGGGGCGCCCAGACGTGTCGGTGCAGCTGTACTTCACCGGCCAGCACGCCCAAGGTGAAGAGAGCATCGCGCGCTTCGACGAACTGCGTCTCCATGGAGGCCAGCACCAGCGGCGAGTGCGTGGCTACGATCATCTGCACCGCCAGGCGTTGACGGGTCAGCGCCCCGACCACGGCCATCAGCGCCGGGACGATACGGCGCTGCCACTGAGCGTGCAGATGGCATTCGACCTCATCCACCAGGAACACCAGTTCATCGCTCGGCCGCACACCGGCCAGGCGGCAGGCGCGGCGGTGGCCTTCCCAGGTCCAGACCAGCATGTAGGCCAGGGCCACCACGCGGCGGATGGCACTGGAGGTTTCGGGCAGGGGCACCTGCCCCTGGGGCCGCTGCAAGGTCGGGTACTGGGTTTCATCCAGCAGGCCGATGTGACACGGGCGACCGGGCAGCAACAGCTCCTCGCGCGAGGGCGACAGGGCATGCAGTACTTGCTTCAAGGCGGCGAACGCCTTGCAGCCATGATTGCGCTGCCAACGCACCCAGTCGCTGATCAAACCGTTGCACAAGCGACCCTGGCCAGCCATCGAGGCGCCCTGCCACAACTGGGTTTCATCGAAGTGATAGGCTGCCAGCTCGCCCGCGTTGCGCAGCGGATCCCAGACGCTGAAGGTGCCGTTGGCGTGGGCATACACCACCAGCGAACGGCTCGGCGTGCTGTCGCCCAGCGCCGCCCAGCGGCCTTGCTGCCAGGCCCACTGCCCGGCGCTGCGGTGCGCACCCGTGAACCGATAGTCGATCACCGGCAATGCCGTCTGGTCGCGCGCCTTGATGGGTTTGCCCGCAGCCCAGGTACGGGTCAGCACCCACCAGGCGGCATCGAGCACGAAGCTCTTGCCCAGGCCGTTGTCACCGGTGATGAAGTTCAGCCGTGGCGCCAGCCCGATGGGCCCCAGCGCGGGAGAAGGGCCGACGCCCTTGAAGGAGAGAAAGTCGAGCATGTCCATTGCCGTCCATAGGAAGTGAACGGCAAGGGTATTCAGGGTTGCGTCGCACGGTGCCATACCCCGGTGCTACAAGGGCCGAACGCAGGCATGCGAAAAACGACCTGCCTGTGTGCAATCCGGCCATGGCGACCGTCGACGCTTGCCGAGCGCGTGCAGGGCTACCAGAATCGGCACACCGTCACGCCATTTGAAGAAGGATCAGCATCATGATGCATGCAGACTTGATTGATCAGGATGACCTGCTGGGCCAGCTACGCGCGCTGGGTTTCGACATGCCAGCCGGCGCCACGGCCGAGCAGGCCTGTGAATGCGCAGTGCGCGGCCTGGACAGCGGACGGGCCCAGGCCCTGCGCAAGATGGTGGAACAGATGCTGATGGGCAGCGCGACCATCCTGCCGGCAGTGCGCCAGGCGATCGACCGGACCTTGCTCCCAGCGTTGGCCCAGCATTCGAAACGGGCCTGAATTTCAGCGGCGGCCCTTTCGCGGCCGCTGACCGCTCCTACGGAAGGTCGCGATGCCTGAACTACCGTAGGAGCGGTCAGTGGCCGCGAAGGGTGCGCCGCAGTATCAGATCCTTACACTGGCAAAGGTCGATTCGTTGCGCGCCTGGCTCAATGCCGACAACGGACCTGCCAGCACCATGGCCTGCGGAATCGGCAACATCGCCACCTGCTGGGTGGTATTGGAACCAACCCGCTCGTCGCGCGGCGGAATGCCGAAATACTCGCGGTAGCACTTGGAGAAATGCGGCGTGGAAACGAAGCCGCACACCGACGCCACTTCGATGATCGACATGGGCGTCTGCTTGAGCAGCTGCCGCGCCCGAATCAGGCGCAACTTGAGGTAATAGCGCGACGGCGAACAATGCAGGTACTTCTGGAACAACCTTTCCAGCTGGCGCCGTGACACCGCCACGTACACCGCCAGTTCGTCCAGATCGATCGGCTCTTCCAGGTTGGCTTCCATCAGCGCGACGATTTCCTGCAGCTTCGGCTGGTTGGTGCCCAGCATGTGCTTGAGGGGCACGCGCTGATGATCCTGCTCGTTGCGAATGCGCTCGTAGACGAACATCTCGGAGATCGCCGCCGACAGCTCGCGGCCATGATCGCGGCTGATCAGGTGCAGCATCATGTCCAGCGGCGCGGTACCGCCCGAACTGGTAAAGCGATTGCGGTCGAGGGTGAACAGCCGTGTGCTCATGGCCACCCGAGGAAAGGCCTCCTGCATCGAGGCCAGGCATTCCCAGTGCACGCTGCATTCGAAGCCATCCAGCAGACCGGCGCAGGCCAGTGCCCAGCTACCGGTACAGACCGCACCCAGGCGCTTGGACTGCCGCGCCTGGCTCTGCAACCAGCTGACGTGGTCACGGCCCACGGCACGCTGGATACCGACACCGCCACAGACGATGACCGCGTCCAGCGGCGCAGCCTTGTGCATGGCCGCATCCGGGGTGATCTGCAGTCCGTCACTGGCCCATACCTGGCCACCGTCGGCGCTGAGGGTGGTCCACCGATACAGCTCGCGCCCAGACAACTGGTTGGCCATGCGCAGCGGTTCGACCGCCGAGGCCAGGGAGATGAGCGTGAAGTTGTCGAGCAACAGGAAGCCGATGGACTGAGGGCTGCGAGTCTGCGGTTGAGCGCCGGGGGTGAAGGACGTCATTGCGGTATCTCCTTACGCGAAGCGGATGGTGGCCTCAGGCAGGCTCTTGTTATTACCCTCTGTTTGACAGGGGCTTTGCTTTGCTACGCAAACGCCATGCCGACAATTGGTCGGGAACTCCATGGCGCCTGAAAACGACGTCGCGCAGGGCTATGCAGAGCCGTGCGCAGGGTCTTCGTCGGCGGCGTTGGATTCTTGCCAAAAGCATAGCCGCCGTGGGGTCTGAGCAATTCGGTAGCAGCCGTTGGGGCATTGCGCCGCCAAGTGTCACCGCAAGCACGTTGCCCGCTATCGCCGAGCCCTGCACGCGTGTGTCGATGGATTCCAGGCACCGCGCGCGAAAATGAGGCGTGGCGGTCACGCCTGCACGCTCGTGTGGCAACCTCATAGAGGTGGATGTACGTCGATGTCGCGGGTAAGGTCGCTGCTGCAAGCCCCATGAGCTGTAAGCGACGTCACCGACACTGGATACGACTCTGTCCGCACTGGATACGACGCACCCTGTAGGCGGTTGATTTGCGCTGGTACATGATCACTCACGGCTCATCGCTGGCACCGTGTCGGCGCACCCGCCGCATGCGCGGCGATCGAGCATCCAGACAAGCGTGGCGCGCCGTCAGGCCCACGCCGAGAAAAACCGGGAGCACACCATGAAAGGTCCATCATCGATTCTGCTGGCTACTCTGCTGGGCCTGCCTGCACTGGCTCAAGCAGCGGAACCGGCGCGATGCGCCACTGTGAATTTCTCCGATGTCGGCTGGACCGACATCACCGTTACCACCGCGGTTACCAGTGCGGTGCTGCAGTCACTGGGCTACAAGACCAAGACCACCATGATTTCCGTGCCGGTGACCTACAAGTCCCTGGCCGATGGCAAGAACATGGACGTCTTCCTCGGCAACTGGATGCCGACCATGGAAAACGACATCAAGCCCTACCGCGACGCCGGCACCGTGGAAACGGTACGGGCCAACCTGGAAAACGCCAAGTACACCCTGGCCGTGCCTCAGGGACTGTACGACAAGGGCCTCAAGGATTTCGCCGACATCGTCAAGTTCAAGAAGGAACTGGACGGCAAGATCTACGGCATCGAGCCGGGCAACGACGGCAATCGCCTGATCCAGAGCATGATCGACAAGAACGCGTTCGGCCTCAAGGACGCCGGCTTCAAGGTGGTCGAATCCAGCGAGGCCGGCATGCTGTCGCAGGTCGACCGTGCTCAGCGGCGCAACACCGACGTGGTGTTCCTGGGCTGGGAACCGCACCCGATGAACACCCGCTTCAAGGTGCAGTACCTGACCGGCGGCGATGACTTCTTCGGCCCCAACTTCGGCCAGGCCACCATCTACACCAACACCCGCAAGGGCTACACCCAAGAATGCAGCAACGTTGGCCAGTTGCTGAAAAACCTGCAGTTCAGCCTGGCCATGGAGAGCACGCTGATGGGCAATGTCCTGGACGACAAGCAGAAACCCGACGCGGCCGCACGGGCCTGGCTGAAAAACAACCCACAGGTGCTCGATACCTGGCTGGCTGGCGTCACCACCATTGATGGCAAGCCGGGTCTTGAAGCCGTCAAGGCCAAGCTCGCGCAATAACGCAGGCAAGCGGGCCGGCGGTTGCCGGCCTCACCGGCCGGCACTTTGTTCCCTCGCATGCGGACACTCACTACCATGCTGACAGACCACAAGATCCCCCTGGGCGAGTACATCGCGGCGTTCGTCGATTGGCTCACTCAACACGGGGCCTCGACGTTCGATGCCATCGCATCCACGCTCGAAGCGATCATTCATGGTTTCACCGCCGGCCTCACCTGGTTCAACCCCTACGTACTCACCGCACTGATCGCCGCGCTGGCGCACTTCATCCAACGCAAATGGGGACTCACGCTGTTCGTGGCGCTGTCGTTCCTGCTGATCCTCAATCTGGGGTACTGGCAGGAAACCATGGAGACCCTGGCGCAGGTGCTGTTCGCCACCCTGGTCTGCGTGATCATCGGCGTGCCGCTGGGCATCGTGGCCGCGCACAAACCCATGTTCTACACGATGATGCGCCCGGTCCTCGACCTGATGCAGACGGTACCGACCTTCGTCTACCTGATTCCCACGCTCACCCTGTTCGGGCTGGGCGTCGTGCCAGGCCTGATTTCCACGGTGGTGTTCGCCATCGCCGCGCCGATTCGCCTCACCTACCTGGGCATCCGCGACGTGCCGCAAGAGCTGATGGACGCCGGCAAGGCCTTCGGCTGCTCGCGACGCCAACTGCTGTCGCGCATCGAACTGCCGCACGCCATGCCGAGCATCGCCGCCGGTATCACTCAATGCATCATGCTGTCGCTGTCGATGGTGGTGATCGCCGCCCTGGTAGGCGCCGATGGCCTGGGCAAGCCGGTGGTCAACGCGCTGAACACCGCCGACATCGCCCTGGGCTTCGAAGCCGGTCTGGCCATCGTATTGCTGGCGATCATGCTGGACCGAATCTGCAAACAACCTGACGTGAAGATAGGGGGTGATGCATGAGCATTATTCGATTCGACAACGTCGATGTGATCTTCGCCAAGGATCCACGCGAAGCGCTGAAGCTGCTCGACCAGGGCCTGACCCGCAACGAGATCCTGAAAAAGACCGGGCAGATCGTGGGCGTGGAAAAAGCCAGCCTGGACGTCAACAAGGGCGAGATCTGCGTGTTGATGGGGCTGTCCGGGTCGGGCAAGTCAAGCCTGCTGCGCTGCATCAACGGGTTGAACACCGTGAGCCGCGGCAAGCTGTTCGTCGAGCATGAAGATCGCCAGATCGACATCGCCGCCTGCACACCTGCGGAACTGAAGATGATGCGCACCCAGCGCATCGCCATGGTGTTCCAGAAGTTCGCCCTGATGCCCTGGCTGACGGTGCGCGAGAACATCAGCTTTGGCCTGGAGATGCAGGGCCGTCCGGAAAAGGAACGGCGCAAGCTGGTCGACGAGAAGCTGGAGCTGGTGGGGCTGACCCAGTGGCGCAACAAGAAACCCGATGAGCTGTCCGGTGGCATGCAGCAGCGTGTGGGCCTGGCTCGGGCGCTGGCCATGGATGCCGACATCCTGCTGATGGACGAACCCTTTTCGGCGCTCGATCCATTGATCCGCCAAGGCCTGCAGGACGAGCTGCTGGAGCTGCAACGCAAGTTGAACAAGACCATCGTGTTCGTCAGCCATGACCTGGACGAGGCGCTCAAACTGGGCAGCCGTATCGCCATCATGAAAGACGGGCGGATCATTCAGTACAGCGTGCCCGAGGACATCGTGCTCAACCCGGCCGACGACTACGTGCGGACCTTCGTGGCTCACACCAATCCACTCAATGTGCTGTGCGGGCGCAGCCTGATGCGCACGCTGGACAAGTGCACGCGCGTCAATGGTTCGGTGTGCCTGGACCCAGGCGTGGATTCATGGCTGAACCTGGGCGCCGGCAACTCGCTGACCAGCGCACGTCAGGGCGATGCCGTGCTCGACCTGCAAGGCTGGGCACCGGGGCAAGCCATGGAAGGCCTGGGGCGGCGCCCGACGTTGGTCCATGCCGACATCGGCATGCGCGACGCCTTGCAGATCCGCTACCAGACCGGGCACAAACTGGTGCTGCAGGACAGCGACAAGCAGGTGGTAGGCATTCTCGGAGACACCGAGCTGTACCACGCCCTGCTGGGCAAGAACCTGGGCTGAGCTTCCCTCCGCTGGCCACACCCTGTGGGCGCCATCCCCTGTAGGAGCGGTCAGCGGCCGCGAAGGCCTCGCCGCATTCCCCCTGATCCACCGCGCCGTCCTTTTCGCGGCCACCGACCGCTCCTACACGACTGTTCGATTCCCTGTAGGAGCGGTCAGCGGCCGCGAAGGCCTCGCCGCATCCCCCCTGATCCACCGCGCCGCCCTTTTCGCGGCCACGGACCGCTCCTACACGACTGTACGATTCCCTGTAGGAGCGGTCAGCGGCCGCGAAGGCCTTGCCGCATTCCCCCTGATCCACCGCGCCGTCCTTTTCGCGGCCACCGACCGCTCCTACACGACTGTGCGATTCCCTGTAGGAGCGGTCAGCGGCCGCGAATGCATCACCGCAACCTACCTGACACCCCCCTCTCGAAGCCCATTGCCTTCCCCTTCCCAATCCTCTAAAACCACGCGCACATTCACCTGTCCTTTTTTATTGATTGATCGTTCAATAAAAATAAACTAGACTGGCTTCAGTCGGCTGTCACTCACTGCCCGTACTGCAGGCCCAAGGAGATTTGCCCAATGCCCAAGGTCGGTATGCAACCCATCCGCCGCCAACAGTTGATCGAAGCCACGCTCCAGGCGGTCGATCAGGTCGGCATGAGTGACGCCAGCATCGCTTTGATTGCCCGTCTGGCCGGTGTGTCGAACGGCATCATCAGTCACTACTTTCAGGACAAGAACGGCCTGATCGCGGCGACCATGCGCCACTTGATGAACGTTCTGATCGACAACGTCGCCACACGGCGACAAGCCTTGAACGACGACAGCGCCAGGGCGCACCTGCAGGTGATCATCGAAGGCAACTTCGACGCCAGCCAGGTCAACGCTCCGGCCATGAAGACTTGGCTGGCCTTCTGGGCCACCAGCATGCATCAGCCGTCTCTGCACAGGTTGCAGCGGATCAACGATCACCGCCTGTATTCCAACCTGTGCTGCCAGTTTCGCCGTGAATTGCCGGTGGAACAGGCACGCAACGCCGCACGCGGCCTGGCCGCCCTGATCGACGGTCTGTGGTTGCGCGGCGCGCTGTCGGGCGATGCCTTCGACACCGCCCAGGCTCACCGTATCGCCTGCGAATACATGGACATGCAACTGGCAAAACAGCAGCGCTGAAGCTTCGCGCCTCGCCTGCTGCCACCTTAACTGCACCGCGAGGATCTTATGGCCCGTTTCCCAACGCAAAAACTCTACATCGATGGCGGCTACGTGGACGCCAGCGGCAGCGGCACCTTCGATGCCGTCAACCCGGCCACCGGTGAGGTGCTGGCGCAGGTCCAGCGCGCCACTGCCCAGGACGTCGAGAAAGCCGTCGCCAGCGCCGAGAAAGGCCAGAAAGTCTGGGCCGCGATGACCGCCATGGAGCGCTCGCGAGTGCTGCGCAAAGCCGTCGACCTGCTGCGCGAACGCAACGACGAACTGGCCCTGCTGGAAACCCTGGACACCGGCAAGTCCTATTCGGAAACCCGCTACGTCGACATCGTGACCGGTGCCGACGTGCTGGAGTACTACGCCGGCCTGGTGCCCGCCATCGAAGGCGAACAGATCCCGCTGCGCGACACTTCCTTCGTCTACACCCGCCGCGAGCCCTTGGGCGTGACCGCCGGTATCGGCGCCTGGAACTACCCGATCCAGATCGCCTTGTGGAAGTCCGCACCGGCGCTGGCCGCCGGTAACGCGATGATCTTCAAGCCCAGCGAAGTCACCTCGCTGACCACGCTCAAGCTGGCCGAGATCTACACCGAAGCCGGTCTGCCCGATGGCGTGTTCAACGTGCTCACCGGCAGCGGCAGCGAAGTCGGTGCGTGGCTCACCGAGCATCCGCGTATCGAGAAGATCTCGTTTACCGGCGGCGTCAGCACCGGCAAGAAGGTCATGGCCAGCGCCTCGAGCTCTTCGCTCAAGGAAGTGACCATGGAACTGGGCGGCAAGTCGCCGCTGATCATTTTCGACGATGCCGACCTCGACAAGGCCGCCGACATCGCCATGATGGCCAACTTCTACAGCTCCGGCCAGGTGTGCACCAACGGCACCCGAGTGTTCGTGCCCAACGCGCTGAAGGCCCAGCTGGAAGCGAAGATCCTGGAACGTGTGCAGCGTATCCGCATCGGTAACCCTGAAGACGAGAACACCAATTTCGGTCCGCTGGTGAGCTTTGCCCACATGGAAAACGTGCTGGGCCACATCGCCAAGGGCAAGGCCGAAGGCGCGCGCCTGCTGTGCGGCGGCGAGCGGCTGAGCGAAGGTGAACTGGGCAAGGGTGCGTTCGTCGTCCCGACCGTGTTCACCGACTGCAGCGACGAGATGACCATCGTGCGTGAAGAAATCTTCGGCCCGGTGATGAGCATCCTCGGCTACGACAGCGAAGAAGAAGTGATCCGCCGCGCCAACGCCACCGAGATGGGCCTGGCTGCCGGTGTGGTCACCCGCGATCTGAACCGTGCGCACCGTGTGATCCATCAGCTCGAAGCAGGCATTTGCTGGATCAACGCCTGGGGCGAGTCCGACGCGAAGATGCCGGTGGGTGGCTACAAGCAATCCGGTGTGGGCCGCGAGAACGGTATCAGTTCGCTGGCGCAGTACACCCGGATCAAATCGGTACAGGTAGAACTGGGCGATTACGTTTCGGTGTTCTGACCCGGGACCGCAGCGCGCCGTTCGCGGCCGATGACCGCTCCTACAGGGTCATCAGCCCCACCGACCCATTTTTTCAAAGAGGGAACCTCCATGTCCCAGGAATTCGACTACATCATCATCGGCGCCGGTTCGGCCGGCAACACCTTGGCCACGCGCCTGACCGAAGATCCGGGCGTGACGGTCCTGCTGCTTGAAGCCGGCGGACCGGACTATCGTCTGGACTTCCGTACCCAGATGCCCGCCGCCCTCGCCTTTCCACTGCAGGGCCGCCGCTACAACTGGGCCTACGAGACCGAGCCCGAGCCGCACATGGACAACCGTCGCATGGAATGTGGCCGCGGCAAGGGCCTGGGTGGCTCTTCGCTGATCAATGGCATGTGCTACATCCGCGGCAACGCCATGGACTACGACGGCTGGGCCAAGCTGCCAGGCCTGGAAGACTGGAGCTACCTGGACTGCCTGCCGTATTTCCGCAAGGCCGAAACCCGTGACATCGGCCCCAACGATTACCACGGTGGCGAAGGTCCGGTCAGCGTCACCACGCCCAAGCCCGGCAACAACCCATTGTTCGCCGCCATGGTCGAAGCCGGTGTGCAAGCAGGCTTTCCGCGCACCGACGACCTCAACGGCTACCAGCAGGAAGGCTTCGGTCCCATGGACCGCACCGTGACGCCCAAGGGCCGACGCGCCAGCACCGCGCGCGGCTATCTGGACCAGGCCAAGCAACGCGACACCCTGACCATCGTCACTCACGCCCTGACCGACAAGATCGTCTTCGACGGCAAGCGCGCGGTTGGCGTCAGCTACCTGGTCGGTGACAGCGACGAGCGTATTCAGGCCCGCGCCCGCAAGGAAGTGCTGCTGTGCGGCGGCGCCATCGCCTCGCCACAGATTCTGCAGCGCTCCGGCGTCGGCCCGGCCGAGGTGCTCCACCCCCTGGGCATCGACGTCGTGCATGACTTGCCAGGCGTGGGTCAGAACCTGCAGGACCACCTGGAAATGTACCTGCAATACAGCTGCACCCAGCCGGTCTCGCTGTACCCGTCGCTGAAGTGGTGGAACCAGCCGCAGATCGGCGCCGAATGGATGTTTCTGGGCACCGGCATCGGCGCCAGCAACCAGTTCGAGGCCGGTGGTTTCATCCGCTCGCGCCCTGAGTTCGAATGGCCGAACATCCAGTACCACTTCCTCCCGGTGGCGATCAATTACAACGGCACCAAGGGCGTTCAGGAACACGGCTTCCAGGCTCACGTGGGCTCGATGCGCTCGCCGAGTCGCGGCCGCGTCAACGTCAAGTCGAAGAACCCGCGCGACTACCCGAGCATCCTGTTCAACTACATGGCCAGCGAGCAGGACTGGCAGGAGTTCCGCGACGGCATTCGCCTGACCCGCGAGATCATGCAGCAGCCGGCGCTGGACCAGTACCGCGGGCGTGAAATCAGCCCAGGCATCGAAGTGCAGACGGACGAGCAACTGGACCAGTTCATCCGCGAGCATGCCGAAACGGCTTATCACCCGTCGTGCTCGTGCAAGATGGGCACCGACGACATGGCCGTGGTCGATGGTCAGGGTCGCGTGCATGGCCTGCAAGGCTTGCGTGTGGTCGACGCTTCGATCATGCCGATCATCACCACCGGCAACCTGAACGCGCCGACCATCATGATCGCCGAGAAGATCGCCGACCGCATTCGTGGCCGCAAGCCCGAAGCGCGTTCGACCGCGGCCTACTATGTCGCCGGCGATGCGCCAGTACGCGGCAAGCCGATGCGCGAAGTGGGCGCGACCACCCGCGGCTGATCCGGATTTGCTCCGTGCCGGTGGCAGGCCTAAGCTGTGGGCCTGCCAGATTCCGGGTCGGTCTGCGGGCCCTTTGGCGGCCGCGTGCTGTTCCTACAGGACACTGTAATCCCCTGTAGGAGCGGCCTGCGGCCGCGAAAAGGCCAAGCGCCGACGCCCTCCAGAGGCCCGTCCATGTTCGATTTCACCGCCCCCCTGCAACAACGTTTCGCCGCCTTGCGCACCCGCGCCGAATTCTTCTCCCTGCGCCACGTGCGCCAATCCAGCCAGCACCTGGCCGTGCGCAAGAACATTGCCGAACCGCCGAGCCTGAATCTCGACGAAGGGGTGATGATCACCGTTCGAGTGAATGGCGTGGAAGCCTATGCCGCCACCGGCGACCTTTCCCTGCGGGGGTTGCAGCAGGCATTGACGCGTGCCGAACAGCAGGCAGGCGCGATCGCCGCCCATGCCCTGCTCGACCTGAATGAGCAACCCGTCAGCAGTGCGCGCAACGACTACCTCTCGCCTGACGTACAGGCTGCCTTTCCAACGCTCGCGCAGTGCTACCAACTGCTCAATGAAGAATCGGCCAGCGTGCCCGACGACTCCCGCCTGGTCAGCTGGTATGCCGGCCTGGGCGTCACCGATGTCGAACAGATCTACCTGAACAGTGCCGGCGCGCAGATCCGCCAGGCGCAGCGCTTCGTCTTTCCTGGCTTGAGCGTCACCGCTTTCGATGGCAACGACAGCCAGACCCGCAGCCTGGGCCGCGACAATTTCGGCCAGCAAGGCGGTGTCGACGTGATAGAGCGCTGCGGCATCGTTGGCGCGGCTCGCCAGGTCGCCGACCAGGCCCTGCAGTTGCTGCTGGCGCCCAACGCCCCACAGGGCCCGCGCGACCTGCTGCTGACGCCCGACCAGATGATGCTGCAGATTCACGAATCCATCGGCCACCCCTTGGAGCTGGACCGCATCCTGGGTGATGAGCGCAACTACGCGGGCACCAGCTTCGTCAAGGTCGAAGACTTCGGTCACCTGCAGTATGGCTCGCCGCTGCTCAATGTGACCTTCGACCCGGACATTCCCCACGAGCTGGCCAGTTATGCCCATGACGACGACGGCACTGCAGCGAGCAAGCAGTGGCTGATTCGCGATGGCGTACTGGTCCGGCCACTGGGCGGCGCGCTGTCGCAATACCGCAGCGGCATGGCGGGCGTGGCCAACAGCCGCGCCAGCAGCTGGAACCGGGCGCCGATCGACCGCATGGCCAACCTCAACATCGAACCGGGCGAGCACAGCCAGGCGCAATTGATCGCCGGCATCGAGCACGGCATCCTGATGTCCACCAACCGTTCCTGGTCGATCGACGATGCGCGCAACAAATTCCAGTTCGGCTGCGAATGGGGTCGGTTGATCGAGAACGGCGAACTCAAGGGCGTGGTCAAGAACCCCAACTATCGCGGTATTTCCGCGAGCTTCTGGAAAAAACTCAGCGCCGTGGGCGACGCCAGCACGCTGCAGGTGCTGGGCACGCCCAACTGCGGCAAGGGCGAGCCCAACCAGGTCATTCGTGTGGGGCACGCTTCGCCCAGTTGCGTGTTCAGCCAGATCGACGTTTTTGGAGGTGACGCATGAGCCATCACGCCGAGCATTTCCAGGCACTGGTGCAGTGGCTGCGCCAGGCTGCGGCCCCAACCCAGCGCTTCACCCTGAGCTACAACGCCGAGGCCTCGGATTTCATCCGTTTCAACCACGCCCGGGTACGCCAGGCGGGGCAGGTTGCCCAGGCCACGGTGTCGCTGAAGCTGATCGAAGACGGTCGTCAGGCCGAGCTGCAACTGACCTTGGCCGAGGACCTGGAGGTGGACCGGCAGCGTCTGACCCAGGCCCTGCACCAGTTGAGCCAGACGCTGCCGCTGCTGCAACCGGACCCCTACCTGCAACTCGACACCTCGCCGTGGCAGACCCGTCATGTCGACGACACGCCCTTGCCCGATGCGGGTCAGGTGGTCGAACAGATAGGTTCGGCGGCCAGCGGCCTGGACCTGGTCGGCATCTATGCCGCGGGCACGATCTGCCGCGGTTTCGCCAACAGCGACGGGGCCTGCGGTTGGCATCAGGCCAACAGTTTCAATTTCGATTTCAGCCTCTTCCATGCCAACGGCGAGGCAGTCAAGGCGAACTATGCCGGCCAGCAGTGGCAGGCACGCGCCTTCGCCGATCGCCTGGCCCAGGCCCGCGAGCAGCTGGAGCACCTGAGCCGACCGCCCAAGGTGCTGTTGCCGGGCGCGTATCGCGCCTACCTGGCGCCGGCGGCCCTGGATGAAATCATCGGCATGCTCGGCTGGGGCGGTTTCTCTGCACAAGCCATCGCCAGCAAGAACAGCCCCCTGCAACGGCTGTACGCCGGCGAGGCACGCTTGAGTGCGCAGGTGAGCTTCGAGGAGCGCATCAGCGGTTCGTTGACCCCGGCGTTTTCCCAGGAAGGCTATCCGCGCAAGGACCTCTCGCTGGTCAGCCACGGTTTGGCCGTCGAACGCCTGGTGGACTCGCGCAGCGCGGCCGAATACGGCCTGCAAGGCAACGGCGCGGACAACTCGGAAATGCCCGGCGCGCTGCAGATGGCCGCCGGCGACCTGCCTTTGGCCCAGGTGCTGCAACGCCTCGGCACCGGGCTGTACATCAGTAACCTGTGGTACCTGAACTACTCCGACATGCCAGCGGCGCGCATGACCGGGCTGACTCGGTTCGCCACTTTCTGGGTGGAAGATGGTCAGATCGTTGCACCGGTCCAGACCATGCGTTTCGACGACAGCGTCTACAGTGTCCTGGGTGACCAGTTGGAAACGTTGACAGTGGAGCGCGAGCTGATTCTGTCGACCAGCACCTACGGCGAGCGTCAGACCAGCTCCAGCCTGTTGCCGGGCGCGCTGTTCAAACGGTTGCTGTTGACGCTGTAGGAGCGGTCCGTGGCCGCGAAAAGGGCACCGCCATCGGCCTGACACACCTCGGCGACCCCTTCGCGGCCGATGACCGCTCCTACAGTAGGTTGCGGCATTGCGGTCACTGTAGGAGCGGCCCGTGGCCGCGAAAAGGGCGCCGCAGAGCGTCAGGTACACCGCGGCAACCCTTCGCGGCCGGTGACCGCTCCTACGACAGGTCGCGGCGACGCGGTAACCGTAGGAGCGGTCCGTGGCCGCGAAAGGTACACCGTAGAGTGTCAGGTACACCGCGGCGCACTTGTCGCGGCCGGTGACCGCTGCTACGGGGTTTGCCATGAACATTCGTCATCCACCTCAAACAACAAGAGGCCCCATGTCCACGCGCCCAACACTGGATCCCGCTACCGCTCGCTGGCTGCCCTGGGTCATCGCCATTGCCTTCTTCATGCAGGCCCTGGACGGCACCATCCTCAACACCGCGCTGCCGGCCATGGCCAGCGACCTGGCGGAAAACCCGTTGCGCATGCAATCGGTAATCATCGCCTACATGCTGACGGTCGCGCTGCTGATCCCCGCCTCAGGCTGGATTTCCGACCGCTTCGGCACGCGCAAGGTGTTCTTCAGCGCCATCATGCTGTTCAGCATCGGCTCGCTGCTGTGTGCACTGTCCCAGAGCCTGGCGATGCTGGTCGCGGCTCGGGTCATTCAAGGCCTGGGCGGTGCCCTGATGCTGCCGGTGGGCCGGCTGGTGGTGCTGCGCGCCTACCCGCGCTCGGAACTGGTGCGCATCCTCAGCTTCATCACCGTGCCTGCCTTGCTCGGCCCGCTGCTGGGGCCGACCCTGGGTGGCTGGATGGTCGAATGGCTGAGCTGGCACTGGATCTTTCTCATCAACCTGCCGGTGGGCGCACTGGGCTGCTGGGCGGTGTGGCACTTCGTGCCCGACCTGCGCGGCGCCGCACGCACGCGCTTCGATGGCATCGGCTTCGTGCTGTTCGGGGCGGCGATGGTACTCATCACCATCGCCATGGAGGGCCTGGGCGAGCTGCACTTGCCGCACCTGCGAGTGATGCTGCTGCTGTTCGTCGGCATGGCCTGCCTGGCCGCCTACTGGCTGCGGGCGGGGCAGATCGACAACCCGCTGTTCTCGCCGAACCTGTTTCGCACGCGCACCTTTGCCATCGGCATTCTCGGCAATCTGTTCGCCCGCCTGGGCAGCGGCGCCCTGCCGTTCATGGTGCCGTTGCTGCTGCAAGTGGCCCTGGGGCATTCGCCTTCGGAAGCCGGCATGAGCATGATTCCACTGGCGGCAGCCGCCATGGTTTCCAAGTCGTTTTCCCGGCCGATCATCGAACGCTTCGGCTATCGCATCGTGCTCACCGGCAACACCTTGCTGCTGGGCGTGTTGCTGGCCAGCCTCGGCCTGGTCTCGGAAACCACCCCCTACTGGTTGCTGTTGACCCAGCTGGGCTTGCTCGGCGCAGTCAACTCGCTGCAGTTCGCGGCGATGAACACCGTGACCCTGATCGATCTGGACGACGAAAGCGCCAGCAGTGGCAACGGTCTGCTCTCGGTGGTGGCGCAGCTCTCCCTCGGCCTGGGCGTGGCCTGCGCCGGTGCACTGCTGGGCGGATTCACCGCGTCCCTGGGCAACGAGGGTGTGGACACGGTGCTGGGTGCGTTCCAGGCCACGTTCCTGACCATCGGGTTGATGGCGATGCTGGCTGCCGGGATCTTCGTGCAACTGTCCGACAGCGATGGACGGCGCGCACCTCGTCAGGAACCTCCGGTGGAGCACTAAGCAGGCTTAGGGCGAAAGGCCACGGGGCTGATACACTGCGCGACATTTTGTTTTGCAGGCCCGTCCCGTGACCACCATTGCCACTGCTTTCAACACGCTGCCCCTGTCCGCCGCCATGCTGGCCAACCTGGAATCCCTCGGGTATGCCCAGATGACGCCGATCCAGGCGCAGAGCCTGCCGGTGATTCTCAAGGGCATGGACCTGATCGCCCAGGCCAAGACCGGCAGCGGCAAGACGGCCGCGTTCGGCATCGGCCTGCTGAACCCGATCAACCCGCGCTATTTCGGCTGCCAGGCGCTGATCATGTGCCCCACGCGCGAGCTGGCCGACCAGGTGGCCAAGGAAATCCGTCGCCTGGCCCGCGCCGAAGACAACATCAAGGTGCTGACCCTGTGCGGCGGCGTGTCGTTCGGCCCGCAGATCGCCTCGCTGGAACACGGCGCGCACATCATCGTCGGCACGCCGGGACGCATCCAGCAACACCTGCGCAAAGGTTCGCTGGTGCTCGACGGGCTCAACACGCTGGTGCTCGACGAAGCCGACCGCATGCTCGACATGGGCTTCTACGACTCTATCGCCGACATCATCGAGCAGACCCCGGAACGCCGGCAGACCTTGCTGTTCTCGGCCACCTACCCGGTCGGCATCAAGCAGCTGTCGTCCAAGTTCATGCGCGACCCCCAGCAGGTCAAGGCCGAGGCACTGCATGCCGACAGCCAGATCGAGCAGCGTTTCTACGAAATCTCGCCGGATGACCGCATGGCCGCCGTGGTGCGCGCCCTGGGCCACTTCCGCCCACAGTCGTGCGTTGCCTTCTGCTACACCAAGCAGCAATGCCAGGAAGTGGTCGATCACCTGACCAGCAAGGGGATCAGCGCCGTGGCGCTGCATGGCGACCTGGAACAGCGCGACCGCGACCAGGTTCTGGCAATGTTCGCCAACCGCAGTACGTCCGTGCTGGTGGCCACCGACGTGGCCGCCCGTGGCCTGGACATCGATGCCCTGGACATGGTGATCAACGTCGAGCTGGCGCGTGACTCGGAAATTCATATCCACCGCGTGGGCCGTACCGGTCGCGCCGGCGAGAAAGGCCTGGCCATCAGCTTCGTCGCTCCCGCCGAGGCGCACCGCGCCCAGGCCATCGAGCAACTGCAGAAGTCGCCGCTGGCCTGGGCCGAACTCGACAGCCTGACTTCCAAGGGCGGCGAGCCGCTGCTGCCGCCAATGAGCACCCTGTGCATCGGCGCCGGGCGCAAGGACAAGGTACGGCCGGGCGACATCCTCGGCGCGCTGACTGGCGATGCGGGCATTCCCGGTACCCAGGTCGGCAAGATCGCCATTTTCGATTTCCAGGCCTACGTGGCCGTGGAACGCGGGATCGCCAAGCAGGCGCTGCAGCGTCTGAACAGCGGCAAGATCAAGGGCCGTTCGCTGCGCGTGCGGATTCTCTGACCGCAGGCCAGGCCTCTTCGCGGGCAGAGGGCTCGCCGCCCGCCCCGCTCCCACAGGGTGATGTCCGAACGCTTAACCTTGTGGGAGCGAGGCTCTGCCCGCGAAGAGGCCTCCCCTGATACCCCCGATTCGAGAGGACCCAGCAGTGCGCTCTACCCCCGTCATCATCATCGGCGCCGGTGCCGCCGGCCTCATGTGCGCCTTAAGCGCTGCACAGCGAGGCCGCGAGGTACTGCTGATCGACCACGCCAACAAGCCGGGCAAGAAGATCCTCATGTCCGGCGGCGGTCGCTGCAACTTCACCAACATGTACACCGAACCGGCCAACTTCCTCTCGCAGAACCCGCACTTCTGCAAGTCTGCCCTGGCGCGCTATACCCAGTGGGATTTCATCGCCATGGTGGCCAAGCACGGCGTGCTCTACCACGAGAAGAAACTCGGCCAACTGTTCTGCGACAACAAGTCCAGTGACATCCTCGGCCTGCTGCTGGCCGAGTGCGAAAGCGCCGGCGTCGAGTTGCGTATGGACACCTCGGTGCAGTCCATCGAGAAAACCGCCGAAGGCTATCGTTTGCAGACTTCATTGGGCCTGCTGGCGTGCCAGTCGTTGGTGGTGGCCACTGGCGGGCTGTCGATTCCGACCCTGGGCGCGACCGGCTTCGGCTACCAGATCGCCCGCCAGTTCGGTCACAGTGTGCTGCCCACCCGCGCAGGGCTGGTGCCGTTCACCATCACCGACCAGCTCAAGGACATCTGCACCGAGTTGTCCGGCACCTCGGTGGATTGTGTGGCCAGCTGCAACGACCAGGCGTTTCGCGAGAACCTGCTGTTCACCCATCGCGGCCTGAGCGGGCCGGCGATCCTGCAGATTTCCTCGTTCTGGCAGCCCGGCGACACCGTCGAGATCAACCTGCTGCCCGATCACGATGCGTTGGCGTGGCTGCAGCAACAGCAGGCCGAGCGGCCCAATTCGGAGCTCAAGACCCTGCTGGGTGAAGTCTTCACCAAGAAAATGGCCAACCTGTTGGCCGAGCACTGGTTCGTGTCCAAGCCGATGAAGCAGTACACCCCGGCCGAGCTGCAGACGGTAGCGAACGCACTGGGCGCCTGGCAGTTGGTGCCGGCCGGCACCGAAGGCTATCGCACCGCCGAGGTGACCCTGGGCGGCGTCGATACCCGCGAGGTGTCGTCCAAGACCCTGGAATCGCTGAAGAGCCCAGGGTTGTATTTCATCGGCGAGGTGCTCGATGTCAGCGGGCATCTGGGCGGCTTCAATTTCCAGTGGGCGTGGGCCTCCGGATACGCAGCCGCGCAGTACGTGTAGCACGCCGGGGATCTGCGACGCTGCCGGACGCGGCTCGCGCCGCTGCTACAGAGTCCCCACACTCTCTCGATCCGCCACCGCCCCTGTAGCAGCGGCGCAAGCCGCGTCAGGGGCCGTCGCGCAGTATCGGGCGTGCGCCGACAATGGTAGATTGACGCCGTTCATCAGTTCCCTCGCCTACAGGTCGACTCCTTCTTCATGGCATCCAGGTCGTTCCGTCAATCGATGCGCCGCTTGTGGGCGCTGGACAAATTCAGCTACAGCGTACGGGTGTTCATCGCGCTGTCCGGCAGCATGGCGCTGTGCTGGTACGAAAACGAGATGCGCCTGCTGGTGCCACTGTTCCTGGGCATCATCGCCTGCGCCCTGGCTGAAACCGACGACAACTGGCAAGGCCGCATCCGCGCCCTGGCAGCCACCCTGTCGTGCTTCACCGTCGCCGCTTTCGCCGTTGAACTGTTGTTCCCCTACCCCTACATCTTCGTCACGGCCCTGGCCGTGGCCAGCTTCGCCCTGACCATGCTCGGCGCGCTCGGCGAGCGCTACGGTGCCATCGCCTACGCCACCCTGATCCTCTCGGTCTACACCATGATCGGCGTCGACCAGCGTGGCGGCGAAGTCAGCAACCTGTGGCGCGAGCCGGTGCTGCTGGTGGCCGGCGCCGCCTGGTATGGCCTGCTGTCGGTGCTGTGGCAGGTGCTGTTTTCCAACCAGCCGGTGCAACAGGCCCTGGCGCGGCTGTTCAGCGAGCTGGGGCAGTACCTCAAGCTCAAGTCGAGCCTGTTCGAACCGATCCGCCAGCTGGACGTGGAAGCCCGCCGCCTGGAGCTCGCCAAGCAGAACGGTCGGGTCGTGGCCGCGCTCAACGCGGCCAAGGAAATCATCCTGCACCGAGTCGGCAACGGCCGTCCCGGCTCCAAGGTCAGCCGCTACCTGAAGCTGTACTTCCTGGCCCAGGACATCCACGAGCGCGCCAGTTCCTCGCACTACCCCTACAACGCATTGGCCGACGCCTTCTTCCACAGTGATGTGCTGTTTCGCTGTCAGCGCCTGCTGCGCCAGCAGGGCGTGGCCTGCCAGCGGCTGGGCGAGTCGATCCAGTTGCGCCAGCCGTTCATCTACGACGACAGCTTCGCCGAGGCCTTGAGCGACCTGCACGCTTCGCTCGAACACCTGCGGATCCAGAGCAACCCGGCCTGGCGCGGCCTGTTGCGGTCGCTGCGCGCGCTGGCGGCCAACCTCGGCACCCTCGACCGCCTGCTCAGCGACGCCGGCAATCCCGACCGCCTGGCCGATGCCCGCGACAGCAGCCTGCTGGACCGCTCGCCGCACACTCTGAAAGACTTCTGGGGCCGCATCCGGCAGAACCTCACGCCCACCTCGCTGCTTTTCCGCCATGCCCTGCGCCTGCCCCTGGCACTGGTGATCTGCTACGCCATGGTCCACCTGATCCACCCCAGCCAGGGCTACTGGATCATGCTGACGACCTTGTTCGTGTGCCAGCCCAGCTACGGCGCCACCCGGCGCAAGCTGGGCCAGCGGATCATCGGCACCGCCATCGGCCTGACCGTGGGCTGGGCGCTGTTCGACCTGTTCCCCAGCCCCATCGTGCAGTCGCTGTTCGCCATCGGCGCCGGCCTGGTGTTCTTCGTCAACCGCACCACGCGCTACACCCTGGCAACCGCCGCCATCACCTTGATGGTGCTGTTCTGCTTCAACCAGACGGGCGACGGCTACGGGCTGTTCCTGCCACGGCTGTTCGACACCCTGCTCGGCAGCCTGATCGCCGGCCTGGCGGTGTTCCTGTTCCTGCCCGACTGGCAGGGTCGCAAGCTGAACAAAGTGCTGGCCAACACCTTGACCTGCAACAGCATCTACCTGCGCCAGATCATGCAGCAATACGCCAACGGCAAGAGCGACGACCTCGCCTATCGCCTGGCACGGCGCAACGCCCACAATGCCGACGCTGCGCTTTCCACCACCTTGGCCAACATGCTCATGGAGCCCGGCCACTTCCGCAAGGAAGCCGACGTCGGCTTCCGCTTCCTGGTGCTGTCGCACACCCTGCTCAGCTACCTGTCCGGGCTGGGTGCCCACCGTGGCACCGAGTTGCCGGCCGAAGCGCGCGAACAATTGATCGGGGGGGCCGGCGAAAGCCTGGCGCGCAGCATCGACGAAATTGCCACGGGCCTCGCCACGCGTGTGCCGGTGCAGGTGCAGAGCGACAGCGAGGAAGCGCTGGCCGACGAACTGGAACAGATGCCCGAGGAGATCGACGAAGGCCAGCGTCTGATGCAGACCCAACTGGCGCTGATCTGTCGGCAGCTGGGGCCACTGCGCACCCTGGCCGCGCACTTGATCAAAGGCCCGACCGCAGCTGCCGCCAGCTAGCGGCGCAACCGAAACCTTGAACGAGGTAACCATGGCCATCGAATGGATGTGCATGCACCACAGCGAGCTGGATGTGCACCAGCTGTACGAAATCCTGCGCCTGCGCAGCGAAGTCTTCGTGGTCGAGCAGCAATGCCCCTATCAGGATGTCGATGGGCAGGACCTGTACGCCGACACCTGTCACCTGCTGGCTTGGAGCGAGGGCCGCCTGGTGGCCTACCTGCGCCTGCTCGACCCTTCCACACAGAGCGGTGACGTGGTGATCGGCCGAGTGATCACTGCCCCATCTGCGCGCGGTACCGGCCTGGGCCACGCGCTGCTGGCCAACGCTCTGGAGCACGCCGCGCGGCGCTGGCCGCAAATGCCGATAAAGCTATCGGCCCAGGCTCATCTGCAAGGCTATTACGGCCGCTACGGCTTCATTGCCCACGGCCAGGAATACCTGGAGGACAACATTGCGCACATCGCCATGTACCGGCGCGTCGAGGCTCAGGGGTAACCGAGTACCTGACGGATCTGCCCCAGGTTCTGGCCGATCCATTCACGGTCGATCGCCCCCCACTGCCTGATCACGTAGCGACCGATGTGGTTGCGCTCGCCATCCTGCTGCTCGAATTCGCAGGCGATGTCCAGGTCGGCCAGCGCCGCAATGGTGTCCTGGGCCGTGCGCCGGGGCATCCCGGTAGCCTCGATGAGGGCCGGCACAGTGGCCGCCTGGCCACTGTCGATCAGCCAGGCCACGTAGAGCCGGCGATAGAAACTGCTGCGGGTCTTGCTGACTTGCATGGGAATATCCTTCACGGCGGCGGGGGCAGATCACGGTAGGTCAGGTAGACACGCAGGTCGAATTCCAACTGTTGATAACCGGGCAGCATGTGTTCGCACAGCTGGTAGAACGCCTTGTTGTGGTCGCTCTCGCGGAAATGCGCCAGCTCATGCACCACGATCATCTGCAGAAACTGCGGCGCCGCGTCCTTGAACAGCGAAGCGATGCGGATTTCCTTCTTGGCCTTGAGCTTGCCGCCCTGAACCCGCGAAACCGCGGTGTGCAGGCCCAGTGCGCGATGCGTCAGGTCCAGGCGGTTGTCGAACAGCACCTTGTCGATGGCCGGCGCGTTGCGCAGGTACTCCTGCTTCAGGGCCATGGCATAGTTGTACAGCGCCTTGTCGCTCTGCACGGCGTGGCGATCCGGATAGCGCTGGCTCAGGTAGTCCGCCAGCTGTCCGCGCGCGATCAGTTGCCGGACCTGCTCCTGCAGTGCGGGTGGGTAGGCTTGCAGGTACTTCAGCGCGGTCATGGTGCCTGTTTCGACTTGAGAAAGGTGTCCAGTGTAACGCCTGCGCGGCGCTGGCGTCACACCGCTGCCGGCTGCACGCCCGCGCTGACCAGCGGAAAGTCGCTGGCGGCCTGCGCCGTCAATGGCCGGGCGATCACGAAGCCCTGGATCCACTCGCAACCGGCGGCGCGCAGCCACTGACATTGCTCGGCGGTTTCCACCCCCTCGGCGATCACCGTGATGTCGAACGCGTTGCAGGCCTGGATAACACTGCGCGCGAACACGCCATCGGGCTTGGAGTCGGGCAGTCGAGCGATCAGGTGACGGTCCAGCTTGAGCGTGTCGATGGGCAAGTCGCGCAGCAGTTTCAGCGAGCACGGGCCGGTACCGAAATCATCCAGGGCGATACGCACACCGAGGTTGCGCAGCTGCTGCAACTGCGCTGTTGCCTGGGGCAGGTTGTGCATCAGCGAGCACTCCACTACCTCCACCTCGAGCTGACGCGGGCGCAACCCATGCAAGGCAATCGCGCGTTGCAGTTCGGCCACCAGGTTGGGCATGGCGAACTGGGCATTGCTCAGGCTGATGCTGAGCACCAGTTCGGCGGGAAAACGGCTGGACCAGGCGCGGCGCTGGGCGGCGCCTTCGGTGTAGATCCAGCTCGCCAGGCGACTGATCAGTCGCGCCTGTTCGAGCAAGGGAATGAACAGCCCCGGCTGTACGTCGCCGACGCTGGGATGACACCAGCGCAACAGCGTCTCGAAACCGCGCAGACGCCCATCGAGCAGGGACACCTGGGGCTGGTAGACCAAACTGAAATCACGGTTCTCGATGGCTTCACCGACACTGGTTTCCAGCAGCAGACGCGAGCGCGCGCGACCGTTCAAATCCTGATCGTAATAGCGGTATTGCTGGCGACCGGCCTGCTTGGCGGCATACATGGCGATATCGGCAGCGCGCAGCAGGCTGTCCAGATTGGTGCCACATTCGGGGTAGGTGGCAATGCCGATGCTGACGCCCAGGCTGATGTCCACGCCATCCACGGTCTGCTCGATGGCGATGCGTTCCATGAGCTTTTCGGCCACCTTGGCGGCCTGCTCGGGGTAGTCGAGGTTGTCCAGCAGCGCAGTGAATTCGTCGCCACCCATGCGCGCCACCACGTCGAAGGGCCGCAGCACCGCTTTGAGCTGTTCGGCCACCCAGCGCAGGGCCCTGTCCCCAGCGTCGTGACCATGGCTGTCGTTGATACGCTTGAAGCCGTCCAGATCCAGATACAGCAGCGCCTGAGCCTTTTCCGCACGCTCGTTGCGCACCAGCGCGCTCTCCACGGCCTGATAGAAACCGCGGCGGTTGAGCAGCCCGGTCAGCGGGTCGGTCACCGCCTGGTATTCCAACTGCTGGTGCAGGCTGCGCACCACCGACATGTCGAGGATCGTCACCACCATGGCGCGCTGCTCGCCGGGCAACGGCGCGCACGACAGAGCCACCGGCAACTGCTGGCCGTTGGCCGTGCGCAGCAGCGCATCATGCACCCGGTAGGTATTGCGCGTGCTGTAGGCGCGGTAGAAGTCGGACTCGGACCATTCGGGAATCTGCGGCTTGTGCAGGTAATCCGCCAGCACGCCGCGCTGCAGTTGCTCGACCGTGGCGCCCAGCAGGCGCGAGATGGCCGGATTGGCGAAGGTGATCAGACCGTGCTCGTTGACCACCAGAATGCCCTCACCGGCATTTTCCAGCACCGAGGCATTGAAGGCGCGGGCCGCTTCCAGGTCACGGCTCAAACGCTGCAGGTCACGCCGGTTGCGCTGCTGTTCGAGCAACGCCTGGACCTTGGGCCGCAGGATCTGCGGGTCGAACGGTTTGAACAGATAGTCCACCGCCCCTGTGGCGTAGCCCTTGAGCACGGAAGCCTGCGACTGCTCGTTGGCAGTCAGGAAGATGATCGGGGTCAGGCGCGTGCGCTGGCTGCCGCGCATCAGACGAGCCACTTCGAAACCGTCCATACCCGGCATCTGCACGTCGAGCAGCACCAGATCGACCTCATGCTCTAGCAGTTTGCCCAGCGCTTCGACACCGGAAGCTGCGGTCACCACCTGCCAGTCCTGGCGCTCGAGCAGGGCTCTCATGCTCAGCAGGTTTTCCGGATAATCGTCGACCACCAACAACGTGGAACCACCGTCAACGGACGGATCAGGGGCGCATTCCATGCTAATACTCGTTCAGACGTGCTGAATCCGGATTCGCCCGGAAACTTCTTGCGTTACTTTAGACGGGCTCGGCACAAAGCTGTAGGACAATTTCCCACGGTTTGCGTCACGAATGAGCACTCGCCGATGGACGGCGCGCCCTGCTCAAAAGGCAGTACCCTGCCCAGAACACCGCGCCAGAACGAAAAAACCCGCCAACAGGCGGGTTTTTCGACAGCGGTAAGGCTTAGTTGACCTTGGCGTTCAACTCGCCGCTGGCATAGCGCTGGAACATGCCTTCCAGGGAGATCGGCTTGATCTTCGAGGCGTTGCCGGCGGTGCCGAATGCTTCGTAGCGGGCGATGCAGACGTCACGCATGGCTTTCACGGTTTCGGCGAAATATTTGCGCGGGTCGAACTCGGCCGGGTTCTGCGCCATGAAACGGCGGATCGCACCGGTGGAGGCCAGGCGCAGGTCAGTGTCGATGTTGACCTTGCGCACGCCGTACTTGATACCTTCGACGATTTCCTCGACCGGCACGCCGTAGGTTTCCTTGATGGCGCCGCCGTACTCGTTGATGATCGCCAGCCATTCCTGCGGCACCGACGAGGAGCCGTGCATCACCAGGTGAGTGTTGGGAATGCGCGCATGGATCGCCTTGATGCGGTCGATCGCCAGGATGTCGCCGGTAGGCGGCTTGGTGAACTTGTAGGCGCCGTGGCTGGTGCCGATGGCGATGGCCAGGGCGTCGACCTGGGTCTTGGCGACGAAATCGGCCGCCTCTTCCGGGTCGGTGAGCATCTGGCTGTGATCCAGGATGCCTTCGGCGCCCACGCCGTCTTCTTCACCGGCCTGACCGGTTTCCAGCGAACCCAGGCAGCCCAGCTCGCCCTCTACCGACACACCGCAGGCGTGGGCGAAGGAAACGGTCTGCGAAGTCACGCGCACGTTGTAGTCGTAGTCGGTAGGGGTCTTGCCGTCGACGCCCAGCGAGCCGTCCATCATCACCGAGCTGAAGCCCAGCTGGATCGAACGCTGGCAGATGTCGGGGCTGGTGCCGTGGTCCTGGTGCATGCACACCGGGATGTGCGGGAATTCTTCGATCGCCGCCAGGATCAAGTGGCGCAGGAACGGCGCACCGGCGTATTTGCGGGCGCCGGCCGAAGCCTGGACGATGACCGGGGAATCGGTCTTGTCGGCCGCTTCCATGATGGCGCGCATCTGCTCGAGGTTGTTGACGTTGAAAGCTGGTACGCCGTAGCCGAATTCGGCGGCGTGATCCAGCATCTGACGCATGCTGATAAGTGCCATTGTCTTGTGTCTCCCGGTTCAGGGTCGTTGATCGTTGCAGCTCGCCGCATCGGCGGCCGCTCTTGAAGTAATGCCTATCATCGGTCTGGCGCAGTGGGCCCAGCCGTCACGGAGCCTTGCAGCCCCGGCCAATCAAATCGTCGGTGGCGACCCAGTACACCAGGCCTTCGTCACCTTTCTTGTGGAACGCCAGCACACCATCGCTGAACAGCTCGCCCTCGGCGCCGGCCTGGGGCGTCAAGGCGTACTGCTTGTCGCTGCCGGCGAGGCGCACCTGCATCGCGCTCTTGTCGGCGACACTGTACCGCCATTGCACCTCGACCTGGCTGTCGCACTGCCAGCGTGTCCAGTCGGGGGACACCGGCATCGGCTTATCCAGGTAGGCGCAGCCAGAAAGCAGCGCCATTGCCATTATTGCCAAACCGCCTTTCATTCATATACCTCTGGGCACTGGCTCACGCGCCGCAATCCTGTGCCGTGTTCCGGGCACCGGCCGGCGCACCAGTGGCGTTGGTCTGCACCCGTTGATCGTCCTGAGTCGTGGGCGTCACCACAGACACCGGGCTGAACACTTCACAGGCGCTGCCGGCGCCTGAACTCATGCAACCGCTGGACAGCGCCGCTGCCAGCAGGGTGGCCAAACCGAATGTCGCGGAACCGATCTTCATGGTGAACTCCTTGTGCCGCAGGCACAGATAATCTTGGTGCCAAAGGCAGTGATAATCGTGAAACTCACCACAGAAGACCCCTGGCAAGCGCCATTGGTTGCCCTCACGGACAACCCGGTGCCTGCGCCTGCTGTTCCGGCTCGTAGCGCTCCAGAGCCTCAGGCCCCATGCGCTTGCCGACCACTGGGATGCTTTCGGCCTGCCACTGCGACTGCGAACAGCCGCCACGGATCGCCGCCGGACCGTCGTCGACCGATGTTGCCGGCGCACCGGAACAGCCGGCCAGCAGGCCGATCAGCAACGCCAGGGTGGGTGCCTTGAGCATCCGTTTCTCCTCGAGCCTCAAAGGACGTCAGGCCTTGGCCCGCTGTTCCAGCATTTCCACGGCCGGCAGCACCTTGCCCTCGACGAACTCGAGGAACGCACCGCCGCCAGTCGAGATGTAGGAGATGTCGCCAGCGACGCCGTACTTGTCGATGGCCGCCAGGGTATCGCCGCCACCGGCAATGGAAAAGGCCGGGCTCTGCGCGATCGCCTTGGCCAATACCTGGGTGCCGTTGCTGAACTGATCGAACTCGAACACCCCTACCGGGCCGTTCCACAGAATGGTCTTGGACGACTTGAGCAGCTCGGCAAAGTGCTCGGCGGTCTGTGGACCGATGTCGAGGATCATGTCGTCATCGGCTACGTCGGCAATGAGCTTGACCGTGGCTTCGGCGCTTTCGGCGAACTCCTTGGCCACCACCACATCGACCGGCAGCGGCACGCTGACTTTGGCCGCGATGGCGCGCGCCGTGTCGAGCAGGTCAGGCTCGTACAGCGACTTGCCAACCTTGTGCCCGGCTGCGGCCAGGAAGGTGTTGGCAATGCCACCGCCCACGATCAGCTGGTCGCAGATGCCGCTGAGGCTATTGAGCACGTCCAGCTTGGTCGAGACCTTGGAGCCGGCAACGATGGCGGCCATCGGCTTGGCCGGGGCGCCCAGTGCCTTGCCCAGCGCTTCAAGCTCTGCGGACAGCAGCGGGCCGGCTGCGGCCACCTTGGCGAACTTGGCCACGCCGTGGGTAGAGCCTTCGGCGCGGTGCGCAGTGCCGAATGCGTCCATCACGAACACGTCGCACAGCGCCGCGTAGCGTTGAGCCAGCTCGTCGGCGTTCTTTTTCTCGCCCTTGTTGAAGCGCACGTTCTCGAACAGCACCACATCACCCGCCTCGACCTGGACGCCGTCCAGGTAGTCGGCGACCAGCGGCACGTCGCGGCCCAAGGCCTTGCTCAGGTACTCGGCCACCGGCTTGAGGCTGTTCTCGGCAGAGAATTCGCCTTCGGTGGGCCGGCCCAGGTGCGAGCAGACCATTACCGCCGCGCCCTTCCCCAGGGCCAGCTTGATGGTGGGCAACGAGGCGAGGATGCGCGCGTCGCTGGTTACCTTGCCATCCTTGACGGGTACGTTGAGGTCTTCGCGAATCAGTACGCGCTTACCTTGCAGGTCGAGGTCGGTCATCTTCAACACGGTCATTGCGTTCAGTCCTTTCAAGCTCGTTTGGAATTGTTCATGACGCGCAGGTAATGCCCCGCAACGTCGAGCATTCGATTGGCAAAACCCCATTCGTTGTCGAACCAGGCCAGCAGGTTCACCAGGCGCGGGCCGGAAACGCGGGTCTGGCTGGCATCGACGATGGCCGAATGAGGGTCGTGGTTGAAATCACAACTGGCGTGCGGCAACTCGGTGTAGGCCAGCAGCCCCTGCAACGGGCCACTGCACGCTGCTTCGTAGAGAATCCGGTTGACCTCCACGGCACAGGTGTCGCGCGCCATCTGCAGGGTAATGTCCAGGCATGACACGTTGACAGTCGGCACGCGCACTGCTTTGGCCTGGATTCGACCGGCAAGTTCCGGCAGCAGCCGTTCGATGCCACGGGCCAGGCCGGTGGAAACCGGAATGACCGACTGGAATGCCGAGCGCGTACGGCGAAGGTCTTCGTGGTGGTAGGCGTCGATCACCGGCTGGTCGTTCATGGCCGAGTGAATGGTGGTGATGGACACGTATTCCAGGCCGATGGCCTGATCCAGCAGGCGCAACAGTGGCACGCCGCAATTGGTGGTGCAGGACGCGTTGGAAACCAGCCGTTCGCGTCCGCTGAGGCAGTCCTGATTGATACCGAAGACGATGGTGGCATCGACGTCGGCTTCGCTGGCCATGGGCTGGGAAAACAGCACGGCCGGTGCGCCGGCGGCCAGGAAACGCTGGCCGTCGCCGCGGGTGTTGTAGGCCCCGGAGCATTCGAGCACCAGGTCGATGTCGAGCGCGGCCCAGTCGATCGCTTCGGGCGTGGCACTGCGGGTGACGCGTATGCGTTGACCGTTGATCAACAGGTGGTCGGCATCCACCGTGACTTCACCGGGAAAGCGGCCGTGGGTCGAATCGAAGCGCGTGAGGTACTCGATGCTGGCCATGTCGGCCAGGTCGTTGATCGCCACCACCTCGAACTCGGCCTGCGCACCGCGCTCGCACAACGCACGCAGCACGCAGCGACCGATGCGGCCGTAACCGTTGAGAGCGACTCTGTAGGGGCGTGGAGAAGACATGAGCAAGTACGCCTGGAATTATTATGAGCATCCGAGGACCACCCGTAGGAGCGGTCCGTGGCCGCGAAAGCCTCGCCGCGGTACACCTGACACACCGCAGCACGCCCTTCGCGGCCGATGACCGCTCCTACAGGAGGTCCGCAATCCCCGTAGGAGCGGTCCGTGGCCGCGAAAGCCTCGCCGCGGTACACCTGACACACCGCAGCACGCCCTTCGCGGCCGATGACCGCTCCTACGCGGGTGTGGATCAGTCTTCGAGCAATTCTTCGGCGGTGGCCAGGATATTCTCCAGGGTGAAACCGAACTCTTCGAACAAGGCCGGCGCCGGTGCCGACTCGCCAAAGCTGGTCATGCCGATCACGCGGCCTTCCAGGCCCACGTACTTGTACCAGTAGTCGGCATGCGCCGCCTCGATGGCGATGCGCGCGCTGACCTGCAGCGGCAACACCGACTGCTTGTAACCCGCGTCCTGCGCGTCGAACACGCTGGTGCACGGCATCGACACGACGCGCACGTTGCGGCCCTGCTCGGTGAGTTTGTCGAATGCCTTCACCGCCAGACCAACCTCGGAACCGGTGGCAATCAGGATCAACTCAGGCTCGCCAGCACAATCCTTGAGCACATAGCCGCCACGGGTGATATCGGCCAGTTGGGCCTGGTCGCGGGTCTGGTGATCGAGGTTTTGACGCGAGAAGATCAGCGCCGATGGACCGTCGTCGCGCTCGAGGGCGAATTTCCATGCTACCGCCGACTCGACCGCATCGGCAGGACGCCAGGTGTCGAGGTTCGGGGTGCAGCGCAGGCTGGCCAGCTGTTCGATCGGCTGGTGGGTCGGGCCATCTTCGCCCAGACCGATGGAGTCGTGGGTGAATACGTAGATCACGCGCTTCTTCATCAGCGCCGACATGCGTACCGCGTTGCGTGCGTATTCCATGAAGATCAGGAAGGTCGCGCCGTACGGCACGAAGCCGCCATGCAGGGCGATGCCGTTCATGATCGCGCTCATGCCGAATTCGCGTACGCCATAATAGATGTAGTTGCCGGCGGCGTCATCTGCTTCGACACCCTTGCAGCCTTTCCACAGGGTCAGGTTGGAACCGGCCAGGTCGGCCGAGCCACCGAGAATTTCCGGCAGCAATGGGCCAAAGGCGTTCAAGGCGTTCTGGCTGGCCTTGCGGCTGGCGATGGTCTCGCCCTTGGCGGCCACTTCGGCGATGTAGGCGCTGGCCTTTTCGGAGAAATCGGCTGGCAGCTCACCGCTCATGCGCCGCACGAATTCATTGGCCAGTTCGGGGTAGGCGGCGGAATAGGCAGCGAAGCGCTGGTTCCACTCGGCTTCCACGGCAACGCCGGCTTCCTTGGCGTCCCATTCCTTGTAGATGTCGGCCGGGATTTCGAACGGGCCGTGGTTCCACTTCAGCGCGGCGCGGGTCAAAGCGATCTCTTCGGCACCCAGTGGCGCGCCGTGGCAGTCTTCCTTGCCCTGCTTGTTCGGCGAGCCAAAGCCGATGGTGGTCTTGCAGCAGATCAGGGTGGGCTGCTCGCTCTTGCGTGCGGTCTCGATGGCGGTCTTGATTTCGTCCGCATCGTGGCCGTCGACGTTGCGAATCACTTGCCAGCCGTAGGCTTCGAAGCGTTTCGGCGTGTCGTCGGTGAACCAGCCCTCGACTTCGCCGTCGATGGAGATGCCGTTGTCATCGTAGAAAGCGATCAGCTTGCCCAGGCCCAGGGTGCCGGCCAGCGCGCTCACTTCGTGGGAGATGCCTTCCATCATGCAGCCGTCGCCGAGGAACACATAGGTGTTGTGATCGACGATCTTGTGGCTGTCGCGGTTGAACTGCGCCGCCAGCACTTTTTCTGCAATGGCGAAACCGACGGCGTTGGCCAGGCCCTGACCCAGTGGGCCGGTGGTGGTTTCCACGCCTGGGGTGTAGCCGTACTCGGGGTGGCCCGGGGTGCGGCTGTGCAGCTGGCGGAAATTCTTCAGGTCCTCGATGCCCAGGTCGTAGCCGGTGAGGTGCAGCAGCGAATAGACCAGCATCGAGCCGTGGCCGTTGGACATGACGAAACGGTCGCGGTTGGCGAACGCCGGGTTGGCCGGGTTGTGCTTGAGGAAGTCACGCCACAGCACTTCGGCGATATCCGCCATGCCCATGGGGGCACCTGGGTGGCCGCTGTTGGCTTTTTGCACGGCATCCATGCTCAGTGCACGAATGGCATTGGCGCGCTCACGACGGCTGGGCATCGCATGTCTCCTGGGGTCTGTGTAGGCAGGGATACAACAAAGAACGACATTTTCCCCCACCGGCAGGGGGTTGGGCAATCGGACATTTGCCCCAGCGGGCAAATGCACGGCCGCACCAGCTGCGAACCAATATCAAAACTTTTTGATATTGGTCTTGCGAGGCTGCGCATCGCTCACTAGACTGCCGAACCTATGAACCTGCGCGCCCCTGCTTTCGACCATCAGGCAAGTGACGATCTGGCGGCCCTGTGCAAGGCCGGCGGCGATCCACTGCGCCTCAACGTGCTGCGCGCGCTGGCCAGCGATTCGTTCGGCGTGCTGGAGCTGGCGCAGATCTTCGCAGTGGGCCAGTCGGGCATGAGCCATCACCTCAAGGTGCTCGCCCAGGCCGACCTGGTGGCTACCCGCCGCGAGGGCAACGCGATTTTCTACCGCCGCGCCCTGCCCAACGCTCGCGCGCTGGGCGGGCGCCTGCACAGCGCCTTGCTCGAAGAGGTCGACGCGTTGAGCCTGCCGGCCGAGGCCCAGGTGCGCATGGCCGTGGTGCAGCGCCAGCGCGCGGCGGCCAGCGAAGATTTCTTCTCGCGCATGGAAGAAAAATTCCGCGCCCAGCAGGACCTCATCGCCGGCTTGCCGCAGTACCGCGAAAGCCTGCTGGCCCTGCTCGACAAACTCAGCTTCGCCAGCCAGGCCAGCGCCTTGGAAGTGGGCCCTGGCGACGGCGGCTTCTTGCCCGAGCTGGCGCGGCGCTTTGCTCAGGTCACGGCGCAGGACAACAGCCCGGCCATGCTCGAACTGGCGCGTCAGGTCTGCCTGCGCGAGCGGTTGGGCAACGTGCGCCTGGAGCTGGTCGATGCCTTGGCACCCACCAGCCTGCGCGCCGACTGCGTGGTGCTGAACATGGTCCTGCACCACTTCAGCGACCCGCAGCAGGCCCTCGGTCATCTGGCCCAGCGCGTGCAACCGGGTGGCAGTCTTTTGGTCACAGAATTGTGCAGCCACAACCAGAGTTGGGCCAAGGAGGCCTGCGGTGATCTCTGGTTGGGTTTCGAACAGGAAGATCTGGCCCGTTGGGCCACCGCTGCGGGGCTTGTACCCGGAGAGAGCCTCTACGTGGGCTTACGTAATGGTTTCCAGATTCAGGTCCGACATTTCTCGCGGCCGGCTGGCGACACTCACCATCGGTCAATTTAGGAAACCGTCGAGATGAGCGAATACTCCCTTTTCACCTCCGAGTCCGTCTCTGAAGGACACCCGGACAAGATCGCCGACCAGATTTCCGACGCGGTGCTGGACGCCATCATCACCCAGGACAAGTTCGCCCGCGTGGCTTGCGAAACCCTGGTCAAGACCGGCGTGGCGATCATCGCCGGCGAAGTCAGCACGTCGGCCTGGGTCGACTTGGAAGACATCGTGCGCAAGGTCATCGTCGACATCGGCTACAACAGCTCCGATGTCGGCTTCGACGGCGCCACCTGTGCGGTCATGAACATCATCGGCAAGCAGTCGGTGGACATCGCCCAGGGCGTGGACCGCAGCAGGCCGGAAGATCAGGGCGCAGGCGACCAGGGCCTGATGTTCGGCTATGCCAGCAACGAAACCGACGTGTTAATGCCCGCGCCGATCTGCTTCTCGCATCGCCTGGTCGAGCGCCAGGCCGAAGCGCGCAAGTCCGGCCTGCTGCCGTGGCTGCGCCCCGATGCCAAGTCGCAGGTCACCTGCCAGTACGAAGGCGGCAAGGTCGTGGGCATCGATGCAGTGGTGCTGTCGACCCAGCACAACCCGGACGTGTCCTACAAGGACCTGCGCGAAGGCGTGATGGAGTTGATCGTCAAGCACGTGTTGCCGGCCGAACTGCTGCACAAGGACACCCAGTTTCACATCAACCCGACCGGCAACTTCATCATCGGTGGCCCGGTGGGTGACTGTGGCCTGACCGGACGCAAGATCATCGTCGACAGCTACGGCGGCATGGCCCGCCACGGTGGCGGTGCGTTCTCCGGCAAGGATCCGTCCAAGGTCGACCGCTCTGCGGCCTACGCCGGTCGCTACGTGGCCAAGAATATCGTCGCCGCCGGCCTGGCCGAGCGCTGCGAGATCCAGGTGTCCTACGCCATCGGCGTGGCCCAGCCCACGTCGATCTCGATCAACACCTTCGGCACCGGCAAGATCAGCGACGACCAGATCGTCAAGCTGGTGCGTGCGCACTTCGACCTGCGTCCGTATGCCATCACCACCATGCTCGACCTGCTGCACCCGATGTACCAGGCCACCGCGGCCTACGGCCACTTCGGCCGGGCGCCGGTGGAAATGACCGTAGGCGACGACACCTTCACCGCGTTCACCTGGGAGCGCACCGACCGTGCCGCGGCCCTGCGCGACGCCGCCGGCCTCAAGTAAGCCAGGCGCCTGACAGCAGTACACGAAAAGCCCCGGCCGGGTGACTGGCCGGGGCTTTTTTGTGTCGTCGCAAACGGCGCAGGCCTGCTTCGAGGCGAGACGGCTTTGACCTGGCCGGCAAAAGGTCCTTCAATGGAAGGATCATGTCGTGGGCCACTGCAGCAACTCGATACGTGGTGCCACGAATAGGACGCGTCCTACAGAAATTTACTTCAATTCATCGTCAACTATTCAGAATCATATTCACGGAGTCACCATGAACAAGCTTTCCTCCCTGTGCGCTTTGCTGGTCACCGGTGTGCTCGTCGCCCCGGCGATGGCTGCCCCTCCTGCCCCCGCCGTGGCGGCAGTGGCCACCGGTTGCACCGCCAAGCAGCAGAACGTGCAGGCACAGATCGCCGTTGCCAAGGCCAACGGCAACCAGAATCAGGTCGATGGCCTGAACACCGCACTGCGCGAGATCCAGACCAACTGCACCGACAATTCGCTGCGCAAGGAACGGGAAGGCAAAGTGCTCGATGCCAAGCGCGAAGTCAGCAAGCGTCAAAGCGACCTAGACAAAGCCATGAAGAAAGGCGATTCGGAGAAGATCAACAAGCGCAAGGACAAACTCGCCGAGTCGCGCAAGGAATTGCAAGAAGCAATGGATGAGCTGGACAAGTAACGAGCATTGCGCGGCGAGTCATCTCGATGATCCGCCGCCTGTACGCAAAGTGCCGCTATATCGAGACGAAGAAGTAACTGACGATGATCGCGAACCCGGTGAACCATACCAACGACCGCAAGGCAGCCCAGTCGGCCAGGTAACAGATGATGTACAGCAGGCGTGTAGTGATGAACACCACTGCCAGCACGTCGAGCGTCACCTGTTGCGCATTGCCGACGATATCGGAAATGACCACTGCGGCGATGAAGCCGGGAAGAATTTCGAAACTGTTCAACTGCGCGGCGTGGGCCCGCTTGGGCAAGCCCTCCAGCGCGTCGAGGTAGGCACGCGGATCATGGTTGTGGCGCAAGCCGAAGTTGCCGCCAGTGAACTTGGCGATATAGGCGCATGCGTAGGGCAATACCAAAGCGATCAAGACACACCAGAAGGCGACGGTCATACAGAGTTCCTTGTTCGAGTCTTCCATACCGATGTGCCCATGCACGCTCGATACACACTAAGAGGACACACGCCGCGAAAGGTTCGCCCGCGCAGAGTTCCATTGCAATTATCAATTTGGCCGCCTTTGCGGCACTCCCTATAATACGCGCCGCTGTATTGCTGCATCCTTTTGCGCTCCTATTCCAATAAATCGTGTTCTCTGCAGTTCATGCGGAGGCTGGCGCATGCCTTTGTCGGGCAACTCACCCTCCTACTCGAGAACATCCGCATGCCACTTGCATTGTTTGCATTGGCCGTCGCCGCATTCGGCATCGGCACCACCGAATTCGTCATCATGGGCCTGCTCACCGATGTGGCGCAGGACCTGTTCGTCAGCATCCCGGATGCGGGCTTGCTGATCACCGGCTACGCCCTGGGCGTGGTCTTCGGCGCGCCGGTGCTGGCGGTGCTCACCGCCAACCTGCCGCGCAAGGCTACCTTGCTGGGCATGACCTTGATGTTCATCCTTGGCAACGTGCTGTGCGCGCTGGCGCCCAATTACGCCACGCTGATGGGCGCCCGAATCATCACGGCCCTGTGCCATGGAGCGTTCTTCGGAATCGGCTCGGTAGTGGCCGCAGGCCTGGTGGCGCCGAACAAGCGCGCCCAGGCCATCGCCCTGATGTTCACCGGACTGACCCTGGCCAACGTGCTGGGGGTACCGCTGGGCACGGCGTTGGGCCAGTTCGCCGGCTGGCGCTCCACGTTCTGGGCCGTCTCGGTGATCGGCATCATTGCCCTGCTGGCGCAGATCGTCTGGCTGCCCAAGGCCATTCCCATGGAACGCGGCAACCTGGCCCGCGAGTTCCGCGTGCTGCGCAAGCCCAACGTGTTGCTGCCCCTGGCCATGAGCGCGATGGCCTCCTGCAGCCTGTTCAGTGTGTTCACCTACATTGCACCGATCCTGCAGGACGTTACCGGCGTCAGCGCCCACGGCATCACCGTGATGCTGCTGCTGTTCGGCGTCGGCCTGACCATCGGCAGCATGCTCGGTGGCCGTCTGGCCGACTCGCGCCTGCTGCCCTCGCTGGTGGGCATGGCCATTGCGGTGGTGTTGATCCTGGCCCTGTTCACCCAGACCAGCGGCTCATTGATCCCGGCCGCGCTGACATTGCTGGCGTGGGGCGTGTTCGCCTTCGCGCTGTGCCCGATCCTTCAATTGCTGATCATCGACCAGGCACACGAGGCGCCGAACCTGGGCTCGACCCTCAACCAGAGCGCCTTCAACCTGGGCAACGCCGCCGGCGCCTGGGTCGGCGGCCTGGTTGTCGCCAGTGGTGCACCACTGGTGGATTTGCCATGGACCGGCGCCATAACCGGCATCGGCACCCTGATGCTCGCCGTGGTGTTCATCTATTGGCAGCGCAGGCCGACGGCGGCACTCAACGCGGCGGGATGAACGGGTGTGCCGTTCGGGCGCACGGCAACATCCAACAACACTGCAGCGTTTGATAGACCTCATCTATCGATAAATCTTCATCATTTGACAAAAGGAGCCCGGATGCTCGAGCTAGTTGCCACATTCATCTGCCTCACCACACTGCTGACCTATGTGAATTTCCGCTTCATCGGCCTGCCCCCTACCATCGGTGTGATGGTGACCGCTCTGCTGTTCTCGCTGATCCTGCAAGGCTTGAGTTTCATCGGCTACCCGGGCCTGGAAGAACGCGTCGAAGCATTGATGAACCAGATCGACTTCGGCGATCTGCTGATGAACTGGATGCTGTCCTTCCTGCTGTTCGCCGGCGCCCTGCACGTGAACCTCGCCGACCTGCGCAACTACCGCTGGCCGATCGGTCTGCTGGCCACTTTCGGCGTGCTGATCGCCACCTTCGTCATCGGCGCCCTGGCCTTCTGGATCTTCGGCCTGTTCGGCTGGCACGTCAGCTTCCTGTACTGCTTGCTGTTCGGCGCCCTGATTTCACCTACCGACCCGATCGCGGTGCTGGGCGTGCTGCGCACGGCCAACGCCTCCAAGCCGTTGAAAACCACCATTGTCGGCGAATCGCTGTTCAACGATGGCACGGCGGTGGTGGTGTTCACCGTGCTGCTGGGTATCGCTCAACTGGGCGAAACACCGACGGCGGGCGCAACGGCCATGCTGTTCCTGCATGAAGCCGTGGGGGGCGCACTGTTCGGCGGCCTGATCGGCTACATCGTCTACCGCATGATCAAGAGCATCGAGCAGTACCAGGTCGAGGTCATGCTGACCCTGGCGCTGGTGATCGGTGGCTCGGCCATGGCCTACGAGCTGCATGTGTCGGCGCCGATCGCAATGGTGGTGGCCGGGCTGATCATCGGCAATCTGGGGCGCAACCTGGCAATGAACGACATGACCCGGCGCTATATGGACGGCTTCTGGGAGTTGCTCGACGACATCCTCAATGCGCTGCTGTTCGCCTTGATCGGCCTGGAGCTGTTGCTGCTGCCGTTCTCCTGGCTGCACCTGTTCGCAGCCTCCCTGCTGGCCGTGGCGATCCTGCTCTCGCGGTTGCTCACGGTGGCCCCGGCGATTCTGCTGCTGCGACGCTTTCGCAGCGTCCCGCGTGGCACCATTCGCGTGCTTACCTGGGGTGGCCTGCGCGGCGGCGTCTCGGTCGCCCTGGCCCTGGCCCTGCCGATCGGACCGGAACGCGACCTGCTGTTGAGCATCACCTACATCGTCGTGCTGTCCTCGATCCTGTTGCAGGGCCTGAGCATCGGCAAACTGGTCAAGGCCGTGACCCGCGAGCCGGATACGCAGGCCGTGCGCGAGCATTGATCGGCACCGTTCGCATACGAAAAACCCCGCTCTCGCGGGGTTTTTCATTTACACCATCACAACCGGGTCGCCATCAGAAGATGTTGATCGGGTACTCGACGAAAGCGCGTACTTCGTTGCCGTCGTCGTTATAGCCCGAAGCACGGACGTTGTCCGAGGTGCGCAACCACGAGCCGCGCAGACGCAGGGTCAGGTCCTTGGCCGGGCCGTTCTGCACCACGTACTGGACCTGGTTGAAGATCTCGCGTTCCTGGCCATCGCCCGTCGGGGTGCGGATGTTGTCGCCACGCACGTAGGCCACCTTGTAGGTCAGGCCGGGCACGCCGAACGTGCGGAAGTCGATGCCGTAGCCCAACTGCCAGGAGACTTCGTCTTCGGCGTTGAAGTCCGACCAGTACGAGTTGGCCAGGAAAATGGTCGAGCCACCGTCGCCCACGCCACCGGCGTTCTGATAGAAACCGTAGTTGTAGCCGGTATCGCCCGTGCTGCGCTGGTGTGCCAGGGTCAGCGAGTGCGGACCGAAGGCCCAGGTCGCGGCCAGGCTCCAGATCTTGTTGTCCTGGCCAGTGCCCAGCGTGCTGGCGTAGTCCTTGTCCAGGTGCGAGCGGTAGCCGTTGAAATCAAACGTCAGCGACTGTTCGCTCGGCAGGGCCAGCACGTAGTTGAGGTTGACGTACTGCTTCTTCAGCCGGTCTTCGACATCCGAGGCATACAAGGCGCCGGTCAGGCTGTCGCTGAACTGATAGCTGCCGCCGTACACGTCGATCTTCTTCAGGCCACCGCTGTCGCGGGCTTCGGCGCTCTTGCGCGCTTCCTGGGTGAAGCGGCCGGCGTTGAGCACCAGGCCATTGATTTCCTTGGAGGTGATCAGGGTGCCGGTGAAGCTTTCCGGCAACAGGCGCGAATCGTCGAAATTGAGCACCGGCAGTGCCGGCATCTGGTCGCCGTACTTGATCACGGTATTGGAGATGCGCACTTTCACCGCTGCGCCGGCGCGGGCCAGATCGTGGGGCGCACTGCTCGGATCGTCCGAAGTACCGCCACGCTTGAAAAAGTCGATACCGCCGGCACCGGCGCGACCGGTGCCGCCGTCCAGGCGCAGCGCATACAGGCCGAATGCATCGACGCCGACGCCGACCGTGCCCTGGGTGAAACCGGAATTGAACTTGGCGATCACACCCTGGCCCCACTCGGCCTTGTCCTGCCCGCCATGCTTGTAGTCACGACTGATGTAGGCATTGCGCAGCAGTACGTCGAGGTGGCTGTCTTCGACGAAGCCCTTGCTATCGGCCTGTTCGCTGGCCATGGCCTGGGTCGCCGCCATCACGCCCAGCGCGAGGACAGCCAGTTTCTTGTTCAACATCTTGTTTTCCCTAATCACCAGTGAGGACGCGACACGGCCACCCGCTCGTTTCCCGCCGTCCGCATTGCCAGCGCAACGCTCTGCAACAGGCATTCGGAGGGGCGGGGCAGGGTCTATGCGGGCCAGTGCGCGGGGTCGGATCCTAGCGATGGGAGGATGCGAAAGTCAAAATTTCGTGAAACTTTATCGCTATAAGCAGGTCGCTTTGCGGCATAACGCCCACAAAAAAGCCCGACATCAGGTCGGGCTTCAAAGGCTGGTCAGCCCGCCTCAGCCGCGCACGGGCGCCGGCTGCTGCTGGGTCAGGCAATGGATGTTGCCGCCACCGAGCAGCAATTCACGGCCCGGCACCATCACCACTTCGTGCTCCGGAAACAGCTGCTGCAACAGGGCCTGCGCCTGGCTGTCGAGGGGGTCGTCAAAGCTGGGCGCGATGATGCCGCCGTTGACGATCAGGAAGTTAACGTAGGATCCGGCCAGGCGCACGGACGGGTGACGCTCCTGGCTGCCGGCAACCAGATCGACGCCATCGCACTCCTGCTGGGTGGCATACAGGGGCCCCGGGATCGGCATCTTGTGCACCACCAGCGCCCGGCCCTTGGCATCGACACTGCTTTCCAGCACCTGCAGGGCAGCCTGGCAACGGGCATAGTTCGGGTCACTGGCGTCGTCGGTCCAGGCCAGCAGCACTTCACCGGGACGCACGTAGCAGCAGAAGTTGTCGACGTGTCCGTCGGTCTCGTCGTTGAACAGGCCGTCGGGCAGCCAGATGATCGTGTCCACTGCCAGATGATCGGACAGGATTCGCTCGATCTGCTCGCGGTTCAGGTGCGGGTTGCGATTGCGGTTGAGCAGGCATTCCTCGGTGGTGATCAGCGTGCCTTCGCCGTCCACGTGAATCGAGCCGCCTTCGAGCACGAAACCTTGCGTGTGGTAACCCTGGCAGCGCTCCATGCCCAGCACCTTGCTTGCCACCTGCTCGTCGCGGTTCCAGGGCGCATAGAGGCCACCGTCAAAGCCGCCCCACGCATTGAACGCCCAGTCCACACCGCGCACCTGGCCGCTTTCGTCGATCACGAAGGTCGGCCCGGTATCACGCATCCAGGCATCGTCGCTGCTCATTTCGACCACGCGAATGTTCGGCACGTCCAGGCGCGCGCGCGCGTTGTCGTACTGCCCTGCAGACACCCCGACCGTGACCGGCTCGAAACGCGCGATGGCCTTGGCCAGGGCGACATGCGCCGCCTGCACCGGCTTGCCGCCCAGGCGCCAGTTGTCCGGGCGCTCGGGCCACAGCATCCAGGTCTGGGTATGGGGCGCCCATTCGGCCGGCATGTGGAAACCGTCGGCGCGAGGGGTACTGTCGAGCGTGGTCATGGGTCAGGGCTCCGGTGGTCCATGAAAAAGGTATGGGCGCACTCTACAGGTTGTCGAGCGGATCGTGAAACGCGCCCGGGCCTGTCTTTCAGCCCTGGATTTCGTCAAGCACCTGCGCCACGCAATCGACGAAGAAATCCACGCTCTGTCGGGTGGTCACCATCGGCGGCTTGATCTTGAGGATGTTCAGGTGGTCACCGGTAGGCTGCATGAAGATGCCCAGCTCGCGCAGCCGCTCGCACAGCAGCGCCGTCTCCTGCGTCGCCGGCGCCAGGCTATGGCGATCGCGCACCAGCTCCAGGCCCAGATAGAACCCGGACCCGTGCACGGCGCCCACCAGCGGATGCTGGTCGAGCAACCCTTGCAAGCGTGCCTTGAAATGCCCGCCAACCACCTTCGCGTTCTCCCACAGCCCCTCTTCGGCCATCACATCGAGCACCGCCAGGCCAATGCGGCAACTGACCGGGCTGCCACCGGACGATGAGAAGAAATACCCCTCGGCTTCCAGTGCCTCGGCTACCTCGCGGCGGGTAATCACCGCGCCCAGCGGGTGACCATTGCCCATGCCCTTGGCCATGGTGATGATGTCCGGCACCACGCCTTGCTGTTCGAACCCCCAGAAATACTCGCCCAGGCGCCCATAGCCAACTTGCACTTCGTCGGCGATGCACAGCCCGCCCCGCGCGCGAACGCGGTCATAGACCTGCTGCAGATAGCCCTCGGGCAAGGCTATGCCGCCGGCGTTGCCGTACACCGGCTCGCAGATGAAACCGGCCAGCTGGCGGCCCTGCTCATCCAGCTGACGCAAGGTGTCGTCGACACTGCGGACGTAGCCTGCGGTGCAGTCGGGACCACGGAAAGTGCCACGGTAGCTGTTGGCCGCCATGACCGGATGGACCCAGTCCGGTCGCGTGCTCAACGCCTGCGGGTTGTCGGCGATGGAGGTGGAAATGGCATCGGTGGCCACCGACCAGCCATGGTAGGCCTCGAGCATGCTGAGCATGTCGCGCCCGCCGCTGGCTGCCCAGGCCAGGCGGATCGCCAGATCGTTGGCCTCGGTGCCGCTGTTGACCAGAAACACCCGATCGAAACCTGGCGGCGCGAGCGCCAGCAGGCGCTCGGAAAACTCGGCGATTGCTGCATAGTGAAAGCGTGAGTTGGTATTGAGCAGTGACCATTGCCGCGCCGCCACCTGGGCCATGCGCGGGTGTCCATGGCCGAGCACCGCGACGTTGTTGAGCATGTCCAGGTACGACTGGCCGTGCATGTCGATCAGATGGTTGCGCCAGCCGCGCTCGATCTGCGGCGGCGCCTGGTAATAATGCTTCTGCGAGCGAGCGAAACTGGCGTCGCGCCGCTGCAGCAGCAGACCTGCGTCGGGCGGTAGCGGCGCGTCGCAATCCATGCCGAGCACCCTTGCCGGCGACGGGCACAGGGACTGCCAGGCCGCCGCCCGCGCCGGCGTGCAGAACAGTGGCGGGCTCACATCAGGGCTGCGGCACAACTGCACCAGCAGCGAACCGTCGACCTTGCCCAACGGTGCGCCCGCAGCCAGCACGGTCCCCGCCGGGCTTGGGCAGTCGAGCCCCCACAGGTGCAGGCTCACGGAAGGACCTTCGAGCACCACGCTGGCATCTGCCAACCGCTTCAGCGTGCCAGCCCAGGGCGCCTGCAGCTTGGTGCCCGGCGGCGCCTGAACCTGCACGTGCAGCGCGCAGGTCGCCGACGCCGCGCAGGTATCGATGCGGGTACGCGAGAGGCGATACTCACCATACCCCGTACAGGCCCAGCCGCTGCCCGCTGCGGCATCGCTCAGCAGCCGTTCGTCGATATTCGCTTGCTCCCAATTGCCGTCCGCGAAATGCTCGCTGAGTACGCTCAAGTCCACTCGACAAACTGTCGAATGCGTCACGTGGGCAAACAAAGGCAATATGCCATCTCCGCCTGATTCAGGTATGCTCTGGCCCACACTGCTGAAAATTGCCGCTTCCATCAATTCGAATGGTTCTGCGGTAGCTATGTCGAAGATTTCCCACTCATGTTCGACATTCGCCCGGATGTAGTCGTTGTCCGGTGCCACGCTCAACTGCCGGGCGCTGCTCGACACCAGCACCGCGGCCCGCAGCACCACCAATGGCCACAACGCACGCAACTCCGCTGCATCGAGCGGATTGACCCGATGATAGGCTGCCACTGCCGGCAACACCGCGAACGGATCGCCATGGCCATGATGCAGCAGCGCAGCGCAGGTCGCCGCCAGGTCCGCCACCCGCCAGGTGTGCACCAGATCACCGAAGTCGATCAGGCCCGTGAGCTGCCAGCGCAGGTCGGCATCGCGCTGCCAGACACTGTTGTCATCGGTGATGTCCAGATGCACCGCCTGCAGCGGCAGATCGGCACTGACCGCACCCAGTCGACGCTGCGCCTGGAACGCCATTTCGACCACACGGCCGCGCTGCCCGGGGTCGTCGAGCGCCGGCAACAGATGATCAAGCAACTTATGCGCATGTCGCGGGTCCCATTGCAGCGTGCGCGCAAGGCCAGGGTGTTGAAAGTCGAGCAAGGCGCGGTCTACCTCGCCGCACAACTGACCAATGCGCGCGATGGCAACCGGCCCCAGATGCTTGAGGCGTGTCAACGGCTGACCGTCCAGATAGCTCAAAACGCGCATCTGCAGGCGCTGCTGGCCCAGGTGTACGCCGAGGGTGTCGCGACCGTCGAGGGCAGCCAGTGCCTGTGGTACTGCAAGGCCGTGGCCAGCCAGATGGCGCATCGCGGCATGCTGGGCCGCGAGTGCCTGGGGGGCGTCATCGTGACAGAACTTCAGCACCCAGCGATGCTGGGCGCTTTCCACGCGAAAGTTGAGGTCTTGCTGGCTGCCCAGGCTGTGCAGTTGACCTTGCAGGCCGTAATGCTCGAACAACAATGCCTGCGCCTGTTCGATACTCACCACGGGGTTGGGACGACTGGCGCGATGCACGAGCGTGTCGAGCGGCATGAATGAAACCTCGATGGGCTGATTTGCAAGTACTGTAGCGGTTCGCCGCGCAGGATTTCCACCGTCGGCAACGCTACCGCTCGCGACACGATCGCGCAGCCAGGCTGCCGTTGAACCACGTCGCGCCAGGCCTGTATCGTCCATGAACAGGCCTGGCGCGGAACACCGTTGCACATTCGTTTGACAAACCGGGCTTGCACCGCCGCGCCCATCCACACAAGCTAGGCTGCAACGAATCATTGTCAGCTCAGGAAGAAGGCTTTCGACATGCGCATTCTCATCACCGGCGGCGCCGGTTTCATTGGCTCGGCACTGGTGCGTCACCTGATCGCCAACACCGAGCACGAAGTACTCAACCTCGACAAGCTGACCTACGCCGGCAACCTCGAATCACTGGCTGAAATCGCCAGCGACAGCCGTTACGAATTCGTCCAGGCCGACATTGCCGACCAGGCCGCGGTCAGCGCCGTGCTGGCGCGCTTCCAGCCCCACGCGATCATGCACCTGGCGGCCGAATCCCACGTCGACCGCTCCATCGACGGGCCGGGCGAGTTCATCCAGACCAACGTGGTCGGTACCTACGCCTTGCTCGAAGCCACCCGTGGCTACTGGCAGCACCTGCCGACGGCCGAACGCGAAGCCTTCCGCTTCCACCATATTTCCACCGACGAGGTCTACGGCGACCTGCACGGCGTGGACGACCTGTTCACCGAAACCACACCGTACGCGCCAAGCTCGCCGTACTCGGCCAGCAAGGCAGCCTCCGACCACCTGGTGCGTGCCTGGCAGCGTACCTACGGGCTGCCGGTGCTGATCACCAACTGCTCGAACAACTACGGCCCGTATCACTTCCCGGAAAAACTCATTCCGCTGGTGATTCTCAATGCCCTGGCCGGCAAGCCACTGCCCGTGTACGGCAATGGCATGCAAGTGCGTGACTGGCTGTACGTCGAAGACCATGCCCGCGCCCTGTTCAAGGTCGTCACCGAAGGCGTGGTCGGCGAGACCTACAACATCGGCGGCCACAACGAGCAGAAGAACATCGACGTGGTGCGCAGCATCTGCGGCCTGCTCGACGAACTGGCGCCACAGCGTCCGGACGGCGTGGCGCACTATGCCGACCTGATCACCTTCGTCAAGGACCGCCCGGGCCACGATGTGCGCTATGCCATCGACGCCAGCAAGATCGAGCGCGAACTGGGCTGGGTGCCGCAGGAAACCTTCCAGACCGGCCTGCGCAAGACCGTGCAGTGGTATCTGGACAATCTTCAATGGTGCCGTCGCGTACAGGACGGCAGTTATCAAGGTGAACGCCTGGGCTTCACCGAACCTAAGGATTTGATCGCATGATGAAAGGTATCGTTCTGGCCGGGGGCTCCGGCACCCGCCTGCACCCCATTACCCTGGGTGTTTCCAAGCAACTGCTGCCCATCTACGACAAGCCGATGATCTACTACCCGATCTCGGTACTGATGCTGGCCGGCATCCGCGAGATCCTGCTGATCTCCACCCCTCAGGACCTGCCGCAATACCGCCAGTTGCTCGGCGACGGCAGCCAGTTCGGGATCAACATCCAGTTCGCCGAACAGCCAGCGCCGGACGGCCTGGCCCAGGCGTTCCTGATCGGTGAGGAATTCATCGGCGAAGACCCGGTGTGCCTGATCCTGGGCGACAACATCTTCCACGGCCAGCACTTCAGCGACCAGCTCAAGCGTGCCTCGGCGCACCCGACCGGCGCCACCGTGTTCGGTTACTGGGTCAAGGATCCGGAGCGTTTCGGCGTGGTCGAGTTCGACCAGGACGGGCGTGCACTGTCCATCGAAGAGAAGCCGACCGAGCCCAAGTCCAGCTATGCGGTCACCGGCCTGTATTTCTACGACAACGACGTGGTGCGCATCGCCAAGGATGTCCAGCCTTCGCCCCGTGGCGAGCTGGAAATCACCGACGTCAACAATGCCTACCTGGAACGCGGCGACCTGCGCGTGGAACGCTTCGGCCGCGGCTTTGCCTGGCTCGACACCGGTACCCACGACAGCCTGCTCGATGCCTCGCAATACGTGCAGACCATCGAACACCGTCAGGGCCTGAAAGTGGCTTGCCTGGAAGAGATCGCCTACCAGAACCACTGGATCGACCGCGAACAGCTGCTGGTACGCGCCAAGTACTTCGGCAAGACCGGCTATGGTCAGTACCTGTACTCGCTGGCCGGAGAAACCCGATGAAAGTGATCGCTACCGACCTGCCCGATGTGTTGATCATCGAGCCGAAGGTTTTCGGTGACGAGCGCGGCTTCTTCTACGAAAGCTTCAATGCCAAGGCCTTCCAGGAGGCCACCGGCGTGACGCTGCCGTTCGTCCAGGACAACCATTCACGCTCCGCCCGCGGCGTGCTGCGCGGGCTGCACTATCAGGTGCAGCATGCCCAGGGCAAGCTGGTTCGCGTGGTCACCGGGCAAGTGCTCGACGTGGCGGTGGACATCCGCCGCAGCTCGCCGAACTTCGGCAAGTGGGTGGCGGTCGAGCTGTCCGCGCAGAACAGCCGTCAGCTGTGGATTCCGCCAGGCTTCGCCCACGGTTTCGTGGTGCAGAGCGAGTACGCCGAGTTCCTCTACAAGACCACCGATTACTACGACCCGTCGTCCGAGCGCAGCATTGCCTGGGATGACGAGCAGTTGGCAATCGACTGGCAGCTGGACGCAGCCCCGTCGCTGTCGGCCAAGGACCTGGCCGGCAAGCGCCTGGAAGAGGCCGACGTGTTCCCGTGATCGGCCTGCGGTAACGTCGCGATGCATGTCGACCGTGCTTCGCGGCGTTTACGTGGCGCATAATACGCCGGTCAATTCCGGCGTGTTGTCCTATGACCTCCAGACCTTTCATCACTCGCAGACCCCGCTGGCGCAGCCTGGCAATCCTGGCCCTGTGCCTGGCGCCACTGTTGTGGCCACTGGAGCATTTGGCCGAGCGCTATTACAAAAGCGAGCTGGTCAGCCAGAATCGGCAGACGCTGGACCTCTACGTCGCCAACCTTCTGGGCACCCTGCACCGCTACGAAACCCTGCCGCAGATCCTCGGTGACCTGCCGGCGCTGCGCGCCTTGCTGGCCGCTCCCCGCGATGCCCAGGCGATCCTCGACGCCAACCACCTGCTCAAGGACATCCGCGAACAGACCGGCGCCGAAGTCATGTACCTGCTGGACGCCGACGGCAATACCCTGGCCGCCTCCAACTGGGAACAGCGCGACAGTTTCGTCGGCCGCAATTTCGCCTTCCGCCCCTATTACAGCGATGCCGTGGCCGGGCGCCTGGGGCGCTTCTTCGGGCTCGGCACGACCTCGGCCAAGCGCGGCTACTTCTTTGCCGCCGCCGTGCATGACCAGGACAAGGTCATTGGCGTTCTGGTGGTGAAGGTCGACCTCGACCACACCGAAACCCTGTGGGGCAAGACGCCTGAACAGCTGCTGCTCACTGACCACAACGGCGTGGTCATCCTGACCTCGCGCCCTGAATGGCGCTTCCGTGCCACGCGCCCGCTCAGCGACAGCGAGCGCCAGGCCATCGTCTCGATCCTGCCCTACCCCACCCGCGATCCACAGCCGCTGAACCTGGACCCCGACGCCTGGCTCACGCAAACGCGCACCATCGCCGAAACCGGCTGGAACGTCAGCATCCTCGCCCCCAAAACCTTGCTCGATCGACCGGTGCGCACCGTCGTCGCCGTGGGCGGAGCCTTGCTCCTGGCATTGATGCTGCTGCTCGGCCTGATGATGCAGCGCCGCCGCCACTACCTCGAGCGCATCGAGTTCGAAGGGCGTACCCGGCACGAACTGGAAACCCGGGTGGTGGAACGCACCAGTGCGCTCGAAGGGCTCAACAGCAAGCTGCGCCAGGAAGTGCTCGAACGCGAGCAGGCCCAGCAGGAACTGGTGCGTGCCCAGGACGAACTGGTGCAGGCGGGCAAGCTGTCGGCGCTGGGCACCATGTCGGCCAGCATCAGCCACGAGCTCAATCAGCCCCTGGCGGCCATTCGCAGCTACGCCGAGAACACCGAAGTGCTGCTCGACCACGAGCGCATCGAGGATGCACGAGGCAATCTCAAGCTGATCAGCGAACTGACCGGGCGCATGGCCTCGATCATCGCCCACCTGCGCGCCTTCGCCCGACGCGACCGTCACGCCCTGGAAAGTGTTGCCCTGCAGCCAGCCCTCGACGATGCCCTGGCCCTGCTCGCCAAGCGCCGCCGGGCCATGGCCGTCGAGCTCATCCGCGACCTGCCCGATGCGCCGCTCTGGGTGCAGGCCGGTGAAACCCGACTGCGCCAGGTGCTGGGCAACCTGCTGGCCAATGCCCTGGATGCCTTGACCGAAAAGGCCAACCCGCGGTGCCTGTGGCTGAGCGCCGAACAAACGGCCGACGGCGTCGAGCTGCGCATCCGCGACAACGGCCCAGGCTTCACCAGCGAGGCCATGGCCCGCGCCCGCGAACCCTTTTTCACCACCAAGACACGCACGCAGGGACTTGGCCTGGGCCTGGCGATCTGCGATACGCTGATGCGCGCGCTGGGCGGCGAACTGCTGCTGTCCAATCATCCCCAAGGCGGTGCCCTGCTGATCCTGCGCTTGCGCGCCGGAGAGCCCGGGGTCAGCCTGCAAGCTCCAGAGGACCCATCGGCATGACCAGCGACAGCGCCATCGACAGCAAGATCCAGGTCGTGCTGATCGACGACGATCCCCACCTGCGCCAGGCCTTGAGCCAGACCCTGGACCTGGCCGGGCTGAAAGTGCTGGCCCTGGCCGACGCCCAGGGCCTGTCCGCGCGCATCGAGCGCGACTGGCCGGGTGTCGTGGTCAGCGACATCCGCATGCCGGGCATCGACGGCCTGCAGTTGCTCGAACAATTGCATGCGCGGGACACCGAACTGCCGGTTCTGCTGATCACCGGGCACGGCGACGTCCCATTGGCCGTGCAGGCCATGCGCGCCGGCGCCTACGATTTCCTCGAAAAACCATTCGCCAGCGATGCGCTGCTCGACAGCGTGCGTCGCGGCCTGGCCGTGCGCCGGCTGGTGCTGGACAACCGCAGCCTGCGCATGGCCCTGAGCGATCGCCAGCAGCTGAGCACACGCCTGGTGGGCCAGTCGGCGCCGATGGCGCGTTTGCGCGAACAGATCGGCGCCCTGGCCGGAACCAAGGCCGACGTGCTGATTCTGGGCGAAACCGGCGCCGGCAAGGAAGTGGTGGCGCGCGCTCTGCACGACCTGTCCAGCCGTCGCGGCGGTCCCTTCGTGGCGATCAACGCCGGTGCCCTCGCCGAATCGGTGGTGGAAAGCGAGCTGTTCGGCCATGAACCCGGTGCCTTCACCGGCGCGCAGAAACGCCGCATCGGCAAGTTCGAGTTCGCCAACGGCGGCACCTTGTTTCTCGACGAAATCGAAAGCATGAGCCTGGACGTACAGGTCAAGCTGCTGCGCCTGCTGCAGGAGCGCGTGGTCGAGCGCCTGGGTGGCAACCAGCAGATCCGCCTGGACATCCGGGTGATTGCCGCCACCAAGGAAGACCTGCGTCAGGCCGCCGACCAGGGACGCTTCCGCGCCGACCTGTATTACCGCCTCAATGTCGCCTCGCTACGCATTCCGCCGTTGCGCGAGCGTGGCGAAGACGTGCTGTCGTTGTTCCAGTACTACGCCGACGCTGCCGCCGAGCGCCACGGGGTACTGGCCAACGAGCTGTCGGCGGCCCAGCGTGCATTGTTGTTGCGGCACAGCTGGCCGGGCAATGTGCGCGAGCTGCAGAACGCTGCCGAGCGCTTCGCCCTGGGCCTCGAACTGGCCCTGGACAACGGCGAGCCCGGCCCCGTGGACATGGCGCGGACGGTCGCCGGCGGGCTCAGCGAACAGGTCGAGCATTTCGAACGCGCCTTGATCGCGGCCGAGATGAGCCGCTCGCACACCTCCGTGCGCAGCCTGGCCGAGGCCCTGGGCATTCCACGCAAGACCTTGCACGACAAGCTGCGCAAGCATGGCCTGAGCTTTGGCGGGGGCGACGAACACGAGTGAATCCAAGGCTCTGCAGCGACTGCCTAGTGCTCGCACGCGGCCTGCGCCAGCGTCACCAGCGCCTGACGCCATGGCACCTCCCTGGGCAGCGCCAGGAACGACGGGTTGAGCAACGACTGGCGGGCAGGATAGACGAACGGCTGCCCGTCGATCTGCAGCACTTCGCCGCCAGCACCTTCGAGCACACCCTGGGCGGCAGCGGTGTCCCATTGCGAGGTTGGCGCCAGGCGCGGATAGCAATCGGCGGCGCCTTCGGCCAACAGGCAGAACTTCAGCGAGCTGCCGACACTGACCAGATCCAGGGCGCCCACCACGGCGCTCAACCCGGCGAGCAGGTGCTCCTGCCCGGGGCTGGAATGGCGGCGGCTGGCAACCACCTTGAACGCGCTGCCTGGCGCAGGCGTGCGGCGCACGCTGATCGATTGCGCCGGCTGCTCGCCCACGGCGTGCCAGGCGCCGAGCCCCGCCCCGCCATAGTAGGCGCTGCCCGTGGTTGGCACGGTGACCACACCGAACAGCACCTGACCCTGCTCGATCAAGGCGATGTTGACGGTGAATTCCTCGCTGCCGTTGATGAACTCCTTGGTGCCGTCCAGTGGATCGACCAGCCACCAGCGGGTCCATCGTTCGCGCACGTGCAGCGCGATGTCCGCATCTTCTTCGGACAGGATCGGGATATCCGGTGCCAACGCCTTCAATCCATCGACGATGACATGATGCGCGGCGAGGTCGGCTGCAGTGACCGGCGACTGGTCGGCCTTGGCCATGACCTGCACATCGGCCCGCCAGAACGGCAGGATCGCCGCGCCAGCCCGATGGGCCAGCGCCACCACTTCTGGCAACAGACGTTCGAGATCGCTCACAGGCTGAACACTCCACGCTGGATCAGCAGGTCGCGCGCCAGGTACAAGGCGGCCAGTGCGCGGCCTTCGGAGAACTGCGGGTGCTGGGCCAGGCTGGCCAGCTCGCGCAGGTTCACCCGCTCGACCCGCATCGGCTCCGGCTCGTCGCCCTCGAGCTGCTCCTCGTACAGCCCTTGCGCCAGAACCACCTGGATTTTCTGGCTCATGTAGCCGGGCGACAACGACAGCTCGGTCAGGTGCTCGAGCTGCCGGGCGCCGAATCCGGCTTCTTCCTTGAGCTCGCGATCGGCTGCAGCCAGCACGTCTTCGCCCGGCTCGATCAAACCCTTGGGCAGCGACAGCTCATAGGCGTCGGTGCCCCCGCAATACTCTTCGACCAGCAGCGCATGCTCGGCATCGGCCATCGCCACGATCATCACCGCGCCATAGCCATTGCCGCGCCCCACCAGACGCTCGTAGGTACGCTCGACACCATTGGAGAAGCGCAATTGCACTTCTTCGACACGGAACAGGCGACTACTGGCGACGATTTCGCGGGCAAGGACATCGGGTTTCTGGCGCATCGGGCAGCTCCTGGACGTGAACGGGTTACTATACCGTGGCTTGGCCTGCGGCAGGCCACCCTTGATCCACCACTGCCCGAGAATCTTCGCTATGCCACGCCTCGCCTGGAGCACCATCGATACCGTCCTGCTGGACATGGATGGCACCTTGCTCGACCTGCATTACGACAACCATTTCTGGCTCGAACATCTGCCGCAGCGCTATGCCCAACTGCACGGGGTGAGCCTGGCCATGGCACAGCTGGAGCTGCAACCGCTGTTCACCGACAACGCCGGAAAGCTGAACTGGTACTGCCTGGATTTCTGGACCCGCGAACTGAACATCCCGGTACGCGAGCTGAAACTGGAGACGGCCGACCTGATCGCCCTGCGCCCCGACGCCGACACGTTTCTGGCAGCGATTCAGCGCGCCGGCAAGCGGGTGATCATGATCACCAACGCCCACCGCGACTCGCTGTCGCTGAAGCTGGAGCGCATCGAGCTGGCGCCGTATTTCGAACGGCTGATCAGTTCCCACGACTACGGCTACCCCAAGGAAAACGCGCAGTTCTGGGACGCCCTGCAGGCCGACATCGGCTTCGACCCGGCGCGCAGCCTGTTCATCGACGATACCCTGCCGGTGCTGCGCAGCGCCCAGGCCTACGGGGTCAAGCATCTGCTCGCGGTGTGCGAGCCGGACAGCCGCAAGGGCGCCAAGGACACCGAAGAATTCGAGGCGGTGGGTGATTACCGCGAGCTCATCGCAGGTCTGTGACCCACCCTGCTGCCCACCGCCCCACCGCCAGCGCGTGCCGCTATACTGCGCATCGCCTACCCAGGAGCGAGCATGGACATCAAGCAACTCAAATTCCTTATCGCGTTGGATGAAACCCGTCATTTCGGCCAGGCCGCAGCGCGTTGCCACATCACCCAGCCGACCCTGTCGATGCGCCTGCGCAACCTCGAAGAAGAGCTCGAGTTGCCCCTGGTGAAGCGCGGCCAGCGCTTTGAGGGCTTCACTGCCCCAGGCGAGCGCGTGCTGGCCTGGGCGCGTACCGTGCTGGCCGCCTACGACGGCCTGCAGGCGGAAGCCGCGGCCTGTCGCGGGCATCTGGTAGGCACTTTGCGCTTGGGGGTGGTGCCGCTGTCCAGCTTCGACCCAGTGCCACTGCTGCACACCCTGCACGGTGAGCATCCCAACCTTCGCTTCGAGCTCAGCTCGCTGAGTTCCGAACAGATCCTCGAGCAACTGGCAAGTAACCGCATCGACCTGGGGGTATCGTTTCTGGAGCGGCTCGATCAGGAGCGCTTCGAATCGAGGGCGCTGGGAGAAACCCGCATGGGCCTGTTGTTCGATCAACGCCACTATGATTTCGGCGAGCAGGCCCTGAGTTGGGAGGCGCTCATCGAGTTGCCGCTGGGCATGCTCACCACCGGCATGCATTTTCGTCAGTCCATCGACCACAATTTCCACTCCCGCGGGCTGGCGCCGCAGCCCTTGCTGCAGACCGACGCGGTTCACCAGTTGATCCAGGCCGTACACGGTGGCCTGTGCTGCGCCATCATGCCCCTGGCCGGCGGGCTGGAAGGGCTGACCGAGCACTTGCGCCTGCAACCCATCGCCGACGCCCACACGCTGGCGCCGCTGGGGTTGATCATGCGCCGCGCGGCGCCGCGTTCGGCACTGGCCGAAGCCTGCTTTAAGCTGTATGACGCGCCATGATCAATGCGGTCTATCGTCGCATCGGCAATAGCAATTAGACGCTGGCTCGTCCTGCGCCTAGGCTAAAGGCTGAATTCACTGCCGGTCCATTCCCATGAACGCCAAGCACCCGGCCAGCGCGGTGCCCGTTTCTTCCTCGGTTGCACCCCTCGCCAACCCCATCGCCAGCCAGACCTACAGTTATTGCAGCTTGAGCCTGGACGAGCCCGGCAGTACGCCGCTGGCCGAAGAAGTGGCGCTGGCGATCGCCTACAACGGCATCAGCCAGGCGGTGATGCTGGTCACGCCCACCGATCTCGAAGACTTCGTCACCGGCTTCAGCATCGGCAGCGGCATCGTGGCCGATGCCAATGAAATCTACGACATCAAGCTCAGCGGCACTGGGTCGGCACGCCACGCCGAGGTACAGATCGCCAACCGCGCCTTCTGGAACCTCAAGACCCAGCGTCGGCAATTGGCCGGCAGCAGCGGTTGCGGGCTGTGCGGGGTCGAAGCCGTGGAGCAGGCACTGCCTGAACTGGCCGTGCTGGCCGGCGCCGACTTGCCGCCGGTGCAGTGGCTCGAGGGCCTGCGCCAGCGCATCGGCGCCTTCCAGCCCCTGGGGCAACGCAGCGGCGCGGTGCATGCGGCGCTGTTCATGGACGCCCAAGGCACCCTGCTGCTGGGCCGTGAAGACATAGGCCGGCACAACGCGCTCGACAAGGTGATCGGCGCCCTGGTGCGGCAGAACATCGACAGCACCGGCGGCCTGGCCATCGTCACCAGCCGTTGCAGCCTCGAACTCATCCAGAAAGTACTGCGCGCCGGCATCCAGACCCTGGTCAGCCTGTCGTCGCCCACCGGCCTGGCCCTGCAATGGGCACGCCGGCATAACCTGAACCTCATTCACCTGCCGCAGCACAGCGCGCCGCGGGTCTATAGCCCTGCGTTGGAGAATCAAGCGTGAGCATTCACAATCAAGCCGACAAGACCCCTGTTCCTCGCTACAAGCCCTACAAAGGTGCAGCGGGTGGCTGGGGCGCACTGATCAGCGTGACGCAGTTCTGGCTGAGCAGCGACAACGCGCTGAAGAACATCCGCACCCTGCTCAAGACCAACCAGAATGGCGGCTTCGACTGCCCCGGTTGTGCCTGGGGCGATTCGCCGGAAAGCGGCATGGTGAAGTTCTGCGAAAACGGCGCCAAGGCGGTGAACTGGGAGGCGACCAAGCGGCGTGTCGACCCGGCCTTCTTCGCCAAGCACAGCGTCACTTCCCTGCTCGAGCAGAGTGACTACTGGCTCGAGTATCAGGGCCGTCTCACCGAGCCGATGGTCTACGACCCTGCCAGCGACCGCTACGTGCCGATTGCCTGGGACGATGCGTACGCGCTGGTCGCCAAGCATTTGCTCAACCTCGAAAGCCCCGACCAGGCCGAGTTCTACACCTCGGGCCGGGCCAGCAACGAAGCGGCCTACCTGTATCAGCTGTTCGTGCGGGCGTTCGGCACCAACAACTTCCCCGATTGTTCGAACATGTGCCACGAAGCCAGCGGCGTTGCATTGTCGCAGAGCATCGGGGTGGGCAAGGGCACAGTGACGTTCGACGATTTCGAACACGCCGACGCCATCTTCGTCTGGGGGCAGAACCCTGGCACCAACCATCCGCGCATGCTCGAACCCCTGCGCGAAGCGGTCCAGCGCGGCGCCCAGGTGGTCTGCATCAACCCGCTCAAGGAGCGCGGCCTGGAGCGCTTCCAGCACCCCCAGCATCCGATCGAGATGCTCACCAACGGTGACCGTCCGACCAACACCGCCTACTTCCGTCCGGCACTGGGCGGCGACATGGCGATGATGCGCGGCATGGCCAAGTTCCTGCTGCAATGGGAACGCGAGGCCCAGGCCAACAATGCGCCGTCGGTGTTCGACCACGACTTCCTCAACGAACACACCGCCACCGTGCTGGAATACCTGGCCGCGATCGATGACACGCCATGGGCGCACATCGTCGAGCAATCCGGCCTGCCGCTGGAGGACATCGAACTTGCCGCGCGCATGTACCTCAAGGGCAAGAACGTGATCATGTGCTGGGCCATGGGCATCACCCAGCATCGCCACTCGGTACCGACCATTCAGGAAATCTCCAACCTGATGCTGCTGCGCGGCAACATCGGTCGTCCCGGTGCCGGCCTGTGTCCGGTGCGGGGTCACAGCAACGTGCAGGGCGACCGCACCATGGGCATCAACGAGCGCCCACCGGCGTTCCTTCTCGACGCCCTGGAAAAACGCTTCGGCTTCAATGTGCCGCGCACCAACGGCCATAACGTGGTGGAAGCCATTCATGCGATGGCCGAAGGCAGGGCCAAGGTCTTCATCGCCCTGGGCGGCAACTTCGCCCAGGCCACGCCGGACAGCCCGCGCACGGCGCAGGCGCTGCGCAACTGCGAGCTCACGGTGCAGATCAGCACCAAGCTCAACCGCAGCCACCTGATGCACGGCAAGCAGGCACTGATTCTGCCCTGCCTGGGTCGCACCGACATCGATCAACAGAGCGAGGGCCCACAAGCGGTCACCGTGGAAGATTCATTCAGCATGGTGCACGCCTCCAATGGCCAACTGCAGCCGCTGTCGAAGCACATGCGCTCGGAGCCAGCCATCGTTGCCGGCATCGCCGCCGCCACGCTCGGTACGCAGCCGGTGGACTGGAACTGGCTGATCGGCGATTACGATCGCATTCGCGATCTGATCGCCGACACCCTGCCCGGCTTCAAGGACTTCAACGAACGGCTCAAGCATCCGGGCGGTTTCTACCTGGGCAACAGCGCCGGTGCGCGCCGCTGGAACACCCCCAGCGGACGGGCCAATTTCAAGCCCAACCGCCTGCCGCTGGACCTGATCGACGAACGCGTACGCGCCACCGGCCAGATACCGGACCTGATCATGCAGTCGATGCGTTCCCACGACCAGTACAACACCACCATCTACGGCCTGGACGACCGCTATCGCGGCGTGCGTGGCCAGCGTGACGTCCTGTTCGCCAATGAAGCCGACATCATTCGCCTGGGCTTCCGTCCAGGGCAGAAAGCCGATCTGGTGTCGATCTGGGAGGACGGCCGCGAACGGCGCGTGAAGGGCTTCACACTGCTGGCGTTCGACATTCCAGCCGGTCAGGCCGCAGCGTACTACCCGGAGGTCAATCCGCTGGTGCCGCTGGAAAGCGTGGGCGAAGGCAGCAGCACGCCTACCTCGAAGTTCGTTGCCATCCGCCTGGAGCAGCCTGCCCCAAGCGTCCGCATCGCCTGATGTCGAGCGCAGCTCCGTGTCGCACCGCGTGGGCCGCCAACGCGGCTTGCGCCGCTGCTACAGGTAGATCGGACGCCCTGTAGCAGCGGCGCAAGCCACGTCGCTTTTGATCGTGATCTCGATCTCGATCTCGACAAAAAGACGCCACTCCGGAAGTACGTGCGACCACCCTCTCTGCTCAAAGTTTCCCCATGAAACTTCCGAATCTCGAAACTGCGTACCCATCGTGCTTTCCATCACCTCGTGCTTGCCGGCTGACCTATCGCATTGCAAAGTCGCGCCGTCATCCCTCTGAGATCTGATCGATGAAATTTCCCTCGATACTTTTGTTGACCCTTGGCCTGGTGACAGGCGCTGCTTCTGCAGGCAGCAACACCGAAGCCGGTGTAGGGGGCGCATTGGGTGGGGTACTGGGCGCGGTGGTAGGCCAGCAACTGGGCGGCAGCACCGGCTCGACCATTGGCGCAGGCCTGGGTGGTGCCGCCGGCAGTGCAGTGGGCGCAGACAAGCGCAATCGCGGCCAGGCCGCCATTGGTGGCGCGCTGGGCGCTGCAGGTGGCAACGTGGTGGGCCGCACCGTGGGCGGCAGCACCGGCGGGCTGGTGGGCGCGGCGACGGGTGGCGGCGCAGGCGGCGCATTGGGCAACTACATGGGTACCTCGGCCGACCGCGACGACCGTGACGACCGTGACGACCGTGACGATCGTCGCTATCGCGGCCACGACAATCGCGGCAAATCGAAACATCGCGACCGCGGTCGTCACGTCGGCCACAACAAGCACTGGCGCGATCGCTGAGCCAGGCTCCCTGCAAACGCGGCGGGCGGCAAGGCTTCCAGCTGCAAGCCTTTAACCTACCGCCTGTCCCGGAGCCATAAAAAAACCGCCCTCAAGGGGCGGTTTTTTATTTCAGCAGACGCTTACAACTGCGGACCGGCAGCCTTGATCGAATCGCTCACTTCGAACTTCTTGAAGTTCTCGATGAACAGCGAAGCCAGGCCTTTGGCCGCTTCGTCGTAGGCAGCTGGGTCTGCCCAGGTGTTGCGCGGGTTGAGCAGGTTGGTATCGACGCCCGGTACGACCTTTGGCACGTCCAGGTTGACGATGTCCAGGTGCTCGGTCTCGGTGCCGATCAGGGCGCCGCTCTGGATCGCTGCAATCACGCCACGGGTGGTGGGGATGTTGAAGCGCTTGCCAACGCCGTAGCCACCACCGGTCCAGCCGGTATTGACCAGGTAGACCTTGGAACCGAAGCCACGGATACGCTTGATCAGCAGCTCGGCGTACTCGCCCGCCGGACGCGGGAAGAACGGTGCGCCGAAGCAGGTCGAGAAGGTCGACTTGATGCCGCTGCCCGAGCCCATTTCGGTCGAACCTACCAGTGCGGTGTAGCCCGACAGGAAGTGATAGGCAGCCTGCTCTTCGCTGAGGATGGACACAGGCGGCAGCACGCCGGTCAGGTCGCAGGTCAGGAAGATCACGGCATTGGGCTCACCGCCCAGGTTCTTCGGCGCGCGCTTCTCGATCAGCTCGCGAGGGTACGCGGCACGGCTGTTCTGGGTCAGGCTGTCATCGGCGTAGTCGGCCTTCTTGTCGGCATCGAGCACGACGTTTTCCAGCACGGCGCCGTGTTGAATGGCTTTCCAGATGACCGGCTCGTTCTTCTCGGACAGGTCGATGCACTTGGCATAGCAACCACCTTCGATGTTGAACACCACGCCCACGCCCCAGCCATGTTCGTCGTCACCGATCAGGTAACGGCTTTCGTCGGCCGAAAGCGTGGTCTTGCCAGTGCCCGACAGGCCAAAGAAAAGAGTGACGTCGCCGTCTTCGCCCATGTTGGCGGCACAGTGCATCGGCAGCACGTCGGCAGCCGGCAGCAGGAAGTTCTGCACCGAGAACATGGCCTTCTTCATTTCGCCGGCATAGCGCATGCCCGCGATCAGCACCTTACGAGCCGCGAAATTGATGATCACGGTACCGTCGGAATTGGTGCCGTCGCGCTCTGGGACGCACTCGAACTCAGGCGCATTGAGCACCTGCCATTCGTCCTTGCCACCGCCGTTGTACTGCTCGGGGTTGATGAACAGGCAACGTCCGAACAGGTTGTGCCAGGCGGTCTGGGTGGTCATCTTGACCGGCAGGTAGTGCGCCGGATCGGACCCTACATGAACATGGGAAACGAACCGCTCGCGCTCGCCCAGGTAGGCTTCGACACGATTCCACAAGGCATCGAACTTGTCGGCCGGGAATTTGCGGTTGATCGGGCCCCAGGCGATGGCGTCCTGGGTGGTGGGCTCTTCGACAATGAAGCGGTCGACTGGCGAACGACCGGTGCGATGACCGGTACGCACTACCAGAGCACCGGTATCGGCAAGCTCGCCTTCACCACGGCTCAGGGCTTCTTTAACCAGATCGTCTACAGTCAGATCGGCGTACACGGCGTTCTTGGCTTGCGTCATGAGGTTCCCCGTCGGCTCTGGGCCGAGTGTTCCAAACATTTTGTAGTAAGTTTACAACAACCACTACAGCTAAAAAGTGGGCCGGATTATGCCAGAAACGCTCGAAAAGAATAGCGTCCTCCGGTCGGTAACGGCGTTATTCCGGCGTGTTTTTCTTCATTTAGCGAGACTAAATCGCTTCAGTGACGGGTATCTGACGGAGCGTCGACACCAGCACCACTGAAGAGCTGATCGACGTCGGTGGCGTCAAACAAGTAGCGCTGGTTGCAGAACTGGCAGTCGATTTCCACCGTACCGCCATGCTCCTTGAGCAACTCGCGTGCATCGTCGTGCCCCAGGCTGACGAGCGCTCGTGCCGAACGCTCCCTGGAACAGCTGCAGCGAAACCGTATCGGCTGGGTATCGAAAAGCCGCAGTGCCTGCTCGTGATACAGGCGGTACAGCACGGTTTCGTTATCCAGGCCCAACAGTTCTTCGGCCTTGAGGGTGTCCGCCAGGGTGGTGGCGGCCGTCCAGCTCTCGGCGCGCTCGTCCTCGTCCTTGATCACGGCGGCAGGCAATTGCTGCAGCAGCAAGCCACGGGCACGGGTGCCGTCGGCCTTGAGCCAGAAGCGCGTGCCGAGCTGTTCGGAGAGGGCGAAATAATTCGAGAAACTTGCCGACAGGTCGGCACCTTCCAACTCCACGATGCCTTGGTAGCGCTGGCCTTCGGTAGGGTCGATGGTCATCGCCAGGGTTCCGGCAGGCATTAATTCGGGCAGGCCATCGGTGTCGTTGATCTGCTCGGCGTGGAAACGCGCCAGGCCGCGGATCTCGCGTTCGCTGGAGCACTCGATCATCAACAGTGGCACGGGGCCTTCGGAACGGGCCTGCAGGATCAGCAAACCGTCGAACTTGAGCGTACCTACCAGCAGGGCCGCGGCAGCCATGAACTCGCCCAGCAGCAACTGCACCGGCAACGGATAGTCGTGCTTGGCCAGAACCTCGGCATAGCTGCGCTCCAATGCTACCGCCTCACCGCGTACATCGGCGTCATCGAAAATAAAGCGTTGGGTGAAATCGGCTTCAGGAAGATCGTGCATAATTCCAGTATCTGAGAATGGTGACAAAATGTGTAGCGGCTTTTATAAAGCCCGCTTCAGAGCGTTCGCTTGATCGCTCACTGCCCTGTAGATGTAGAGGTATCTTATGAACAAAGCCCCGCTGTTCCAAGCCAGGTGGAACGTTAGCGGCTTGCTGCTGTGCAATACAATCCCGATCGTGCTGTTGTGCTTCTGGTTATGGCCTATTGGCCATCATTTGTGTACAGCATTCGACGAATGGCTGTTTCGCCTGCTCAACGCGCCCTTGGCCAGCAACGCCGCCTGGCGTTACGCCTGGACCCTGGGCAGTCTGCGCCCTTTCGATATCGTGGTCGGCGTGATCATGCTGGCGCTGCTGATCCGCGGCAATTGGGTGTTCAAGGCCCATCAGGTTCGCCAGGCTTTCTTCGGCTTCATGGCCGTGCTGTTGCTCTTAGTGGTGGTGCGCGCGCTGTTTTCCAAGTGGATACACGCAATGGGCTGGGACCATGACAGCCCGAGCATGGTATTGGCCGACCCGGTATTGCTCAGCGACTGGTACCCGAACCTGGAACGTCACTGGGAGCTCAAGGACCGATCCAGCCAGAGTTTTCCCGGCGATCACGCTTCGGTGCTGTTGATCTGGGCGCTGTTCATGAGTGTCTGTACCCGCAGGCTCGGGCAGTGGCTGTGCATCTGGGCCCTGGCCGTGGTGTTCATGCTGCCGCGCCTGGTGGCTGGCGCCCACTGGGGGCAGGACGACTACATTGGTGGCGTGTTGATGGCCGTCTGGGCGCTGGGGTGGGGGTATTACACACCTTTCGCGGCCCACACTTCACAGTGGCTCGTACGTGCCACCGAGCCACTGTTCAGGCTGCTGGCGAAGCTGCCGGTGCTGGGCCGGTTGAGTATCGCCGCAAGGTGATGCGGTGTCTGTGCTGGCCTCTTCGCGGGCAGAGAGCTCGCCGCCCGCCCCGCTCCCACAGGCCAGCACTGCGCTGCATCAATCCACTGAGCGAAAACTGAACAGCTGCCGGCGCTGCTTCTTCGAAGGCTTGCCATCGGTGGTAACACCCAGGACACCTGCCTTGCGCATGGCCGCCGCGGCCTCGCGCCTGGCCTGGCTCTGTTCGGTCTCGCGGTAGAGCGTCTGCGCTTCCGGCGCCCCACGCCGCACGATTGACAGCGCCTCGATGATCACGCTGCGCTCATCGAAACCGGTGCGTATCTGCAACTCGTCGCCCACGTGTGGCTCCTTGCCAGGCTTGCAGCGCTCGCCGCGGTAATGCACCTTGCCGCTCTCGATGGCTTCCTTGGCCAGCGCGCGCGTCTTGTAGAAGCGCGCCGCCCACAGCCATTTGTCCAGACGGACCTTTTCCTCTTCTTCCTGCTTGTGCTTCTGTGCCACAGGCTCACCTCGCGAAATGCCGTCATCAAACTGTACTACCGTGCCTGTCGGATGCAAGCGGCGGTCTTTGCGATTACAGTGCACGCATGCTTGCCAAGCGGCGTCGGGCTGGGTTGAATTGATCCGGTCCGCGCCGGTCTGAAGCTTGCGTATACGGGTCCATCCCTACCTCTTGCGGTTTGCCGATTTGAAGACATTTGACCATCTGACCGTTATCGGTCTGCGCGAGTGGGTGGCGCTGCCCGATCTGGGTGTCGCCGGCCTGCGCGCCAAGATCGATACCGGCGCCAGCACCTCCAGCCTGCACGCCACGGACATCGAGCCGTTCACCCGTGCCGGCGAAAAATGGGTGCGTTTCACCGCTCATCTGGGCACCGTGGTGCAGCTGCGCCACCGGCGTTGCGAAGCGCCGCTGGTGGCGATGAAAACCATCAAGAGCTCCAATGGCCATGCGCAGACGCGCTACGTGATCAAGACCACCCTGGCCCTGGGCGACCGGGTCTGGACAGTGGAATTCACCCTGGCCTGCCGCAAGTCCATGCGTTACCGCCTGTTGCTCGGCTCCAAGGCGCTGGTCCATGGCCAACTGGTCGTGAATCCGGGCGTCACCTACGTTCAAGACAAGCCGGTGTTCCCGGCCTCTACTACCTCTGCCACAGGTGTTGCATGAAGATCGCTGTGCTGTCGCGCAATCCGCGTCTGTATTCCACTCGTCGTCTGGTCGAAGCCGGTACTGCCCGTGGCCATGAAATGGTGGTGATCGACACGCTGCGCGCGTATATGAACATCGCCAGTCACAAACCGCAGATCCACTACCGCGGCAAACCGCTGCAGGGCTTCGATGCGGTCATTCCGCGCATCGGCGCGTCGGTGACGTTCTATGGCTGCGCGGTGCTGCGCCAGTTCGAAATGATGGACGTCTTTCCGCTGAACGAATCGGTGGCCATCGCCCGCTCGCGGGACAAGCTGCGCTCCCTGCAGCTGCTGTCGCGACGCGGTATCGGCCTGCCGGTCACCGGCTTCGCCCACTCGCCGGACGACATTCCCGACCTGATCAGCATGGTCAACGGCGCCCCCCTGGTGATCAAGGTGCTCGAGGGTACCCAAGGCATCGGTGTGGTCCTGTGTGAAACCACCAACGCGGCCGAATCGGTGATCGAAGCGTTCATGGGCCTCAAGCAGAACATCATGGTTCAGGAGTACATCAAGGAGGCCGGCGGTGCCGACATCCGCTGTTTCGTGGTGGGTGACAAGGTGATCGCGGCGATGAAGCGCCAGGCCAGGCCCGGTGAGTTTCGCTCCAACCTGCACCGCGGCGGCTGTGCCAGCCTGATCAAGATCACACCCGAAGAGCGCATGACCGCGATCCGCGCCGCCAAGGTGATGGGGCTCAGCGTCGCCGGCGTGGATATCCTGCGCTCCAACCACGGCCCGCTGGTGATGGAGGTGAATTCATCACCCGGCCTGGAAGGGATCGAGGTGACCACCGGCAAAGACGTGGCCGGGATGATCATCGAACACATCGAAAAGAACAGCGGCCCGAACATGACCCGCACCAAGGGCAAGGGCTAAACACCGCAACATGCCGTTCGGCCAGCGTTGGCGAACGGCATCCTCGTGGCGGCAGGTCTACACGGCGTCCCTGGGCAGCATCAGGCCCAGCGGCAGCCTGACACGCGCCTCCAGCCCACCCGTCGAACGATTGCGCAGCTCCACGTTGCCGCCATGCATGGCAGCGATGCGCTTGACGATCGCCAGGCCCAACCCGGTGCCCTTGCCACTGCGGGCGCGGTCCCCGCGAATGAACGGGTCGAAGATGCCGGCCAGTTCACCCGGATCGATGCCTGCCCCCCGGTCCACCACACTGAGCACCACATAGGGCGCGTTGTCGTCGCCCGAAACATGGACCGCCACCTCCACGCCGCTGCCGGCATGGTAGAGGGCGTTGCCGATCAGGTTGTTCAGCAGGCGCTTCATCGACACCCGGCGCAGTGGGAACGGCGGGATCGGTTCCAGGCGAAGCAGTACCTGTTCTTCTGCCTGGTTATAGGGCGCGACCACTTCCTGCACCAGATGGCCCAGATCGACGACCTCGACGCTTTCGTCACGGCCGTCGCGAATGAAGGCCAGGAACTGATCGAGGATCGCGTCCATGTCCTCGATGTCGCGGACCATGTCGGGGGTGAACTCGTTGTCCGAGGTCATCAGTTCCAGTGACAGCCGCAAGCGGGTCAATGGCGTGCGCAGATCGTGGGACACCCCGGCCAGCATCAGCTCGCGCTCGCGGCCGGCCTGTTCGACGTCCTCGGCCATCTGGTTGAACGCTCGGTACACCTCGGTCATTTCGCTGGGCGTGTCGCTCACCGGCAGGCGCACGCTGCGGCCCTGCCCCAATTGCCGGGCGGCGAACACCAGACGCTTGAGCGGCTGGTTGAGCTGACGCACGAATATCCAGGCCGAAGCGGTCGACAGCAAGCCGATCGCAAGGAACCAGCCCAGCACGCTCCAGATCTTCTGCCCACGCAACGGGTGCGGGTACAGAGGCACTTTCAACCAGCCCGCGCCCAGGCTCGGCGCACGCACCCACAGCGCGGGCGGGGCGTGGACGCGCAGGCGCACTTCGGTGTCTTCGCCCAGCTCGGCCTGCATCTGGCGTTGGTAGATTTCACTGTACGGCCAGTGCTGCTCGCCTTCCGGCACGCCGCCGCCGACCACCCGGATCAGGCCCGCCGCATCGGCGATCTGGTCACGGTTGTTCTCGTCCGCCGCCCAGTAGGCACGCAGCGTCAGCGCCACGCCGTGACTGTACTGGCGGTCGACCAGCACGTCTTCGTTCATCAACAGGTAGACCAGGGTCAAGGCCTTCGAGAACAGGACGACGACCAACACCAGCCAGAGGGTTCGGGCGAAAAAACTTTGGGGAAACCAGACAGGGGTTTTCATTGCGTGGCGATCACATACGTTGCAGGAGCGAGCAGGCTCGCAGACATTGTGGATGACGAACATCCCGAATCAACGAGTGATTCAGGATATCGCTCCTACAAAAACCCCGGCAGTCTATCGGGCAGCGTTGCCATCGGGTACGAACACGTAACCCACACCCCAGACCGTTTGAATGTAGCGAGGCTTGGAGGGATCGGGCTCGATCATGCGGCGCAGCCGCGAGATCTGCACGTCGATGGACCGCTCCAGGGCATCCCATTCACGTCCGCGAGCCAGGTTCATCAGCTTGTCGCGGGTCAGTGGCTGGCGCGCGTTCATCACCAGGGCCTTGAGCACGGCGAACTCACCGGTGGTCAGCATGTGCACTTCGTCGCCGCGCTTGAGTTCGCGGGTGGCCAGGGAAAGCTCGTAGTCGCCGAAGGAAACCGATTCGTCCTCGCTGCCCGGAGCGCCGGGAACCGGCGCCGACTGGCGACGCAGCACGGCCTTGACGCGCGCCATCAGTTCATCCGGGTTGAAGGGCTTGGCCAGGTAGTCGTCCGCGCCCAGTTCCAGACCCTTGATCCGGCTGAGTTCGTCACCCTTGGCGGTCAACATGATGATCGGGACCTGGTTGTTGCTGGCACGCAGGCGGCGGCAGGCAGACAGGCCGTCTTCACCGGGCAGCATCAAGTCCAGGACAACCAGATGGAACACTTCACGGGCGAGCAGGCGATCCATTTGCTCTACATTGGGCACGGCGCGCGCACGGTAGCCTTTGCTGGTGAAGAATCGCTCCAGCAGGCTGCTCAGTCCCGGATCGTCGTCAACGATGAGGATCTTTTCACCTTCGGCTGCTTGTGCGGTACTGCTCATGGGTTGCTCCTCTGATCTCGGCGCGCATTATGGCGTAGCTGCCAACGCTCGTGCCGTGTGCATTGTTAGCAGATTTTTCCTGGCCCGCTAGTCACAATCCTCGATCGCCTGGGCGTCGGGTTCGCGCCGCGACGATGTGGCTGGGTATACTGCACGGCTCGTCAGCCGGGCTCGGCGGGGATTGCACCTTGTACCCAACATTTTTCAGGTGGTTATCATGATCAGCATAAACAGCCGCATCGCCGAGGAACTCGGCGTCCGCCCTCAACAGGTCGAAGCGGCCGTCGCACTGCTGGATGAAGGTTCGACCGTGCCTTTCATCGCTCGTTACCGCAAGGAAGTGACCGGCAGCCTGGACGACACCCAGCTGCGTCACCTCGAAGAGCGCCTGCGCTATCTGCGCGAACTCGACGAGCGCCGGGCAAGCATCCTCGCCAGCATCGAGGAGCAGGGCAAGCTGACCCCCGAGCTGGCCCGCGAGATCAACCAGGCCGACACCAAGACCCGCCTGGAAGACCTTTACCTGCCGTACAAGCAGAAGCGCCGCACCAAGGGCCAGATCGCCCTGGAAGCCGGCCTCGGCGAGCTGGCCGACCGCCTGTTCGGCGACCCTGCGCTGCCCCCGGAAGCGGAGGCGGCACGGTTCGTCGACAGCGACAAGGGCGTCCTCGATACCAAGGCCGCGCTTGAAGGCGCCAAGTACATCCTGATGGAACGTTTCGCCGAAGACGCCACGCTGCTGGCCAAGCTGCGCGGTTTCCTCAAGCAGGAAGCCGTGCTCAGCGCCCGGGTGCTGGCCGGCAAGGAAGAGGAAGGCGCCAAGTTCCGCGACTACTTCGAGCATGACGAACCGCTCAAGAGCATGCCTTCGCACCGCGCCCTGGCGATCTTCCGCGGACGCAACGAGGGCATCCTCGGTTCTTCGCTGAAGGTCGGCGAGGAACTGCCGGGTACCCTGCACCCGTGCGAGATGATGATCGCCGAGCGTTTCGGCGTGAAAAACCAGCAGCGGGCCGCCGACAAGTGGCTCGGCGAAGTGGTGCGCTGGACCTGGAAGGTCAAGCTCTACACGCACCTGGAAACCGACCTGCTGAGCGAGCTGCGCGAGAACGCCGAAAGCGAGGCCATCAACGTCTTCGCACACAACCTGCATGACCTGCTGCTGGCCGCCCCGGCCGGCCCACGCGCCACCCTGGGCCTGGACCCGGGCCTGCGCACCGGCTGCAAGGTGGCGGTGGTGGATGCCACCGGCAAGCTGCTCGATCACGCCACGGTGTATCCGCACGTTCCGCACAACAAGTGGGACCAGACCCTCGCCACGCTGGCCGCGCTGTGTGCCAAGCATGCCGTGGACCTGATTGCCATCGGCAATGGCACTGCCAGTCGCGAGACCGACAAGCTGGCGGCCGAGCTGATCAAGAAATACCCAGGCCTGAAAATGACCAAGGTCATGGTGTCCGAAGCCGGTGCGTCGGTGTATTCGGCCTCGGAGCTGGCTGCTCGCGAGTTTCCCGATCTGGACGTGTCTATCCGCGGTGCGGTCTCCATCGCCCGCCGCCTGCAGGATCCGCTGGCCGAACTGGTCAAGATCGATCCGAAATCCATCGGCGTGGGCCAGTACCAGCACGATGTCTCGCAGCTCAAGCTGGCGCGGGGCCTGGATGCCGTGGTCGAGGACTGCGTGAACGCCGTGGGCGTGGACGTCAACACCGCTTCCGTGGCGCTGCTGGCGCGCATCTCCGGGCTCAACGCCACACTGGCGCAGAACATCGTTGCCCACCGCGACGAGCATGGTGCATTCAGAACCCGTGCGGCGCTGAAGAAAGTCTCGCGCCTGGGCGAAAAAACCTTCGAACAGGCGGCGGGCTTTCTGCGCGTCATGAACGGCGACAACCCGCTGGACGCCTCGGCCGTGCACCCCGAAGCATACCTGCTGGTGCAGCGCATTGCCGCGGGCACCGATCGCGACATTCGCTCGCTGATCGGTGACAGCGGCTTCCTCAAGCGCCTCGATCCGAAAAAATTCACTGACGAAACCTTTGGCCTGCCCACCGTCACCGACATCCTGCAGGAGTTGGACAAACCGGGCCGCGACCCTCGTCCCGGATTCAAGACTGCAGAATTCCAGGACGGTGTCGAAGACCTCAAGGACCTGCAACTGGGCATGGTGCTCGAAGGCGTGGTCACCAACGTGACCAACTTCGGCGCGTTCGTCGATATCGGCGTCCACCAGGACGGCCTGGTGCATATCTCGGCACTGTCGGAAAAATTCATCAAGGACCCGCGTGAAGCGGTGAAGGCTGGCGACGTGGTCAAGGTCAAGGTGATGGAAGTGGACATTCCGCGCAAACGCGTAGGGTTGTCGATGCGTATGGGCGACACGCCCGGCGAGAAGATCGACGGCGCACGTGGCAGCCGCCCTGGTGCCGCCGGGCGCCAGCAGGCCGCTCCGGCGCGCGTCAAGGAACCTGCCGCCGCACCGGCCAGTGGTGCCATGGCGTCGTTGTTCGCCAATGCCAAACAGCTGAAGAAGCGCTGATGCAGGTCGACGACGAGTTGACCCAGAGCGCCTACTTTCGCAACCTTGGCTGCGAGGTGCGGCGCCTGGACGCCGGCGTGGCCGAGGTGGCACTGCCGCTGGCCGCGCACTTGCGCAATCGTGGGCAGGTGATGCACGGTGGCGCCATCTTCAGCCTGGTCGACATTGCCATGGGCCTGGCATGTTCCACCGCGCACGGTTTCGATAATCGAAGTGTCACGCTCGAATGCAAGATCAATTACCTTCGCGCGGTGTCAGAAGGTGAGGTGATCTGCAAGGCCCAGGTATTGCACGCCGGTCGGCGCACGATGGTGGTCGAGGCCGAAGTGCTCCAGGGCGAAAAACTGATGGCAAAAGCACAAGGTACCTTCATGGTTCTCTAGCCCGAAGGGGCCGTTATGCGGTAATTTCGGCACGGCGCAGGCGGTGCCGAACGCCGCACGGCCTGCACCCTGCCCGATCGAAACCAGGCGACAACGCCGGTTCCTTTTTGTCTTCACCCTTGCAGACCGTCCGCTCCACCCCCATATCGGGGCGACTGACGCGTGAAGGAATCCAACTTGAGCGAATTTCTCAACCGCCGCCTGACTTTGCTCGGCGAGCCTGCCACCCTTTCCCTGCTCGCGCAGTGCCTGCATGGCATAGAGCGCGAGTGCCTGCGCGTCAACCACGAGGGTCGCCTGGCACAGACGCCACACCCCGAGGCGTTGGGCGCGGCGCTGACCAACGAACAGGTCACTACGGACTATTCCGAATCGCTGCTGGAATTCATCACGCCCGCGCTCCAGGATCCTGCACAGACCCTGCACAGCCTCGAGCAGATCCACCGCTTCGTGTACAGCAAGCTGGGCAGCGAGTATCTGTGGAGCCCCTCCATGCCCTGCCCGCTGCCAGCCGAGGAAGACATCCCGCTGGCCTACTACGGCACCTCGAACATCGGGCGCCTCAAGTATGTCTATCGCCAGGGTCTGTCCCTGCGCTATGGCCGCACCATGCAGTGCATCGCCGGCATTCACTATAATTTCTCCCTGCCCGAGCAGCTGTGGCCGGTGCTCAAGCAGGCCGAGGGTTATGTCGGCACCGATCGCGATTATCAGTCGGCGGCCTACATCGCACTGATCCGCAATTTCCGCCGCTACAGCTGGTTGCTGATGTACCTGTTCGGCGCCTCGCCGGCGCTGGATGCAGGCTTCCTGCGCGGACGTGCCCATCAACTCGAGCAACTGGATGCGCAGACCCTGTACCTGCCCTATGCCACCAGCCTGCGCATGAGCGACCTGGGCTACCAGAGCAATGCCCAGGCGGGCCTGACGCCGTGCTACAACGATCTGGCCAGCTACACCGACAGCCTGCGCAAGGCGGTTGCCACGCCCTACGCACCTTACGTCCAGGTCGGTACGCACAAGGATGGCGAATGGGTGCAGTTGAACACCAACATTCTGCAGATCGAAAACGAGTACTACTCCAACATTCGTCCGAAACGAGTGACCTACAGCGGCGAACGGCCGATCCAGGCCTTGATGGCGCGCGGCGTGCAGTACATCGAAGTGCGTTGCCTGGACATCAACCCGTTCCTGCCCACCGGCGTTGACCTGCCCGAGTCGCGTTTTCTCGATGCGTTCCTGTTGTTCTGCGCGCTGGAAAGCAGCCCGCAGATCGACAGTGCCGAGTGCTCGGCGTGCACCGACAATTTCCTCAATGTGGTCAAGGAGGGTCGCCGCCCTGGCCTGCAGCTGCAGCGCAATGGGGAAGCGGTCGAGCTCAAGGACTGGGCCAATGATCTGCTGGAGCGTATCGACCCCGTCGCCGCCCTGCTCGATCGCAGCACTGGTACCGATGAGCATGTGCAGGCGATGGCGGCGCAGCGTGCCAAGGTTGGCGATGCGTCGCTGACGCCGTCGGCGCAGGTACTGGCGAAGATGGCCGAGCAGAAGCAGAGTTTTGCCGAGTTTTCCTTCAGCCAGAGCCAGGCTCACGCCGACTACTTCCGCGAGCAGCCATTGAGCCCCCAGGACCAGGCGCGCTTCGAACAGCAAGCCCGCGATTCGCTGGTAGCCCAGGCGACGCTGGAAGCCGAAGAAGTTGGCGATTTCGATCTGTTCGTCGGCTCCTATCAGGCAAGCATCCTCGCCATCAGCAACTGACCAAGCGGTCGATCCTCGAAAGACCGCGGCGCCTGCTTCGCGGCCACGGACCGCTCCTACGGATGGCCTCGACCTCACGTAGGAGCGGTCATCGGCCGCGAAAGGGGCGCCGCGTAGCATCAGACAAACCGCAGCGCGCCCTTCGCGGCCACAAACCGCTCCTACGGATGGCCTCGACCTTACGTAGGAGCGGTCATTGGCCGCGAAAAGGGCACTGCCGATCCAGCGGATGCCCCGCTACAGCGCTTTTTCGAAGATCTTCGAATTACGCTGGTAGTTGTACAGCGAGGCACGTGCCGAGGGCAGGCGTTCGACACCGCTGGGCACGAAGCCACGCTCGCGAAACCAGTGCGCCGTACGGGTGGTCAGCACGAACAGGGTGCTGAGTCCGAGCGCGCGCGCCCGTTCCTCGATGCGCTCGAGCAGCTCGTCGCCACGCCCGCCGTGGCGGTATTCCGGATTCACCGCCAGGCAGGCCAGCTCGCCGGTCTGCGAATCGGCGATCGGGTACAACGCCGCGCAGGCGATGATCATGCCTTCGCGCTCGACCACGCTGAACTGGGTGATCTCACGCTCCAATACTTCCCGCGAGCGGCGCACCAGAATGCCCTGCTCTTCCAGCGGGCTGATCAAGTCCAGCAACCCACCGACGTCTTCGATGTTGGCTTCGCGCACCTGTTCGAACTGCTCTTGCGCCACCAGGGTGCCGCCGCCATTGCGAGTGAACAGCTCGGTCAGCAGTGCACCGTCTTCGGCGTAGCTGACGATATGCGCGCGGCTGACGCCACCCTTGCACGCCTGAGCGGCGGCATCGAGCAACTCGCCCTGGTAGTCGTTGCCCAGACGCAGCAAGTGCGCCGGTACCTGCTGCGGACGCAGCTCGCGCACCAGATGACCGGTTTCGTCGAGCAAGCCCGGCTCGGCGCCGAACAGCAGCAACTTGTCGGCTTCCAGGTCGATGGCTGCCCGCGTGGCCACGTCTTCGCAGGCAATGTTGAAGATCTCGCCGGTGGGCGAATAGCCCAGTGGCGACAGCAGCACGATCGAGCGTTCGTCGAGCAGGCGATTGATGCCCTTGCGATCGACCCGGCGCACTTCGCCGGTATGGTGGTAATCGACACCCTCGACCACGCCGATCGGCCGCGCCGTGACCAGGTTGCCGCCCGCCACGCGCAACCGCGAGCCCTGCATCGGTGAGGACGCCATGTCCATGGACAGGCGTGCCTCGATGGCGATCCGCAGGTGACCCACGGCATCGATCACGCATTCGAGCGTGGCCGCATCGGTGACCCGCAGGTTGCGATGGTAATGCGGGCTCAGACCGCGCGCGGCCAGGCGGCTCTCGATCTGCGGGCGCGACCCGTGGACCAGCACCAGGCGCACGCCCATGCTGTGCAGCAGCACCAGGTCGTGGACGATATTGCCGAAGTTGGGGTGGGCAACGCCTTCGCCGGGAAGCATCACCACGAAGGTGCAGTCACGGTGGGCATTGATGTAGGGAGAAGCGTGGCGAAGCCAATTCACGTAGTCGGGCATGACAGCAAAAGCCTGTAGAAAAGTGGGACGAAAAGCATCACTCGGCGCACAGCGGTATGAGGGTTATCGTCGTGACAGGCTAGGCAACACGCGTGCACTCCTTGCATGGATGGCGGCCTCGGGCGCAGCCAGATTCAGGTGATCACCGATTCGAGGCAGTAATGCCCGATCAGTTCACGCAATAGACGCACGGTAGGCTGCAAACGTGACATTTCGAGGTATTCGCCGGGCTGGTGGGCACAGGCGATGTTGCCCGGACCCAGCACCAGGGTTTCACACCCCATGCTCTGCAGGTATGGCGCCTCGGTGCCGAAGCCCACGGCGGCTGCAGTGTGCCCGGTCAGGCGCTCGGCGACCCGGACCAGCTCGGCGTCGGCACGCTGCTCGAAGGGGGGGACCTCGGCGAACAACGGCGCGTAGTCGATCTTCACCTGGTGCAGCTCGGCCAACGGTGCCAGCTTGCCGAGAATCGCGGCACGCAGGACCTGCGGGTCCATGCCCGGCAACGGCCGCAGGTCGAACTCCAGCGAGCATTGCCCGCAGATACGGTTGGGGTTGTCGCCGCCGTGGATGCAACCCAGGTTCAAGGTCGGCTGGGGCACACTGAACTGCGCGTTGTTGTACTCGCGCTGCCACTGCCGGCGCAGGCTCAGCAACTCGCCGATGGCCCCGTGCATCGCTTCCAGGGCGCTGTGGCCCAGGCTTGGGTCCGAGGAATGGCCACTGCGACCGAGGATGTCGATGCGCTCCATCATCACCCCCTTGTGCAGGCGGATCGGCCTGAGCCCGGTCGGCTCGCCGATGACCGCGGCACGGCCCAACGGGCGACCGGCCGCGGCCAGCGCCTTGGCGCCGGACATCGAACTTTCCTCGTCACAGGTGGCGAGGATGATCAGCGGCTGCTTGAACGGCTGGTCGATCAGGCCACGCACCGCCTCGATCGCCAGCGCGAAGAAGCCCTTCATGTCGCAACTGCCCAGCCCGACCCAGCGTCCGTCGACTTCGGTGAGCTTGAGCGGATCGGTGCTCCACAGCGCCTCGTCGTAGGGCACCGTGTCGCTGTGCCCGGCCAGCACAAGGCCGCCGGGGCCGCTGCCGAACGTGGCGATCAGGTTGAACTTGCCGGGCTCGACCTGCTGGATATCGCAGGCAAAACCCAGGTCGGACAGCCAGCCGGCCAGCAGATCGATCACCTGGCGGTTGGACTGGTCCAGGCTGGGCTGGGTGCAACTCACCGAAGGCGCCGCGATGAGGGCGGCGAACTGTTCCTGCATGGACGGCAATGGCATGGCGAACCTCCCGGGGCGAGCCCCATCATAGAGCCATCGGGCGCCAAGAATAAACCGCCGTGGCGCGACTGCTGTACACTGCACGGCCTTATCTAGTCATCAGCGCGTTGTTGTCCGCCAGCGCTTGGATTGCCCCCTCATGCACAAAGAAACCGAAATCAAACTGCGCGTCAGCCGCGAAACGCTCGCTGCCTTGCGTGAGCACCCTTTGCTGAAGAAGCGCAACAAAAGTGGCTGGGAGCGCCGAGAGCTGTTCAACCAGTACTTCGACACGCCTGCGCGCGAACTGGCGGCGGCCAAGGTTGCCCTGCGCCTGCGTCGCGATGGCGAAGAAGTCATCCAGACCCTCAAGACCCGTGGCAGCAGCGTAGCCGGGCTGTCGCAGCGCAACGAGTACGACTGGACCCTGCCCAAGGCCAAGCTCGACCTGAAGAAACTCGACGGCGAATGCTGGCCCGAGCAACTGGCCGAACTCGACAAGAAGACCATCAAGCCGGTGTTCACCACCGATTTCGTGCGCGAGCGGGCAGAGATCGCCTGGGGCCGCGGCAAGGCCCGGGTGGTGATCGAAGCCGCCCTGGACCTGGGCAAGGTCATCGTCGGCAAGCAGTCCGAAGAGATCTGCGAACTGGAGCTGGAGTTGCGTGAAGGTGAGCCATCGGCATTGCTCGAGCTGGCCGCCGAACTGGCCGAGAAACTGGCGCTGATGCCCTGTGACATCAGCAAGGCCGAGCGCGGCTATCGCCTCAGCGATCCGGACAGCTACGCCCTGAGCCTGCCGGCGCCGGAACTGAACGCTGAAACCTCGCTCGACGACGCCTTCACCGCCTTGGCCTGGCACCTGTTGGCGAACAGCCAGCGCCTGGCCGAGCAGTACCGTTTCAACGGCCACTGGCGCCTGCTGCAGGACTGGGTACAACAACTCGTCGAACTGCGCGGACTGGTTGGCAGTCTCGGCCAGGCCGCTCCACGCACCAGCAGCAACGAGCTGCGCACCTCCCTCGATGCGCTGCTCGAAGACTGGCGCCCGCTGGTGCAGGCCGGGCAGGAGGACGAGGACGTGCGCAAGGCCGCGCCCGAGCAGTTCGCCGAAGAGCTGCTGGACGTGCGCTGGGGCCAGTTCTCGCTGAACACTTCGCGCTGGCTGCTGGGCCGCCTGTGGACGGTCGAGCGCAACAACCGCGGCAACCGCCAGGGCGCCGCCCAGCTGCAAAGCTGGCTGGGCCACCTGCTGGCCGAAGAAGGCGCAGCGCTGCAACTGCCGCGCTACCAGCAGCAGCCCGAGGACCTGGCCGAGCAGTTGCCACGCATCGAACGCATCCAGAGCTGGCTGCATCTGGCCCGCGGTGTGCTGGACGTGCCGGAAGTCGACCGCCTGTTCGGCGAACTGAACAAGCTGCATGCATTGGCCAGCCTGGATATCAGCGATGAAGTGCTGGACGCGCGGATGCAGCAGGCCATTGCCGTGAGCCAGAACCGCGCCTGGAAACTGCTGCTGCGCAAGTAAGCTTTGCGGGGTTTTTCCGACCTCTTCGCGGCTGCCAGCCGCTCCTACAGGGTGTTGTGAACCTGTAGGAGCGGCTGGCATCGCGCCTCACCGATTAACCGGCAAACTGGTGGTGGACTTGATTTCGGACAGCGCCACCGTCGAATTCACCTCTTGAATGCCCGGCACCATAGACAGTTTCTCGAAGAAAAAACGCTCGTATGCTTCGATGTCCGGCGTGACGATGCGCAGCAGGAAATCGACATTGCCCATCAACACATAGCACTCCAGCACCTCTGGAAAGCCGCGTATCGCTTCGGTGAACTCGGTGAAGTTCGAGCGACCGTGGGCGTTGAGTTTCACTTCGGCGAATATCTGCGTGTTGAGGCCGATCTTCTTGCGGTCCAGCAGCGTCACCTGCGCCCTGATCACCCCCTCTTCCTTGAGCCGCTGGATGCGCCGCCAGCAGGGTGACTGCGACAAGCCCACCTGTTCGGCGATCTGCGCGCTGGAGAGCGTGGCGTCCTCTTGCAGCAATGCGAGGATGCGCCGGTCATAAGCATCCAAAGAACTTTGCATAGAAATGCCTCTGCCTTGCGGTTTATGGAATTGCACAATTCAAGATAGCTCAATAAGTCGCCAAGTCAGGCAAGAAATACCGGCGTCAGCGTGGGAGACTTTCTCCCATCGACCACGGAGATCGCCCATGTCCGCCTTTGAACTGCTGACCTCGCCGCGCCCCGATGTCTGGGCCGCAGGCAACCTGACCACCACCGTGCAGTTCAGCCTGAGTGCCGAGATCGAGGCCGACGTGCTGTGCCGGGTGCTCAATCTGTTTGCCATGCAGTACCTGATCCCCCGGCAGCTCGCTGCATCCCAGGTAGCGGACAGCCTGCAGATCCAGGTGCAGGTGGGCGAGTTGACCTGGCACCGCGCACAGGTCATCGCGGAAAAGATGCGCAACCTGATCAGCGTGTTCGATGTGCAACTGGTCGACGCCCAGCACCCCGCCCAGGTACAGTCGTACGCTTGAGCGGCCGACAAATGCGGCAACGGTTGCCATGACGGCGACTTCCGGCACGGGCGCTAGGCTGGGTAGCACGACAGATCGCGCACCGCCAAGGAGGCCTCCGCATGACGCTCGTCGCCACTCCCCGCCGACATTGCCACGACGGCAGCCTGAACCTCGATGATCTGATCGACGCCCTGCTCGTCGAAGGCCTCATCGCAGCGGACGTCGCCCAGGCACTGTGCGACGACTTGAAACAGGAATGCGCGCACCCAGCCCACCCCCTGCAACGGCTCGCCGACTGCCGATTGCCCGACCCGCGCCAACCCGGGCACTTGCTGACGCTCGAGGTCTTGAGCCGGTGGCTGGCGGACCACGCCGGGCAACCCTACCTGCGCATCGACCCGCTGTGCATCGACGTTGCCACCGTGGTCGCCTTGATGCCCCAGGCCTTCGCCATGCGCCACAACATTCTCGCCGTGGCCGTGGACGAACACAGCGTCACCATCGCCAGCGCGCAGCCCTGGCAGCGCCAGTGGGAAGCCGACCTGGCCCATGCACTCAAACGCTCGATCAAGCGCGTGGTCGCCAACCCCGCGGACATCCAGCGTTTCACCGAACAATTCTTTCAGCTGGCGCGCTCGGTCAGTGGCGCCAGGGTCCAGGGCCAGCCCGGCGCCGCAGGCAATCTGGAGCAGCTGCTGCAACTGGGCGACATGGCCACGGTGCCCGCTGCCAGCGACCAGCACGTCATCAATATCGTCGACTGGCTGTTCCAATACGCGTTCGAGCAGCGCGCCAGTGACATTCATATCGAGCCGCGGCGCGACTTCGGTGCGCTGCGCTTTCGCATCGATGGCTTGCTGCATTGCGTGTACCGGTTCCCCGAGCAGGTCACCCTGGCTATCGTCAGCCGCCTGAAAAGCCTGGGGCGCATGAACGTCGCCGAGAAGCGCAAGCCTCAGGATGGCCGGATCAAGACCCGCCTGCCGCAGGGCCAGGAAATCGAGCTGCGCCTGTCCACCCTGCCCACGGCCTTCGGCGAAAAGCTGGTGATGCGCATCTTCGACCCTCAGGTGTTGCTCAAGGATTTTACCCAGCTGGGCCTGGTGGCCGAAGACCTGCGGCGCTGGCAGCAGATGACCTCCCAGGCGCACGGCATCGTGCTGGTGACCGGACCCACGGGTTCGGGCAAGACCACCACGCTGTACACCACCCTCAAGCAGCTGGCGACCCCGCAGATCAACCTGTGCACCATCGAAGATCCGATCGAGATGGTCGAACCGGCCTTCAACCAGCTGCAGGTGCAGCACAACATCGACCTGGACTTTGCCAGTGGCCTGCGTGCACTGATGCGGCAGGATCCGGACATCATCATGATCGGTGAGATCCGCGACCTGGAGACGGCCGAGATGGCGATCCAGGCGGCCCTCACCGGCCATCTGGTGGTATCGACGCTGCACACCAACGATGCCGTGGGCGCGATCACTCGCCTGCTGGAACTGGGTGTCGCGCACTACCTGATCAAAGCCACAGTGCTGGGCGTCATGGCGCAGCGCTTGGTACGTACGCTGTGCGAAGACTGCAAGGCGCCGGTGCGCATCGACCCGAAGAGCTGGCAGGCGCTCATCGAGCCTTGGCGCATGGCCGTGCCCGAGGGTGCGCGGCGGGCCGTCGGCTGTCCGCGCTGTCGCGACACCGGTTACTGCGGACGTGCCGGGGTCTATGAAGTGCTACTGATAAGCGACGGCGTGAAGGCCTGCATCGACGCCCACACCGACCTCGCCGAGCTGCGGCGCCAGGCCTGCCGGGAGGGCATGCGCAGCCTGCGCCTGAGTGGCGCACGGCAGATCGCCGCCGGCCTGACCACGCTCGAGGAGGTGCTGCGCGTCACCCCGCGCATCGAGTCGCTGTAACGCCACCGCGGCAGGCAAGCCGTTGGCCTTGGGGAACTTGGACGTGGTTGGCCGTATCCAACATGCGAACGACAACTGCCCCGGATTACATTCGTACCGGATCACACTGTGGAGTCTCGATCATGCGCCTCAAAACCGCCGTTGCTACCCTCGCGTTGCTGTCCCTGCCCGTAAGCTCGGCCATGGCCGACCCCTTCTGGCGCAACGTGCTCTCTTCCGGCGCCACGACCGGCTCCTCCTACCTGACCTTCAAGGATCACAAGTTGATCATCGCCGCCCAGGACGATGCCGGCAGCTTCGTGGCCAGCGAAGGCGGTATCCGTGGCCCGTACCTGGAAGCCGCGATCCACAAGGTACGCGCCGAGAACCCTGGCCTGCAGGCTTCCGACATGGATCTGGCCAACGCCATCCTGGCCCGGAACGCCGTCGCCGACAACTGACAGCGCAGCCATGAAAAAACCCTCGCACCCAGGTGCGAGGGTTTTTTTGTGTGCAGGTTATTTGCACGGGCGCGAGCGAGGGGCCGTGGGCCCCTTGCCCCTGTCAGCGCACCAGATGCAGGAACTGCATGTGCCGTTCGTACTGGTCGAGGATGTCGTTGATGATCTGCTCCTTGCTGTAGCCGACCAGGTCGTAGTCCTGGCTGCCTTCGGCCAGATGCACCTCGGCACGGTAGTAGCGCCGGTTCTTCAGTTCCTGATTGCCCATGCCGCCACGGGCGAAGGATGGCGTGAAGTAACCGCGCATCTGCACCTGATAGATGAACGGCCGCTCTTCACCATGACCGATCTCGAAGATCACGTTGTCGTGAGGCGTGTCCTCTTGCGCAACGGCATCCAGGCCCTTCTCGGCGAACGATGCGGTCACTTCGGCCACGGCAGGCCGTACGTGGGTGTCCATGAACCGGTACACCTCGTCACGCGAGGGGAAGCTCACGGCCTGACTCAACCGCTGCCGCCAGCCGCCACGCCCTGGGCGCGAGCTGGCAACCGGGGCCAGCGAATACAACTGGGCGATCTTGCGCTGGCTTTCCATGTGGAACGCCTTGTGCAGTCCCCACATCATCGCCAGCAGAATGATCGAGAACGGCAGCGAGGTCAGCACCACCGCCGATTTCAGCGAGTCGATGCTGCCGGCGAACAGCAGGCCGCTGGTGACCAGCGCGGTCATCGCACCCCAGAATACCCGCAGCCATTTCGGCCCGTCTTCGTCGGGGTTGCCGCCACGTGCCGACAAGGTGGAGAGCACGACGGTGCCCGAGTCGGCCGAGGTGACGAAGAACACGAAACTGATGAACACCGTAACGGCAATCACCGTCCTCGCCCATGGGTAGGTTTCGAGCAGCAGGTAGAGGGTCATCGACGGGTCGTCGATGGCCGACTGGCCGATGGCAGCCATGCCGTGGTTGATCACCTGGTCGATGGCGCTGTTGCCGAAGATCGACATCCAGGCCAGGGTGAAGCCCAGTGGAATCAGCAGCACACCGAAGACGAACTCGCGAATGGTGCGTCCGCGCGAGATGCGCGCAATGAACAGCCCCACGAAAGGCGACCAGGCAATCCACCAGGCCCAGTAGAACACCGTCCAGTTACCCAGCCAGTCGCTGGGTTTGTCGTAGGCATAGACGTCGAAGCTCTTGCTGGGCAGTGCACCCAGATAATCGCCAACGTTCTGCACCAACGTGCTGAGCAAGTGCTGGGTCGGCCCGGCGAACAGCACGAAGAGCAACAGCGCACAGGCCAGCAGCATGTTGATGTCGGACATCACCCGCACGCCCTTGTCGACGCCGGAGACCGCCACCAGAATGGCTGCACCCATCATCAGGGTGATCAGGATCACCTGCACCCACTGGGTGTGGGCCACCCCGAACAGGTAGTCCAGGCCGGAATTGAGGTGCAGCACGCCGAACCCCATGTCCGCCCCCAGGCCGAAGATGGTGGCGATGATGCCGAAGCCGTCCACAGCGTAGCCGATCGGCCCGTTGATGCGTTTGCCGATCAATGGGTAGAGAGCCGAACGCAGCGCCAGCGGCAGGTTGTGGCGATAGGCGAAATAGGCCAGGGCCATGCCGACGAAGGCGAACACGCCCCAACCGTGCAGGCCCCAGTGCAGGAACAGCAACTGCATGGCCTGGCGCGCGGCTTCCTGGGTGCCCGCCTCGCCCTGCGGCGGTTGCAGCATATGGGTCAGCGGTTCGGAAACGCAGAAGAAGAACAGCGTGATGCTGATGCCGGCGGCAAACAACATGCCGGCCCAGGACAGGTAGCTGAACTCGGGCTCGTCATGATCGGCCCCCAGCTTGATCTTGCCGTAACCCGACAGCGCCGTGACCACGACGAACACCAGGTACAGGGTCATGGCCAGCATGTAGTACCAACCGACCGTGTTGGCGGCCCAGCTTTGCGCCGCCATCAGCCACTGGCCAGCTGCCTGCGGAAAGGAGATGACGACGATGCCGAAAATCAGGATGAAACTGGCGGCGAAGTAGAACACCGGAGGGTTCATGCGCACGTTGCCGCTTGGCGCTGATGAAGATGCACTCATGCGCGGTGCACTCCACACGTTCGTAAATGGAAGAAACTGGGCGTTTTCAGCAAGGGATGGCCTCCTGTTGAACGCGAATCGCGATCCATGGTTTTATTGAACGAGCGTTCAATTAAAACACGACTGATGGTAGATGGCCAATTGATGGGCCGAACGGTCCTGCCTGGCAGGCCGTTCGCGGCGTCCTGCCAAGCCCTATTTCTGACTGCCGTCGTCGTGCACCAGGTTGGCTTGGGTGAGGTTGCTGCCGGCCGGCACGGTGCGCGTGAGCCAGACGTTGCCGCCAATGGTCGAGCCCTGGCCGATGGTGATGCGACCCAGGATGGTCGCGCCGGCGTAGATGACCACATCGTCCTCGACGATCGGGTGGCGCGGATGCCCCTTCTGCAGCTGCCCGGACTCGTCCGCGGGGAAGCGCTTGGCGCCCAGGGTGACCTGCTGGTAGATACGCACCCGCTCGCCGATGACGGCGGTTTCGCCGATCACCACGCCCGTGCCGTGGTCGATGAAGAAGCTTGGGCCGATCCGCGCGCCGGGGTGGATATCGATGCCGGTCGCCGAATGCGCCAGTTCCGAGCTGATGCGCGCCAGCAACGGCAGGCCGGCGAGATACAGATGGTGAGCGAGGCGATGATGGATCACCGCGAGCACGCCGGGATAGCACAGCAATACCTCATCGACACTGCGCGCCGCGGGATCGCCGTGATAGGCGGCCAGCACGTCGGTGTCGAGCAGGCGCCGCAGGCCGGGCAGCGCCGCAGCGAAATCCTGGATCAGTTCCAGGGCCCTGGCGTCGACGGCGGGCAAGTCGCAGTCGCCATTGCGCGCGGCGTAGCGCAGTTCCAGGCGGGCCTGGGTCAAGAGTTCGTTGAGCGCGGCGTCCAGGGTATGGCCTACATAGAAGTCTTCGCTTTCTTCGCGCAGGTCCACCGGCCCCAGGCGCATCGGGAACAACGCGCCGCACAACTGCTCGAGCACTTTGGCCATGGCCTCGCGCGACGGCAGCTCGCGGCCGCCCTGCATGCCGCAACTGCGTCCGTTCTGCCGGCGCCAATCGGAGCGCGCCTCATGCAACTGGCCGACGATGGACTGCAACTGCCAATGGCCTCTGCGTGCCTGAGGAATGTCGTTCACGGTTATACCCTGCCTTGTGTGGAAACAGCGATGGCCGCCGATTGGCGCCCACCATACGGGAAAAATCCAGGCGGTAAAAAGAACGCTTTGGACGTGTCGTGGAGCATCTGAACATAAGCCGCGGTCATACGTTCCGTGGGCGCCGAGGGGGCTTGTGGGCCAGCGTGGCGGTGCCTATAGTCCTGTTTTCCCATTGCGCCTTCGCCTCGACGACCGGTAACCGCACAGGTGGCCGCCAACGCTGCGAAACCCTCCCTCATTTCAAGGATCCGCCATGAAGTTTCCCGCATTGCGCAAACACCTGCTGATCGCCGGCCTGGTTCTGGGCAGTTCGCTGCTGGGCCAGGCAATGGCTGGCGAACAATTGCAGAAAATCAAGGACGCCGGTGTCATCAACATCGGCCTGGAGGGTACCTACCCGCCGTTCAGCTTCGTGGACGAAAACGGCAAGCTGACCGGCTTCGAAGTGCAACTCTCCGAGGCCCTGGCCAAGGAACTGGGCGTCAAGGTCAAGCTGCAGCCCACCCCATGGGCCGGTATTCTCGCAGCGCTGGAGTCCAAGCGGCTCGACGTCGTGGTCAATCAGGTGACCATCTCCGATGAGCGCAAGAAGAAGTACGACTTCTCCAAGCCCTACACCGTGTCCGGTATCCAGGCCGTGGTCGCGAAGAAGAATGCCGACAGCATCAAGCAGGCCTCCGACCTGGCCGGCAAGAAAGTCGGCATGGGCCTGGGCACCAACTACGAGCAGTGGCTCAAGGACAACGTGCCGAGCGCCGTGGTGAAAACCTACGACGATGATCCGACCAAGTACCAGGACCTGCGCGTCGGCCGTATCGATGCGATTCTGGTGGACCGCCTGGCCGCCTTCGACCTGATCAACAAGACCAACGAAACCCTCGCCCTGGCAGGCGACGCGTTCTCGCGTCAGGAAGCCGGGATCGCCGTGCGCAAGGGCGAGCCGGAACTGCTCAAGGCACTCGACGACGCTCTCGACAAACTGCGCGCCGACGGCACCCTGGCCAAGCTGTCCAAGCAATGGTTCAGCGCTGACGTCACGCAATGATCGAGAGCAGCCTGCAGCTGATGCTCGATTCGGCACCCTTTCTGCTCAAGGGTGCCTACTACACGGTCTTCCTCAGCCTGGGCGGAATGTTCTTCGGCCTGCTGCTGGGGTTCGGCATGGCGTTGATGCGGTTGTCCCGAAGCCGCCTGCTGAGCTGGCCGGCCAGGGTCTACGTGTCGTTCTTCCGCGGCACGCCGTTGCTGGTCCAGCTGTTCGTCATCTACTACGGCCTGCCGCAGATCGGTATCGAACTGGACCCGTTGCCCGCTGCACTCATCGGCTTTTCGCTGAACATGGCCGCCTATGCCTGTGAAATCCTGCGGGCGGCGATCGCGTCCATCGAGCGCGGCCAATGGGAGGCAGCTGCCAGCATCGGCATGACCCGCGCGCAGACCTTGCGCCGGGCCATCCTGCCGCAGGCCATGCGCACCGCCCTGCCGCCACTGGGCAACAGTTTCATTTCACTGGTCAAGGACACGGCACTGGCAGCGACCATTCAGGTACCGGAGCTGTTCCGCCAGGCGCAGTTGATCACCGCCCGTACGTTCGAGATCTTCACCATGTACCTGGCGGCCGCATTGATCTACTGGCTGTTGGCAAGCGTTCTGGCGCACCTGCAGAATCATCTGGAACGGCGGGTCAACCGCCACGACCAAGAGGCATGAAGCAATGATCGTGGTAAAGGGCCTGACCAAACAGTTCAATGGCCACAGCGTGCTCAAGGGCATCGACCTGGAGATCGCCGCCGGTGAGGTGGTGGCGATCATCGGCCCCAGCGGCTCGGGCAAGACGACCTTCCTGCGCTGCCTGAACCTGCTGGAAACACCTACCAGTGGCCAGATCCGTGTGGGCGACATCGAAATCGACGGAGCCCGCGTGGCGCAGCAGCAGGGCCTGATTCGCGAGTTGCGCCAGCAGGTGGGTTTCGTCTTCCAGAACTTCAACCTGTTTCCCCATCGCACGGCGTTGGCGAACGTCATCGAAGGGCCGCTGGTGGTAAAGAAGATGGCCAAGGCCGAAGCGACCGAACTGGGCCGCGAGCTGTTGGCCAAGGTTGGCCTGGCCGGCAAGGAAGAGGCCTACCCCAGGCGGCTCTCGGGCGGTCAGCAGCAGCGCGTGGCGATTGCCCGGGCGCTGGCCATGCAGCCGCAGGTCATCCTCTTCGACGAGCCGACTTCAGCGCTGGACCCGGAGCTGGTCGGCGAAGTGCTGGCAACGATTCGGGGCCTGGCGCAGGAAAAGCGCACCATGGTCATCGTCACCCACGAGATGCAGTTCGCCCGCGACGTGGCCAATCGCGTGGTGTTCTTCGACCAGGGGGTGATCGTGGAACAGGGACCGGCCCGCGAGTTGTTCGCCAACCCGCAGCAGGCACGGACCCGGCAGTTCCTCGACAAGTTCCTGCACCCGGAGGGCTAGCGCCGTTCAGCGCTTGCGGAACACGTAGAACAGGTTGGGTTCGCTGACCATGTACAGGTTGCCATCGTCGTCCATGGCGATGCCTTCGGGTTGCGGCACGCTCTTGCTCAAGCCTTGGCGGCCCTTGCGCAGCGACATGGTGCTCAGGGGCCGGCCCTGCACGTCCAGTTCCAGCACCAGCAGCGATTCGTCCGACAGGGCGAGCAGGTGGCCGCTGCGCTCGTCGTATTGCAGGCTGGAAAGGTCGCGCACGAACAGGCCGGCATCGCGCCGGCGGTCCTGGGTCACCTGCACGTCCAGCGGCTTGTCGCTGACTCCACGCGGAAAGCCCTGCACTTCGTAGATCAGCATGGGATCGCGCTCGCGCGCCACGAACAGGCGCTTGCCGGTCGAGTCGTAGGCCAACCCCTCGAAACCCTTGTTGCTGCGGCCACCGAAGTTGAGGCTCAACTGCTCGGCCTGCTGGGCGTCGATGATCTGCGTGTCGTCGGTGACGTTGACCTTGATCAGGCGCTGCTGGCGCTCGTCGGTGATCACGTAGACACCGGGGCTGATGTACTCGACCGCCTCCGGGTCGCCGAACCCGACCAGCGCGATACGTCGCAGGATGGTGCCCTGCAGCGACAGCTCGATCAGCTCCGAACGCTGGTTGGTAACGGTGAACAGGGTCTTGCGCGATGGATCGAAGGTCAGTGCCGAGATGTCGTCGTCCAGGCCTTCGACCACCTTCGCCTCGATATCCACCTGATAGCTGTCCAGGTTGATTGCGCCTGGCAGCGGGCCTCCGAGCCAGCGCTCGACGTTGAAACTGGCCCGTTCGATCCAGCGAAAGTGATGCAGTGCGGCGAAGGCGCAGATCAGTGCAAGCAGTGCCGCGATCAGCAGCAGGTGAATGGGTCGAACGAAGAAACGCATCGCGTCGGGCTCTGAAGTGAAGTGTGCGCATCAAACCATTAAATGATGAAGCCAGGCTTAAGTTTCTACGGATTGATTTGTAGGAAACGTCGAAGCAATTGCAGCGCCAGAAGACGCTGCTATCCGGCTCAACGCTTGCGCAATACGTAGAACAGATTCGGCTCGCTGACCAGGTAGATCGTGCCTTCGTCGTCCATGGTCACGCCTTCGGCGCGGGGAATGGTGTCCTTGAGGCCGTTCATGCCGCCCAGCAGGGCCATGAAGCTCCACTGCTTGCCGGTTTCGTCGTATTCCATGAGCAGGTGCGAGTCGGCCGAGAGCAGCAGGCGGTGACCGGTGCGCGGATCCACTGCCAGCGCCGAAAGGTTGCGCATGTCCAGGTCGGGCGCATCGAGGCGTTGCTTCTCGCCGGTGGGCAGGCCATCGCTGCCCAGCTTCAGCGAGAACAGCGCCGGTGGTCTTTCTTCGCCAAGCAACAGGCGCTGGTTGCGCGGATCCCAGGCCAGGGCTTCGAAAGCCTTGTTCTGGTCCGCCGAAGGGCCGAGGTCGAACGGCGCGAAGTCGGCGATGTTCAGCTCGCGGGTGTCGGCCTCGACCTTGACCACGGTCAGTTGGTGCTGGCGCTCGTCGATGATCGCCAGGCGCCCATCGGCGAGTGTGGTGATGGCCTCCGGATTGCTCCAGCCGGTCAGCGGCATCTTGCGCAGCACGTCGCCCTGCAGGCTCAGCTCGACCAGATAGGGGTTCTTGCCCATCACCGCGAACAAGGTACGGGTGCCGGGGTGATAGGTGATGTCCGAGGCTTCGTCGCCTTCCATGCCGGGCAGGGCCTTGGCGTCGATCACGGCTTCATAGTCAGGCAGCCAGACACTGGCCTTGCGCTCGGTGCTGTTGTGCGTCCACTCCTGCACCCACAGCTCGGCGCGGTCGTCCCAGTGCAAGACCACCGCGACGATGTAGCCGATCAGCAGCACCAGCAAGGTCCACAGGTACCAACGTTTATGCAGGGGGCGGGATGAATGCAGCGCGGCGCGGACCATGAAGTACCCTTGCTGGAGACGGATTCATACGGGCACATCCGAACAATGCACCCACTTGGGTGGGGGCATTATCCAGATCGAATGTAAAAAAAAGGTGAGGCGTGGGGCGACTACTGGACGCGGCTGGTGAAGCGGCTGACACCGGGCAGTTCCAGCACGATTTCGGCGCCGATTTCGAGCGGGCCTACCCCGGCCGGGGTGCCGGTGAGGATGACGTCGCCAGCCTGCAGCGAGAAGCACCCGGCCATGTACTGGATCATCGGCACGATGGCGTTGAGCATCAGGTTGCTGTTGCCGTCCTGGCGCACGTCGCCGTCGATGGTCAGGCGTATCGGGATGTCGGTGAGGTCAGGGAAGCTGTCGGCCGATACGAACGGTGCGATCACTGCCGCGCCGTCGAACGACTTGGCGATTTCCCACGGCAGGCCCTTCTCGCGCAGGCGCGCCTGGACGTCGCGCAGGGTCAGGTCCAGCGCCGGGGCGAAGCCGGAGATGGCATCGATGACTTCTTCGGCACTGGGCCGGGTGCTCAGTGACTTGCCCAGCAGCACCGCGATTTCCGCCTCGTAGTGCACCGCGCCGCGATCGGTCGGAATGGTGAAGGTTTCCTGCAACGGCACCACGCAGCTGCTTGGCTTGATGAACAGCAGCGGCTCGGTCGGAATCGGGTTGTCCAGCTCCTTGGCATGCTCGGCGTAGTTGCGGCCGATGCACACCACCTTGCCCAGCGGAAAGTGGATGCGGGTACCGTCGATGTACTGGTGCTGGTAGCTCATTGCTCGAACCTCTGCTCAGATGAACGTATCAAATGGAAAAGATCTTGCCAGGGTTCATGATCCCATTGGGGTCGAACACTGCCTTCATGGCTTTCATGTACTGGATTTCGACCGGCGAGCGGCTGTACTGCAGGTAGTCGCGCTTGACCATGCCCACGCCGTGCTCGGCGGAGATGGAGCCGTTGTACCTGCGCACGGTTTCGAAGACCTCGGTATTGACCAGCGCACATTCGGCAAAGAATGCGTCCTTGTCCATGTGCTCGGGCTTGAGGATGTTCAGGTGCAGGTTGCCGTCGCCGATGTGGCCGTACCAGAGCACGTCGAATGCCGGATAGCGCTCGCTGACGATGGCGTCGATCTCGCGCAGGAATGCCGGCACCTTGGAAATGGTCACCGAGATGTCGTTCTTGTACGGCACCCAATGGGAGATGGTTTCGGAGATGTACTCGCGCAGCTTCCACAGGTTGCGCAGCTGCTGTTCGCTCTGGCTCATCACCCCATCGAGTACCCAGCCCTGCTCCACGCAGTGTTCGAAGGTGGCCAGCGCGGTGTCGGCGATGTCGTCGGTGGTGGCTTCGAATTCCAGCAGGGCATAGAACGGGCAGGCCGTTTCGAACGGCGCCGGCACGTCGCCGCGACCCAGCACCTTGGCCAGCGCCTTGTCGGAGAAGAACTCGAACGCCGTGAGGTCGAGCTTGCCCTGAAACGCATGCAGCACCGGCATGATCGCATCGAAGTCGGTGGTGCCGAGCACCATCGCGGTGAGGTTCTTCGGCGCACGGTCCAGGCGCATGGTGGCCTCGACGATGAACCCCAGGGTGCCTTCGGCGCCGATGAACAACTGACGCAGGTCGTAGCCGGTGGCGTTCTTGACCAGGTCCTTGTTCAGCTCCAGTACATCGCCCTGGCCGGTGACCACTTTGAGGCCCGCCACCCAGTTGCGCGTCATGCCGTAGCGGATGACCTTGATGCCGCCGGCGTTGGTGCCGATATTGCCGCCGATCTGGCTGGAACCCGACGAGGCGAAATCCACCGGGTAGTACAGGCCGTTTTCCTCGGCCAGGTTCTGCAGCTGCTTGGTGATGACGCCTGGCTGGCAGACCACGGTGCGGTCGGTCGTGTTGAACTCGAGCACCTTGTTCATGTAGTCGAACGACACCACCACCTCGCCGTTGGCCGCTACCGCCGCAGCCGACAGACCGGTACGCCCACCCGAAGGGACCAGCGCCACCTTGCGCTCGTTGGCCCAGCGCACGATGGCCTGGACCTGCTCGGTGGTCTTGGGAAAGGCGATGGCGCTGGGTGCCGGGGCGTACTGTTTGGTCCAGTCCCGGCCGTAGGTGTCGAGCGAAGCGGCATCGGTGAGGACCTTGCCAGGCTCGAGCAGGGTCTTGAGTTCATCGATCAGGGCATGACGGTTCATGGACGCGACTCTGCAAGTGAAGGATTCACGAATCGGGCGATTCGCGGCCCGCTAAACCTCGGACCATTCATAGTCACCCTGAGAACGGCTCATGACCCAGGATGGGCGTACGACAGGGAGGCTATGCTAGCATACGCCCCCCGCCAATCGAGCCTTGGCCCGGTGCGCGCCGCTTCACTTCCTGCCATTTTTTTCGGGACACAGGTTTACGCAGATGAGCAAGACTTCCCTCGACAAGAGCAAGATCAAGTTCCTTCTTCTCGAAGGCGTCCACCAATCCGCCGTGGACGTCCTCAAGGCTGCCGGCTACACCAGCATCGAGTACCACACCAAGTCGCTGCCCGAAGCCGAACTCAAGGAAAAGATCGCCGATGCGCACTTCATCGGCATTCGCTCGCGCACCCAGCTGACCGAAGAGCTGTTCGACTGTGCGAAGAAACTGGTCGCCGTGGGCTGCTTCTGCATCGGCACCAACCAGGTTGATCTGGCCGCCGCTCGCGAACGCGGTATCGCGGTGTTCAACGCACCGTATTCCAACACCCGTTCCGTGGCCGAACTGGTGCTGGCCGAAGCCATTCTGCTGTTGCGTGGCATCCCCGAGAAGAACGCTTCCTGCCACCGTGGCGGCTGGATCAAGAGCGCGGCGAACTCCTTCGAGATCCGCGGCAAGAAACTGGGCATCGTCGGCTATGGCTCGATCGGCACCCAGCTGTCGGTCCTGGCCGAAGGCCTGGGCATGCAGGTGTACTTCTACGACACCGTGACCAAGCTGCCGCTGGGCAACGCCACCCAGGTCGGCAGCCTGACCGAGCTGCTGGGCATGAGCGACATCGTCACCCTGCATGTGCCTGAAACCGCCGCCACCCAGTGGATGATCGGCGAGAAGGAAATCCGTGCCATCAAGAAGGGCGGTATCCTCATCAACGCCGCGCGCGGCACCGTGGTCGAGCTCGACGCACTGGCCGAGGCGATCAAGGACAAGCACCTGATCGGCGCTGCCATCGACGTATTCCCGGTCGAGCCACGCTCCAACGACGACATCTTCGAAAGCCCGCTGCGTGGCCTGGACAACGTCATCCTGACCCCGCACATCGGTGGTTCCACCGCCGAGGCGCAGGCCAACATCGGCCTGGAAGTGGCCGAGAAACTGGTCAAGTACAGCGACAACGGTACCTCGGTGTCGTCGGTCAACTTCCCGGAAGTGGCTTTGCCCGCGCACCCTGGCAAGCACCGTCTGCTGCACATCCACGAGAACGTGCCGGGCGTGATGATGGAGATCAACAAGGTCTTCGCCGAGAACGCCATCAACATCTCCGGCCAGTTCCTGCAGACCAACGAAAAGGTCGGCTATGTGGTGATCGACGTCGACGCCGATTACTCGGACCTGGCGCAGGAAAAGCTGCAACAGGTCACCGGAACCATTCGCTGCCGCGTATTGTTCTGATAGCGGCCGGATTGCGGTGTGCCTGGCACACCGCGTCCTCTGGTTCGCGGCTGCCAGCCGCTTCTACTATCAACCCAGATCCCCTGTAGGAGCGGCTAGTAGCCGCGAACCAGGCGACGCGGTGTATCAGAACGGCTCGTTGCCCCGACGGCGGAACCAGCCGGTCAGCGACAGCCGATTGCGCTGCGCCGGCATCACTTCGTGCGGCACCTCGCCGGAAAGAAACACCACCAGCGTGCCACCGATCGGCTGCACGTCGTACGCCGTGTCCCCGCGCAGGTACATGCGCAGCTGACCCCCGTCCTCTTCGCTCCAGTCGGCATCGTTCAGGTACAGCACCGCTGACACCATGCGCCGGTCATCGTCGCGAAAGCGATCCAGGTGACGCAGGTACACGCTGCCCGGTGGGTACAGGGCGAAATGGCATTCGAAGTCTTCCAGGCCCAGAAACAGACCACGATTGAGCGCCTCGCGCAGGCTGTCCATGATCTGCATGTAGGCATCGCACGGCACGGCTTCGCCCGGTTCGATCCACTGGATGCGGTCACCGCGAATGCCTTCGCGGATCTCCTGGGATGGACCGCGCCCGACGGCCGCCGGCGCCAGTTCGCCTTGGGCATGGCGGGTACGGCACTCGGCCGCCAGCGCCAGGGTCAAAGCCTGGGGCACGAAGAGTTCCTGCTGCGACCAGCCGTGCTCGGCCAGGTCGTCGACGATGCGCAGCAGCAGTGGATGATCAGAAGGTATTTGCATGCCCGGCATAGTATCCATACGCCTGCAAAACCGACAGAGGCTTGCACGAGGTCGCTGCGCAGTCGATGCATCGAGGCGCAGCGTGCATGTCACTTCTCGACAAAGCCAGGCAATGCCACGGACAATGGCCCCTTGCCGACAGGAGTCCCTATGCGCCGCGTCCTTGTGTTCTTGATGATGTTCAGTACGACGCCCGCCTGGGCCGACGACCACGACCTGCTGTACAAGGCCGCTGGCTGGCCTGAACAAAGGGCGCATTTCAGCGACGCCCTCAAGGCGGCCCAGCAGCGCTACCAGAGCAGCTTGCCACCGGCGGTTTTCCAGGCACTGGTGAGCAACAGCGACCAACGCTTCGCGGCGCAGGCCATGGACCAGCGGGCCGAAGCGCGACTGCGCCAGGGCCTGGCCGATCCCAAACCGGCCCTCGCCTTCTTCGAGTCTGCCCTGGGCCGCAAGATCGTCGCCGCCGAGCTGCTGGCCACCCGCAGTGATCAACTGGCCAAGAACGCCCAGGGCCTGCCGAAACTGCAGGTCGAGTCGACCCGCGCGCTGTTGATCGGCCATCTGGCGCAGGCACTGCCGGCGCGCCAGGCGGGCGCAGAGGTCAGCCTGGCGATCGCCGGGGTGGCCGCCGACAGCCTCAGCTCGATGATTCCAGGTCTGTTGGGGGGCGGCCAGGCTGCAGGTCTGCTCGATGGCCAGCGTGAGCGGCTGCAACAGCAGATCGCCATCGACCTGAACAATACGCTGCTGTACGTGTACCGCGAATTGTCCGATCCGGAACTGGAGGAGTTCGTCGGCTTCGCCGAGTCTGCCGCTGGCCAGGCTTATTATCAGGCGGCCCTGGAGGCGGTACGGGCAGGATTGGCGGTTGGACAGACACCGGGCAAGGCGGGAAACTGAGGGGCGCCGTTCGCGGCCGCTGACCCACCCGCAGCAATGGCCCACCCCCGTAGGAGCGGTCAGCGGCCGCGAAGCCGACGACTCGGTTACAGATTCTGTTCGAAGAAATCGAAACACTTCGCCCGAATCGCAGGCAGCTCATTGACCAGATGATGCCGGGCCCCCGCCACCTGCAACACCCGCACCTCGGCGAACTTTGCGCGCAGCACCTTGAGGTTGTGCCGCCAATCCACGGTGTCGTCATCCTCTCCCTGCACGACCACCACCGTGCGCGGGCTGCGCGGCGCTGCCTCGATGTGCTGCACCCACTGCACCAACGCCCCCACCCACGCTGTCGGCAGGCGCACGGGCTGCAGCGGGTCCGCCTGCAGGAACGGCATGAAATCCGGGTCGTTGGTATTGGCGCTGAAACGCCTGGCAATGCCGTTGACGAACGGCTTGAGCACGCGATAGCTGAGTTTGGACAAACCCCATGCGCTGGGCCGCACCAGCGGCGCCATCAGCAGCACCTGCCCCTGCGCCGCGGACTGCGCGCCCTGGTGCAGCAGATGGTCGACGATGATCGCGCCACCGGTGCTCTGCCCCAGCAGATGCCAAGGCTGCGGCAGCTGCAGGGTGCGTGCTTCGGCGAACAGGCCATCGAGCGTGGCCTGGTAATCGGCAAAGCTGTGAATGCTGGCTCGCTCGCCGCTGGACAGACCATGGCCCGGCAGGTCGCAGGAAATGACCGCGAAGCCACGCGCCAAGGCCCACTGCACGGCGTGCCGGTACAACCCCATGTGATCGTAGAAACCGTGCATGACGAAGAGCGTGGCGACAGGCCGCTCCGGCAGCCACACTTGGGCCACCAAGTCGAAGCCGGCAGCACTGAAGCGCCCCAGCCAGCTTTGTACGGGCAGGTCTAGCTGATAGAAGCGCTGGTAGGCCTGAGCCTCATCGGACAGCGGCTGTCGGGTGCCCAAGGGTGGCAGGGAATTTCGCAGGGTGTCGGGATGAAATGCAATGGGCATGGATGATTGTTCCGAGGCAATACGTGTGCTGGCCAGGGCGCTGGAGATCCAGCGCCCTGCCCTCATCACACCGACGCTGCCGGCCGCTGAGTCTTCGGCTGTTGCCAGGAGTTGGCGGCGCTTTCCTCGATGGCTTGCTGGATCGCCTTGCGACGACGCTCTTCGGCCCGACGCCCGAAATACCACACCAGAAACGTCACCAACGAAACGGCCAGCAGAATCAGGCTGGCCACCGCATTGATCTCAGGCTTCACGCCCAGGCGGACCGCCGAAAAAACTTCCATCGGCAGGGTCGTGGAACCCGGCCCGGAAACGAAGCTGGCCAGCACCAGATCGTCCAGCGACAGCGCGAAGGACATCATCCCGCCGGCCGCCAGCGATGGCGCGATCATGGGAATGGTGATCAGAAAGAACACCTTCCAGGGCCGCGCACCCAAGTCCATGGCCGCCTCTTCGATCGACAGGTCCAGCTCGCGCAGCCGCGATGACACCACCACCGCCACGTAGGAGGCACAAAAGGTGGTATGAGCGATCCAGATCGTGGCGATGCCACGCTCCTGCGGCCAGCCGATCACCTGGGCCATGGCCACGAACAGCAACAGCAGCGACAGACCGGTAATCACCTCGGGCATCACCAGCGGCGCCGTTACCAGACCGCCGAACATGGTGCGCCCCTTGAAGCGACTGATGCGCGTCAGCACGAACGCCGCCATGGTCCCCAGGGCCACGGCCGTCACTGCCGTGTAGCAGGCGATTTCCAGCGAGCGCATCACCGCGCCCATCAGCTGGGAGTTGTCCAGCAGGCCGACGTACCACTGCACCGACCAGCCGCCCCACACCGTCACCAGCCGCGAAGCATTGAAGGAGTAGATGACCAGGATCAGCATCGGCGCATAGATGAACACCAAGCCCAGCACCAGGATCAGTTTGGAGAACCCGAAACGCTTCATGCCTTGCCCTCCAGTTCTTTGGCCTGGCTGCGATTGAACAGCACGATGGGCACGATCAGAATCGCCAGCATCAACACAGCCAATGCCGAGGCAACGGGCCAGTCGCGGTTGTTGAAGAATTCCTGCCACAACACGCGGCCGATCATCAGGGTTTCCGGGCCACCCAGCAGCTCGGGAATCACGAACTCGCCGACCACCGGAATGAATACCAGCATGCAGCCGGCGATGATGCCGTTCTTCGACAGCGGCACGGTGATTTTCCAGAAACTGTTGAAGGTGCTCGAGCCCAGGTCGGAGGCGGCCTCAAGCAAGCTGTTGTCATGCTTCACCAGATTGGCGAACAACGGCAGGATCATGAACGGCAGGTACGCATAGACCACGCCGATGTACACCGCCAGGTTGGTGTTGAGTATCTGCAGCGGCTGATCGATCACCCCCAGCCACATCAGGAAGGCATTGAGCAGGCCGTTGTTGCTCAGAATGCCCATCCAGGCATACACGCGGATCAGGATCGCCGTCCAGGTCGGCATCATGATCAGCAGCAGGAGCACGGTCTGCAGGTCCTTGCGTGCCTTGCTGATGGCATAGGCCATGGGATAGCCGAGCAGCAGGCAGATCAGGGTGCTGAAGAAGGCCATCTTCAACGAGCCCAGATAGGCCGAGATGTACAGATCGTCTTCGGTGAGCAGCGCGTAGTTGGCGAAATTGAGGATCAACTCGAACTTCTGTTCGGCGTAGCTCCAGATTTCGGTGTACGGCGGGATCGCCACGTCGGCTTCGGCGAAGCTGATCTTGAGCACGATGAAGAACGGCAGCATGAAGAACAGGAACAGCCACAGGAACGGTACGCCGATGACCATCTGGCGACCGTTGGGGATGATCCTCTTGAGCTTGCGTTTGATCTTGCGCAGCTTCATGAGCGCAGTACCACGCCGCTGTCGTCTTCCCACCAGACGAACACTTCGTCGTCCCAGGTCGGCCGGGCGCCACGGCGCTCGGCGTTGGCCACGAACGACTGCACCAGCTTGCCGCACGGCAACTGCACGTGGAACACCGAATGGCCGCCCAGGTAGGCGATGTCATGGACCTTGCCGCGCGACCAGTTGTGTTCGCTGTCGGGCTGCTGGGTGGTCACCAGCATCTTTTCCGGGCGAATGGCGTAGGTCACGTTCTTGTCTTCGGCAGCGGTACTTACACCGTGACCGACATAGATGCTGCGCTCCAGCTCCGGGCTGCTGATCAGTGCGTAGCCTTCCATGTCCTCGACCACCTGGCCTTCGAACAGGTTGACGTTGCCGATGAACTCGCACACCAGGCGGCTGGTGGGGGTTTCGTAGATGTCGATCGGGCTGCCGATCTGCGCGATCCAGCCCAGGTGCATGATGGCGATGCGCTGGGCCATGGTCATGGCCTCTTCCTGGTCGTGGGTCACCATCACGCAGGTCACGCCGACCCGCTCGATGATCTCCACCAGTTCCAGTTGCATCTGCGAGCGCAGTTTCTTGTCCAGCGCGCCCATCGGCTCGTCGAGCAGCAACAGCTTGGGCTTTTTCGCCAGCGAGCGTGCCAGCGCAACGCGCTGACGCTGGCCACCGGACAACTGGTGCGGCTTGCGCTTGCCGTACTGGGTCATCTGCACCAGCTTGAGCATTTCCGCCACGCGTGCGTCGATTTCGGCCGCCGGCAGTTTGTCCTGCTTGAGGCCGAAGGCGATGTTCTGCGCCACGGTCATGTGCGGAAACAATGCGTAGGACTGGAACATCATGTTGATCGGCCGCTCGTAGGGCGGCATATCGGTGATGTCCACGCCGTCGAGGAAAATACGCCCCTCGGTCGGCCGTTCGAAGCCAGCCAGCATGCGCAGCAGGGTGGACTTGCCGGAACCGGACCCGCCCAGCAAGGCGAAGATCTCACCCTGGTTGATTTCCAGCGACACGTCGTCCACGGCCACCGTTTCGTCGAATTTCTTCGTTACCTTTTCGATCCGGACCAGCACCTTTTTCGGTTGCTGGCTGCCTTCGAGGGCTTTTTTGTAGGCGCTGGAGGCAACAGCCATTCACGAAACTCCCAAACTTGAGTGGGGGCGGCTCTGGATCGGGCCGCCCCGAGTATTTATTTGCCCGACTTGACCTTGGTCCAGCTGCGGGTCATCAAACGCTGCACCTTGGGCGGCAGCTCGACGTTGACGTAGAGCTTGTCCTGGATGGCCTGTGGCGGGTAGACCGCCTCGTCGTTGCGCACGTCCTGATCCATCAGCTCGCCAGACTTGAGATTGGGGTTGGCATAGCCGACATAGTCGCTGACCTTGGCAATCACTTCAGGTTTCAACAGGTAGTCGATGAACGCCAGGCCCTGCTTGGCATCCGGCGCATCGGCGGGGATGGCCAGCATGTCGAACCACAGGTTGCCGCCTTCCTTGGGAATCGAGTAGGCCAGCTTGATGCCCTTGCCGGCTTCCTCGGCCCGTGCCTTGGCCTGGAATATGTCGCCGGAATAACCCACGGCCACACAGATGTTGCCATTGGCCAGGTCGCTGATGTACTTGGAGGAATGGAAGTAGGTCACGTACGGACGGACCTTGAGCAGCTTGGCCTCGGCTTGCTTGTAGAGCTTCTCGTCGGTGGTGTTGGGGTCCAGGCCCATGTAGTTGAGCACGGCCGGGAACATCTCGTCGGGCGAGTCGAGGAAGGCGACGCCGCACTTGGACAGTTTCTTGATGTTTTCGGGCTCGAACACCATGGCCCAGGAGTCGATCTTGTCGACGCCCAGCACGGCCTTGATCTTTTCCACGTTGTAACCAATGCCGTTGGTACCCCACAGATAGGGAACGGCGTACTGGTTACCCGGATCGTTCTTTTCCAGGCGCTTGAGCAGCACCGGATCAAGGTTGGAATAGTTGGTCAGCTGGGCCTTGTCCAGTTTCTGGAACGCCCCGGCCTTGATCTGTTTGCCCAGGAAGTGGTTGGACGGCACCACCACGTCGTAGCCGGTATGGCCGGCCAGCAACTTGCCTTCCAGGGTTTCATTGGAGTCGAAGACGTCGTAGATCGGCTTGATCCCGGTGGCGGCTTCGAAATCCGCCAGGGTGCTCTCGCCGATGTAGTCGGACCAGTTATAGATGTGTACGGTGCCTGCCGCTTGAGCATTGAGCGCCAGGGTCAGACCCGCACCGATCAGCATGGCCTTGCGAAACAAAGAGTGTGACAAGTGGAGGTCCTCTCAAGCGTTTGTTCTATAAGACAAACCGGCGCGCAACTTACAGCCCATGCGCGCGCGCCGCAATTGCTGATTCACCTGGCCCGAGCTCGCGGTGCGCCATTCGCGGCCACGGGCCGCTCCTACGGGGTATGTGTGGGAGCGGTCATCGGCCGCGAAAGGCGCATCGCAATACCAGCCCGGCTTACTTGCCCGACTTAATCTTGGTCCAGCTGCGCGTCATGATGCGCTGCGTCGCCGCCGGCAGGTCGGCAATGGCATACAGTTTGGCCTGCACATCGGCCGGCGGGTAGATGCCCGGATCGCCGCTGATGGCTTTATCCACCAATGCTGTTGCAGCCTGGTTACCGTTGGGGAACTGCACGCTGTTGGTGATCTCGGCCATGACTTCCGGTTTCATCAGGAAGGTCATGAACTTGTAGGCGCCTTCGACGTTCTCGGCATCCTTGGGGATGGCGACCATGTCGAAGAAGCTGCCAGCGCCTTCCTTGGGAATGTTGTAGCTGACCTTGACCTTGCCACCCGCTTCTTCGGCGCGCGACTTGGCCTGGTAGATGTCACCCGAATACCCCACGGCCACGCAGATATTGCCGTTGGCCAGGTCGGAGATGTACTTGGAGGAATGGAAGTAACCGATCGATGGACGCACCTTGAGGAACAGCGCCTCGGCCTCGGCAAGCTGCTTCTTGTCCTGCGAGTCCGTCGGGTAGCCCAGGTAATGCAGGGCGATCGGCAGCATCTCGGTGGGCGAATCAAGGAAGCTGATGCCGCACGACTTCAGCTTGGCCGCGTTTTCCGGCTTGAACAGCAGGTCCCAGCTGTTGGTCGGTGCATCGGCGCCCAGCGCAGCCTTGACCTTGTCGGCGTTGAAGCCGATGCCGATCGAGCCCCACATGTACGGGAAGGCATGCTTGTTGTCCGGGTCGCTCACCGAGACCGCCTTGAGCAGCGATTCGTTGAGGTTTTTCCAGTTCGGCAGTTTCGAGCGGTCCAGTTCCTGGTAAACACCGGCCTTGATCTGCTTGGCCAGGAAGTTGTTGGAAGGCACGACGATATCGTAGCCGGACTTGCCGGCCAGCAGTTTGGCTTCCAGGGTTTCGTTGCTGTCGAATACGTCGTAGACGACCTTGATCCCCGACTCCGCCTCGAATTGCTTGATCGTGTCCGGCGCGATGTAGTCCGACCAGTTGTACACGTGCAGAACCTTGTCGTCTGCCTGCGCAGCACTGGCCATCGCCCCCATCAGGGCCACGGCGAGGAGGGTCTTGCCAAATATCTTCATGCGTTGTGCTCCTAAATGTTCTTGGTCTTAACCTGATGCCAATATTGATCGAGTGCCGTGTTTTGATGATCCGTAGGAGCGGTCATTGGCCGCGAAGAAACCACTGCGGTATCAGTCGAGACCGCATCGCAGCTTTCGCGGCCGGTGACCGCTCCTACGGAACGCCGTCGCATTTTGCGTACCGATGCTCCCGACGGGAGCAAGCCTAGCATCTAGCCCCCGAGTGCTTCGAGTGTCAGGTCCAGGCAAAGCCGTGCCTTGCTCACCAGCTCGTCGATCTCGGCGTGGCTGATGACCAGCGGCGGTGCAATGATCATGGTGTCACCGACGGCCCGCATGATCAGCCCGTTGTCGAAGCAGAACTGCCGACAGATCATACCGGCGCCGCGCCCTTCGTGACGGCTGCGAGTCGCCTTGTCCTTGACCAGCTCGATGGCGCCGAGCATGCCCAGGCCACGGACCTCACCCACCAGCGGATGGTCCTGCAGTTCGCGCAGACGCTTTTGCAAATACGGTGCCGCATCGGTCCGGACCGTGTCGACGATGTGCTCGTCGCGCAGGATACGCAGGTTTTCCAGCGCCACCGCCGCCGCGACCGGATGCCCGGAATAGGTGAAGCCGTGGTTGAAGTCGCCACCCTGGTTGATCACCTGCACCACCTCGTCGCGCACGATGACGCCGCCCATGGGGATGTAGCCGCTGGTGAGGCCCTTGGCGATGGTCATCAGGTCGGGCGCCAGATCATAGTAGTCGCTGCCGAACCAGTGGCCGGTACGGCCGAAGCCGCAGATGACTTCATCGGCCACGAACAGGATGTCGTAGCGCGCCAGCACTTCCTTGACCTTCGGCCAGTAGGTCTCGGGCGGAATGATCACACCGCCGGCGCCCTGGATCGGCTCGGCGATGAACGCCGCGACGTTGTCTTCGCCCACTTCCAGGATCTTCTTTTCCAACTGCTCGGCGGCCCAGATGCCGAACGCGTCCGGGGTCATGTCACCGCCCTCGCCGAACCAGTACGGCTGGGCAATGTGCACGATGCCCGGGATCGGCAGATCGCCCTGCTCGTGCATGCCCGCCATGCCGCCCAGGCTGGCGCCGGCCACGGTGGAGCCGTGGTAGCCATTGATGCGGCTGATGATCACCTTTTTCTCGGGCTTGCCCTTGAGCGCCCAGTAATGGCGCACCAGGCGCAGCACGGTGTCGTTGCCCTCGGAACCGGAGCCGGTGAAGAACACATGGTTCATGCCCTCGGGCGCCAGGTCGGCGATGGCCTTGGCCAGCTCGAGTGCGGGCGGGTGGGCGGTCTGGAAAAACAGGTTGTAGTACGGCAGCTCGCGCATCTGCTTGCTGGCGGCCTGCACCAGTTCCTCGCGACCGTAGCCGATCGCCACGCACCACAGACCGGCCATGCCGTCGAGGATCTTGTGCCCTTCGCTGTCCCACAGGTAAACACCGTCGGCTTTGGTGATGATCCGCGGACCCTTCTGCGCCAGCTGCGTGTAGTCGCTGAACGGCGCCAGGTGGTGGGCGCTGCTCAAGTCTTGCCAATGCTGGGTCTGGGGGTTGTTGTTGCTCATCTGTCGCTCCTTTTTCTCACACCGCGAACAGCAGGAACTCACGTTCCCACGAGCTGATCACGCGTTTGAAGTTTTCGTGTTCGGCGCGCTTGACCGCAACATAGCCAACGACGAATTTCTTGCCCAGGTACTTCTCCACCGTCTTGCAGTTTTCCATGCGCTCCAGCGCATCCTCGATGGTCAACGGCAGCCGCAGGTTGCGCCGCTCGTAGCCGCGGCCCTGCACCGGCGCACTCGGGTTCAGGCCCTCGACCATGCCGATGTAGCCGCACAACAAGCTGGCGGCGATGGCCAGGTACGGGTTGGCATCGGCGCCCGGCAAGCGGTTCTCGACCCGCCGGTTCTGCGGCGTGGCGTCGGGCACGCGCAGGCCAACGGTGCGGTTTTCCTCGCCCCACTCGACGTTGACCGGCGCCGAAGTGTCGGGCAGGAAACGACGGAACGAATTGACGTTGGGCGCGAACAGCGGCAGCAGTTCGGGAATGAATTTCTGCAGGCCGCCGACGTGGTGCAGGAACAGCTGGCTCATCGAGCCGTCTTCGTTGGCGAAGATGTTCTTGCCGGTGGCCGAATCGACGATGCTCTGGTGCAGGTGCATGGCACTGCCCGGCTCGCCCGTCATCGGCTTGGCCATGAAAGTGGCGGCGACGTTGTGCTTGAGCGCGGCCTCGCGCATGGTGCGTTTGAACACCAGGATCTGGTCGGCCAGGTGCAGGGCATTGCCGTGCCGGAAGTTGATTTCCATCTGCGCCGTGCCGTCTTCGTGGATCAGGGTGTCGAGGTCCAGGTTCTGCGCCTCGCACCAGTCGTAGACGTCTTCGAACAACGGATCGAACTCGTTCGCCGCTTCGATGGAAAACGATTGCCGACCGGTTTCCGGGCGTCCCGAGCGGCCGATCGGCGGCTGCAGCGGGAAGTCCGGGTCTTCGCAGCGCTTGGTCAGGTAGAACTCCATCTCCGGCGCCACGATCGGCTGCCAGCCTCGGTCCGCATACAGCTTCAAGACCTTCTTGAGCACGTTGCGCGGCGACAGCTCGATGGGGTTGCCCTGCTTGTCGTACGTGTCGTGGATGACCTGCGCCGTGGGCTCTATGGCCCAGGGAACGAGAAACACCGCGTTCTCGTCGGGGCGGCAGATCATGTCGATGTCGGCAGGGTCGAGCAACTCGTAGTAGATGTCGTCTTCTACATAGTCGCCAGTCACGGTTTGCAATAGAACACTTTCCGGCAAGCGCATGCCTTTTTCGGCGATGAACTTGTTGGTCGGGGAAATCTTGCCGCGGGTGATCCCGGTGAGGTCGGCGATCAGGCATTCGACTTCGGTGATCTTGTGATCTTTCAACCAATCGGTGAGCTGGTCGAGGTTGGGACTCATAAATACCTCAGGAGGCCATTGACCTGGCTCGCGGCGAGCCGGGCACGTGTTGACGCGTGGGCGTCGTTGGGAAAGCGGTCAAGCGAGGGCGGCACACTGCCCACCCGGCCTCTCGATACCCGGCCGGAACGTGAAGCTCAGGGTAGCGGTTTCGGGGCTCAGGCAGTACAGGAGGGACAAAAAAACAGAGACGCAACGCCGTGGGCTGTCAATTATTCTGGTCGCCGGCAACCGGTGGCTGCAGCGAGCTCCATCAGATAATGGCAGGCGTGCCATGACTCACCCTCGGTATTATTGAAATGGCGGGTTGAAAACGAGCTTAGCCTTGTTCATTTTTTTCCACAACTATCAGGCGGCAAACTTCCGCAGACACTTTTCAGGCAGTTGCAGAGCACCGTAATTGCCAGGCGCATGCGCCCCGATATGCAGCAAAAGAGGCTCAACAGCGCTCTTTCAGGGCAAAACCCGGCTCGCTTGACTTAGTGTTGGCTTTCGGATTGACTGAAACCTGTTCGACCCAATGATTGATATTTTTAACAACAAAGGTGTTGCATCATGTCGGTACCCCCGCGTGCCGTTCAGCTTAACGAAGCGAACGCATTCCTTAAGGAACATCCTGAGGTTCTGTACGTCGACCTTCTGATTGCAGATATGAATGGTGTGGTGCGTGGCAAGCGCATCGAGCGCACCAGCCTCCACAAGGTTTACGAGAAAGGCATCAACCTGCCCGCCTCGCTGTTTGCCCTGGACATCAACGGCTCTACCGTGGAAAGCACCGGTCTTGGCCTGGACATCGGCGATGCCGATCGTATCTGCTACCCCATTCCCGACACCCTGTGCAACGAGCCTTGGCAGAAGCGCCCTACCGCGCAGTTGCTGATGACCATGCACGAACTCGAAGGCGAGCCGTTCTTCGCCGACCCGCGTGAAGTGCTGCGCCAGGTCGTCGAGAAGTTCGACGCCATGGGCCTGACCATCTGCGCCGCCTTCGAGCTGGAGTTCTACCTGATCGACCAGGAAAACGTGAACGGTCGACCGCAGCCGCCGCGCTCGCCGATCTCCGGCAAGCGTCCGCATTCGACCCAGGTGTATCTGATCGACGACCTGGACGAGTACGTGGACTGCCTGCAGGACATCCTCGAAGGGGCGAAGGAACAGGGCATCCCGGCCGACGCCATCGTCAAGGAAAGTGCGCCGGCGCAGTTCGAGGTTAACCTGCATCACGTTCCGGATGCCATGAAGGCCTGCGACTATGCAGTGCTGCTCAAGCGCCTGATCAAGAACATCGCCTACGACCACGAGATGGACACCACGTTCATGGCCAAGCCGTATCCGGGCCAAGCGGGCAACGGTCTGCACGTGCACATCTCGATCCTGGACAAGGACGGCAAGAACATCTTCACCAGTGAGGATCCCGAGCAGAACGCCGCATTGCGTCACGCGATCGGCGGTGTGCTCGAGACCCTGCCCGCGTCGATGGCGTTCCTGTGCCCGAACGTCAATTCGTACCGCCGCTTCGGTGCTCAGTTCTACGTGCCCAACTCGCCCTGCTGGGGCCTGGACAACCGTACCGTTGCCTTGCGCGTGCCTACCGGAACCCCGGATGCCGTGCGCCTGGAACACCGCGTTGCCGGCGCCGATGCCAACCCTTACCTGTTGATGGCCGCAGTATTGGCCGGCGTGCACCACGGCCTGACCAATCAGGTCGAGCCCAACGAGCCGGTGACGGGCAACTCCTACGAGCAGAACGAGCAGAGCCTGCCGACCAACCTGCGCGATGCCCTGCGCCTGCTGGACGACAGCGAGGTGTTGGCCAAATACATCGATCCGAAATACATCGATATCTTCGTGGCCTGCAAGGAAAGCGAGTTGGAAGAATTCGAGCACTCCATCTCGGACCTCGAGTACAACTGGTACCTGCACACCGTGTAACGGCCGGGCGCCGCGGTATGCCTGCCATGCCGCGGTGTTCACGAACGCATTTGCTGGGCGGCGGTGCAGCAGGTATACCGCGTCGTCCCCGGACGCGGCTCGCGCCGCTGCTACGGGGGCTTCACGTGTCTTCTGGACTGCGTGCGGCAGATACACCGCATCGCACCCGGACGCGGCTCGCGTCGCTGCTACGGGGGATCGCCGTTTCGTCTAGGTATGCAGTCCCTGTAGCAGCGGCGCGAGCCGCGTCGGCGGTACGTGCGGATACCTGACGTACCGCGTCCGGATCAGCGTGCCCAGCGCAACTGGGTCGGCAACGGCGACGGCGGCTCGGGCTCCGGTGGATTGCCCGGCAGCGCCAATACTCGATTGAGCACTTCGCTTTCCAGCGCCGCCAGGCGATGGGAACCGCGAGCGCGCGGACGTGGCAACTCGACGGCCAGGTCAAGACCAATGCGCCCCTCCTCGATCAGAATCACCCGGTCGGCAATCGCCACCGCCTCGGCCACATCGTGGGTTACCAGCAACACGGTGAAACCGTGCTTGCGCCACAGGCTCTCGATCAACTGCTGCATCTCGATGCGCGTGAGCGCATCCAGCGCCCCCAAGGGCTCGTCCAGCAGCAACAGCCGCGGCTTGTGAATCAGGGCCCGCGCCAGCGCCACGCGCTGCTTCTGCCCGCCGGACAACCCCGCCGGCCACTCATCGGCGCGCTCGGCCAGGCCCACCGCTTCGAGCGCCTGCAAGGCCTGCTCGCGCCAATTGCCGGACAGCCCCAGGCCCACGTTGTCGATCACTCGTTTCCATGGCAGCAGGCGGGCTTCCTGGAACATCAGCCGGGTGTCGTTGCGCACATCGCTGAGCGGACCGGAACCTGCCAGTAGTTGTCCGCTGGTGGGTTGGTCGAGTGCTGCCAGCAGGCGCAGCAAGGTGCTCTTGCCGCACCCGCTGCGGCCGACGATGGCCACGAACTGCCCGGCCGGAATGTTCAGGTCGATCTCGCGCAGTACCTCGCGCTCGCCAAAGGTCTTGCGTAGCTGGCGAACCGCCAGTGGAATCCCGCGCCGCAGGTTCTGCGGCTGTTCCTTGAAAACGGTCATGCTGCACCTCCCTTGGTTTGGTAGGCCGGGTGCCAGCGCAGCCACACTCGCTCCAGCCCACGCGCCGCCAAATCGGCCAGCTTGCCGAGAATCGCATAGAGCACGATGGCCAGCACCACCACGTCGGTCTGCAGGAATTCGCGCGCGTTCATGGCCAGGTAACCGATGCCGGAGCTGGCGGAAATGGTTTCCGCAACGATCAGCGTCAGCCACATCAGGCCGAGGGCGAAACGCACGCCGACCAGAATGGAAGGCAACGCCCCGGGCAGAATCACCTGCCAGAACAAACGAAATCCGGACAGGCCATAGCTGCGTGCCATTTCCACCAACGCGGGGTCGGCGTTCTTGATGCCGTGGTAGGTGTTCAGGTAGATAGGGAACAATGTGCCCAGCGCGACCAGAAAGATCTTCGCCGACTCATCGATACCGAACCACAGAATCACCAGCGGAATCAGCGCCAGGTGCGGGACGTTGCGGATCATCTGCACCGAGGTGTCGAGCAGGCGCTCGCCCCAGCGCGACAGGCCGCTGATCAGCCCCAGTAGCAGACCGATGCCGCCACCGATGGCGAAGCCGATGCCCGCGCGCCAACCGCTGATGGCCAGGTGCGTCCAGATCTCCCCGGACTTGAACAGCGCGACGCCTGCCGCGAACACCGCGCTGGGCGCTGGCAGGATCCGCGTCGACAGCCAGCCGACGCTGACCGCCAGCTGCCAGATCAACAGCAGACCCACCGGCAGCGCCCAGGGCGCCAGCCGGTGGATGATTTTGCTCGTTGTACTCATGGCAGTTTCTCAGCGCTGGGCGGCCTTGGGCAAAATGTCGTTGGCCACCATCTCACCGAACGGGCTGACGTAGTTGGCGCCGGTCGGCGCTTCCGGGCGCTGCACGTCCAGGTGCGGGAACAACAGCTCGGCCACGCGGTACGACTCTTCCAGGTGCGGGTAGCCGGAGAAGATGAACGTGTCGATGCCCAGTGCGGCGTACTCCTTGACCCGCTCGGCCACCGTCGGGCCGTCACCGACCAGCGCAGTGCCAGCTCCGCCACGCACCAGCCCGACGCCGGCCCACAGGTTGGGGCTCACCTCCAGCTTGTCCTTGCTGCCGCCATGCAATGCGGCCATGCGCTGCTGACCCACCGAATCGAAGCGCGCCAGCGAAGCCTGGGCGCGGGCAATGGTATCGTCGTCGACATGGGCGATCAGCCGCTCGGCGGCCTGCCAGGCTTCTGCATTGGTTTCACGCACGATCACGTGCAGGCGGATTCCGAAGCGTACGGTCCGGCCGAGCTTGGCGGCCTTCTCGCGCACCTGGGCGATCTTCTCGGCCACCGCTGCCGGTGGCTCGCCCCAGGTCAGGTACATCTCCACCTGTTCGGCGGCAAGGTCCTGAGCAGCATCGGAAGACCCGCCGAAGTACAGCGGCGGACGCGGCTGCTGCACCGGCGGATAGAGCAGCTTGGCGCCTTTGACGGTGAGGTGCTTGCCATCGTAGTCGACCGTTTCGCCTTCCAGCACGCGGCGCCAGATACGGGTGAATTCCACCGACGCCTCGTAGCGCTCCTCGTGGGTAAGGAACAGACCGTCGCCGGACAGCTCGTCAGGGTCGCCGCCAGTGACCAGGTTGAACAGTGCGCGGCCGTTGGACAAGCGGTCCAGGGTCGCTGCCTGACGCGCGGCCACGGTGGGCGAGATGATTCCAGGGCGCAGGGCAACCAGGAATTTCAGGCGCTGGGTGACCGGAATCAACGAGGCCGCCACCAGCCAGGAGTCTTCGCAGGAGCGCCCGGTAGGGATCAGTACGCCGCCGTAGCCGAGGCGATCGGCCGCCTGCGCGATCTGTTGCAGGTAACCGTGGTCGACCGCCCGTGCACCTTCGGAGGTGCCCAGGTAATGACCGTCGCCGTGGGTGGGAAGAAACCAGAAAATATTGAGGCTCATGGAGTTGTCTCCTGACGTGGCTCGGAACCGATGCGCGGGCACCGGTGCAGTTGTGCGGTGGCGGGGGCGCAGCGGATCACGGTGCCTTGGCAACGTTGGCCGGCGGTGTCCAGATCACATCCTGAATGCGCAGCGGCTTGGGGATCAGCTTGAGCTGGTGAAAGCTGTCGGCGATCTTCTGCTGCGCGGCGACGGTCTGCGGGTTGAGAAATTGCGCGCCGTAGCCTTGGCGTTTCACCGAGGTCAGGGTGATGTCCGCTGGCAGGCCCAGCAACGGTGCGACCTGGGCGGTCACTTCTTCGGGATGCGCCTTGGACCACTCGCCCACGGCGCGTACCTCCTCGACCAGCGCGGTGATCACCTCGGGGTGCTGCTCGGCATAGGGTTTGGTGGCCAGGTAGAACTGCAGGTTGTCGACGATGCCCTGGCCGTTGCGCAGGGTGCGCGCCTGCAACTGCTGCTCGGCCGCTGCCTGGTAGGGATCCCAGATCACCCACGCATCGACGCTGCCGCGCTCGAACGCCGCGCGGGCATCGGAAGGCGGGAGGTAGACGGTCTGGATGTCGGAGTACTTGAGCCCGGCTTCTTCCAGCGCGCGCACCAGCAGGTAATGCACGTTGGAACCCTTGTTCAGCGCAACCTTCTTGCCCTTGAGTTCAGCGACCGAGCGGATCGTCGAATCCTTGGGTACCAGGATCGCTTCGCTGGTCGGGGCGGGCGGCTCGTAGGCCACATACAGCAGATCGGCCCCGGCGGCCTGGGCGAACACCGGCGGGGTTTCACCGGTCACGCCGAAATCGATCGAACCGACGTTCAGCCCTTCGAGCAACTGCGGGCCGCCGGGAAACTCGGTCCATTTGACGTCCACGCCCTGCGCCGCCAGGCGTTTCTCCAGCGTGCCCTTGGCCTTGAGCAGCACCAGCGTGCCGTATTTCTGGTAACCGATGCGCAGGGTTTCAGCCTGGGCCTGGGTGATGGCGCCGAACGACACAGCCGCAGCAAACAGTGCGACCACGCCACGACGCAAGAACAGGGTGCGCATGGCACTCTCCTTCTGCAGGGGGAATTGGGTTGCACCTGCTTGCCCGTTGGCGGGCCAGTAAGGTGGGTACAGCGAAAAGTGTCGCGGCCGCGAGCGGCGGTTGGAATCAGATGCTCCAGCGGGCACTGCGCAGGCTTTGCATGAGCAAGGCCGGGTCATGGGTCTGTGGTTTGCGCAGCAGGAAGGCATGAAACTCCTGCAGCGCATTTTCCAGGCGCTGCTCGAGCGCTGGCGCCAACTGGGCTGCATGACTGCCTTCGCCATAGGCGATCTGGCTGTCGTCGGCGAAGATGCCCTGGAGCATTTCCTGGGCCTTGAGCGAAGCCAGCACTGGTTTCAGCGCGTAGTCCACCGCCAGCATGTGGGCGATGCTGCCACCGGTGGCAATGGGCAGCACCACCTTGTTGCTCAGGGCACGCTCGGGAAGCAGGTCCAGTAGCGTCTTCAGCGCACCGGAGAACGACGCCTTGTATACCGGCGTGGCAACCACCAAGCCATCGGCCTTGCCGACCAGTTCGTTGAAATGCAGTACGTGCGGGCTATCGAAGCGGGCATGCAGCAGGTCTTCGGCCGGGAAGTCCCGTACCTGAAACGTCACCACTTCGACGCCTTGTCGTTGCAGCCACTGCTTGCTGCGCTCCAGCAGTACACCAGAGCGCGAGCGCAGGCTGGGGCTGCCGCCCAGGGATACGACCAGCATGGGGTAAATCCTTGAATAGCGAAATCGGAGCGCTTCTGGAGAAGTCGCCGGAATGGAAGGAACAGTAGCAGGCAGGATTTATATCTTTAAATCATATTTATTCATTTGGTTATTCGATAAAAACATATACCTACATTTTCCTATCCCTGCTGCGCACACCGCATGGATATCACCGCGATCCCTGTAGCAGCGGCGCAAGCCGCGTCAGCGGGCCATGCGGCGCATTCGATACACCGCGACGTCCCGGACGCGGCTTGCGCCGCTGCTACAGAGGGCAAGTTGTATCAGGTTCAGATCAGCGGTTGGGCTGGGGGGTCAGGCGCAGGTAGGGTTTCACTGCCGTATAGCCCTTGGGGAAGCGCTGCCTGATTTCCTCTTCGTCCTTGAGCGAAGGCACGATCACCACGTCATCGCCATCCTGCCAGTTGGCCGGGGTGGCGACCTTGTGGCTGTCGGTCAATTGCAGCGAATCGATCACCCGCAGGATCTCGTGGAAATTGCGCCCGGTACTGGCCGGGTACGTGATGGTCAGCCGCACCTTCTTGTTGGGGTCGATGACGAACAGCGAACGCACCGTGAGGGTGTCACTGGCGTTCGGGTGAATCAGATCGTAGAGCTGGGACACCTTGTGGTCGGCATCGGCCAGGATCGGAAAATTCACTGTGGTGCCCTGGGTCTCGTCGATGTCGCCGATCCAGCGGTGATGGGATTCGACCGGATCCACCGACAGCGCGATGGCCTTGACGTTGCGCCTGGCGAACTCGTCGGCGAGCTTGGCGGTAAAACCCAGTTCGGTGGTGCACACCGGCGTGAAATCGGCGGGGTGCGAGAACAGCACCCCCCATTGGTCGCCCAGCCATTGATGGAAGCTGATGGTGCCCTGGCTCGAGTCCTGCTGGAAATCGGGGGCGATGTCGCCGAGTCGAATGGTCATGGTGATGCTCCTGGGCTGTTGTGCGCATGACTGTGCACTGAGCGGCCCGGAAACAAAAAGAATGGATCGTGCTGGGGCTAGGCGAAACGGGAATAACGCCAGGGCAGAAAACAAAAAGCCCGCACAAGGCGGGCTTTTTCCAACGGCACGTATTACTTGAAAGCGTACGTGTAGTTGAAGATCAGACGGGTCTGATCGGTGTTGGTGCCGACGTCGCTGCGGTAGGTACCGTTACGCAGGGTGGCGCCGAAGTTCTTCAGCAGACCGCTCTGGATCACGTAGTCGACGCGCATGTCGCGTTCCCACTCGGAGTTGTTCGAGTCACCGGTACCGGCCGCGCGAATGTCGTCGCCATGCAGGTAGGCAACCGAGGCTTTCAGGCCAGGGACGCCGATGCGGCTGAAGTCATAGGAGTACTGGGCGAACGTGGTGTTTTCGCCAGCGCGGGTGAACGAGTTGACCATGCTGTCGGTGAACAGATAGACGCTGGAACCGCCGTTGCCTTCGTTGCGGTTGTTGCCATCGACAACGCTGCCGTTGTTGATGAACGGCATGCCGCCGTCGTCGCCCACTTGCTGGTAACCGGCCAGGAATGCGTGGCCAGCGATGCTGTAGGTGAAGATGGCACTCCAGGTCTTGTTGTCGACTTCGCCTGGGTTCTTGGCGTAGCCGCTGTTGTTGTTGAAGCGGTAGCCAGCATCACCGTTCTTGCCGTCGGAGCTGCTGTCGAAGTAGCGCAGGTCGGTCTTGAACGACTGGTCTTCACCCAATGGCAGTACGTGCACGGCGCCGAGGAAAGTCTGCTTGTAATAGTCTTCCAGCTGCGCGTGGTAGACCTGCAGGGTCAGATCCTTGGTGGCCTTCCAGTCGACACCGGCGAACTGGAAGTTGTTCGAGTCCTGCGTACCGCCGTTCAGGCCCAGGCCCGAGTAGTTGCTGGTGGCACGGCCCGCAGACTTGTTCAGGCGGCCGGCGGTGAAGGTGAAGTTGTCCAGGTCCTTGGAGGTCAGGATACCGCCCTGGTAAACCGCAGGCAGCAAGCGACCATCGTTGGATACCAGGATCGGCAGGTTGGGCTGCAGTGCGCTACCCACCTTGAGTTCGGTCTTGGCGAACTTGACCTTGCCGTTGGCGCCTACACGCGACCACGACTTCTCGGCCGAACCGTCGGTGTCGCTGGGGAAGAAGCTGTTGTTGTTCGGGTGGTGACCGCGGCCGCCGTCCAGGTGGATGCCGGTCATGCCCTGCACGTCCAGACCGAAGCCGACGGTGCCGGGGGTGTAGCCAGAAATGAAGTTGAAGAGGAAGCCTTGAGCCGATTCTTCCTGGTCGTTCGCCGTGCCTTCACGGGTATCGTTGCGGAAATACATGGTCCGCGAGCTCAGCGTTGCTTTGCTGGCTTCGAGGAAACCCGAGGGTGCCGGATCGGCGGCGTAGACACTGGTGGAGATGCTGGCGAGCGCGATGGCTGCGGCGAGCGACTGCTTGTACATGTGATGCTCCTCTGGTTTCTAATTTTTGTGGTGTCTTTGGTCGGGGGTCTGGCGCCCCTTGTCCGCAGATGCGCGATTAGCGCCAAAGCGTGACCGGTTAGTCAATGTTTACAAGCCGATTCGAGACCTTGGTCTAAGCCAAACTCTGGTTGCCGAGGTTAACGAAATTTTCACAAAACCAAAAAGAATTGTTTCAAGTTTTTTTAGAATTTAAATGCATAACAACCTTGAGCGTCCAAACAAAAAAGTTCAATCCAGTTGCAAAACATAAGCTAATTCCCAAACGGTATTTCAAAGCCGTTTCTTATATCGTTTAGATTCGCCCTCATTCGCCCTTCCGACACTTGCCGTTTCGCGCTTTGGCAGCGCGGGTTCGAAGGTCCTCAGCCACCCGACTCTCGCAAAAGGCAGCCACCATGGCCAAGCAGCATTTCGCACGAAAACTGGTCAGCACCCTGGCCCTGGCCAGCCTGGCCATGGGCATCCAGGCCGCCACGTTGACCGTCGGCTACCAGACCGGCATCGACCCCAGCAAGGTCGCCCAGGCCGATGGCACCTATGAAAAGGCCATTGGCGAGAAGATCGACTGGCGTCGCTTCAACAGTGGCCCGGAAGTGGTCACGGCGATTGCCTCGGGCGATGTACAGATCGGCAACCTGGGATCGAGTCCGCTGGCAGCCGCCACCTCACGCAAGCTGCCCATCGTCGCCTTCATCGTTTCGGCGCAGATCAATTCCGCCGAAGCCCTGGTCGTGCGCAACGGCAGCGGTATCGACAATCCGCAGCAGTTGGTCGGCAAGACCATTGCAACGCCTTTCGTGTCCACTTCCCACTACAGCCTGCTCGGCGCGTTGAAGCATTGGGGTCTGGAAGGCAAGGTCAAGGTGGTCAACCTGCAGCCGGCCGAAATTGCCGCTGCGTGGAAACGTGGCGACATCGACGGCGCCTTCGTCTGGTCGCCGGCGCTGGGCGAGATCCGCAAGAGCGGCAAGACCCTCACCGATGCCGCACAGGTCGGCCAGTGGGGCGCACCGACTTTCGAGGTCTGGGTGGCGCGCAAGGATTACGCCGAGAAGCACCCCGAGGTGATCGCCCGGTTCGCCAAGGTCACGCTGGATTCGTTCGCCGACTATGCGAAGAACCAGGCGCAGTGGACCGCCGATTCCGAGCCGGTACGCAAGATCGCCAAATTGACGGGAGCCAACGCCGCAGACGTCCCCGACCTGCTCGCCGGCTCCACCTACCCCGATGCCCAGGCCCAGGCCTCCGCCGCGCTGCTGGGTGGCGGCACCGCGCAGGCGGTGGCCAAGACGGCCGAGTTCCTCAAGGAGCAGGGCAAGCTGGAAGCGCTCCTGCCTGACTACACGCCGTACGTCAGCGCCCAGTTCGTTCAGTGATCGCGCGCACGCCAACCGGAGTTCGACCGTGGCCCAATTGATTCTCGACCGTATCGGCGCCCACTACCCGGGCGCCGCGCAGCCGGTGCTGCAAGACATCTCGCTGAGCCTGGGGCCACAGCAGCTGTGCGTCGCACTGGGCCCGTCGGGCAGCGGCAAGACTTCGCTGCTCAACCTGATCGCCGGTTTCGTGGCTCCCAGCAGTGGCCGCATCACCCTGGACGGCGTTGCGGTGAAGGGGCCGGGGGCCGACCGTGGCGTGGTCTTTCAGGATGACGCCTTGTTGCCCTGGCAGGACGTCCTGACCAATGTCGCCTTCGGTTTGCAACTGGCAGGCACCGGCCGGGCGCAGCGTGAGGCGCGGGCGCGGGACATGCTTGCGCTGGTCGACCTGGCAGGTTTCGGCGAGCGACAGATATGGCAACTCTCCGGTGGCCAGCGTCAACGCGTGGGCCTGGCTCGAGCACTGGCGGCCGACCCGCAGGTGCTGTTGATGGACGAGCCGTTCGGCGCACTGGATGCGTTCACCCGGGAGCAGATGCAGGAGTTGCTGCTGCAGGTCTGGCAACGTACCGCCAAGCCGGTGTTCCTGATTACCCACGACATCGAAGAAGCGGTATTTCTGGCCACCGACCTGATTCTGCTGGCGCCCAACCCCGGCCATGTCGAGGAGCGCCTGAGCCTGGACTTCGGCCAGCGCTATGCCGCTGGCGAGAGCGCCCGGGCGATCAAGTCCGATCGCCGATTCATCGAGACCCGCGAGCACGTCCTTGCCCAGGTTTTCGCCCAGCGCGTTGTCACACAGGGCGCCATTGCGCGCAAGGAGCCGGCATGAGCCTCTACCCGACGCACGCTCTCGACAGCGCCCGCGCACCTGCCGCGCGCCGGCCCTGGCGCTTGAGTACGCGCGCCATCAGCACGCTGACCCTGGCAGGCGTGCTGGCACTGTGGTGGGCGGTGACCGCCTCCGAGCTGATAGAGCCCCTGTTCCTGCCCTCGCCCGGCGCGGTGCTGGACAAAGCCTGGCTGCTGGCAACCCAGGGCTATATGGACGCCACGTTATGGCAACATTTGGGTGCCAGCCTGGGGCGCATCGGCCTGGCCTTGGCATTCGCCGTGCTGTTCGCCATTCCGGTGGGCATCGCCATCGGCCACAACCGCATAGCGCAAGGCATTCTCGATCCGCTGATCGAGTTCTACCGGCCCATCCCGCCGCTGGCCTACCTGCCGCTCATCGTGATCTGGTGCGGCATCGGTGAAACCTCCAAGGTGTTGCTGATCTACCTGGCCATCTTCGCGCCGATTGCCATCGCCACGGCCACCGGCGTGCGCAATGTCGATCCCGCCCGTTTGCGCGCCGCGCAATCGCTGGGCGCCACCCGGGCGCAACTGATCCGCCACGTGATCATACCCAGTGCGCTGCCGGACATCCTCACCGGTATCCGCATCGGCCTGGGCGTCGGCTGGTCGACCCTGGTCGCTGCCGAGTTGATCGCAGCCACCAGCGGCCTGGGCTTCATGGTGCAGTCGGCCGCGCAATTTCTGGTCACCGATGTGGTGGTGCTGGGCATCCTGGTAATCGCGCTGATCGCCTTCGCTCTGGAAATGGGCCTGCGCGCCCTGCAGCGGCGCCTGGTGCCCTGGCACGGCCAGAGCCACTGAACCACCCACTTGGCCAACAGAGCTGACCAACATGACTCTGCACATCACCCCCTTGAGCCCGACTATCGGCGCGGTCATCGAAGGCGTCGACCTCAGTCGGGAACTGACCCCGGCCCAGCAGCGCGAGATCGACGCCGCGCTGCTCGCCCATCAGGTGCTGTTCTGGCGCGACCAGCCGCTGACCCCTTTTCAGCAGGCACGGCTGGCGCAGCAGTTCGGTGACCTGCACGTTCATCCGATCTATCCAAGTGTGCCGGGGCAACCCGACGTGCTCGTGCTCGACACCGCCGTGACCGACGTACGCGACAACGCCATCTGGCACACCGACGTGACCTTTCTGGCAGAGCCTGCGATGGGCGCCATACTGACCGCCCAGCAGGTACCGCCCTTTGGCGGGGACACTTGCTGGGCCAGCGCAATCGCGGCATTCGAGGCGCTGTCCAGGCCCATGCAGGCCCTGCTCGACGGTCTGACCGCCACCCATGATTTCGCCAAATCGTTCCCGCTCGAACGCTTTGGCAACGATGCCCAGGCATTGGCGCGCTGGGAGCAGACCCGCCGGCAACATCCCCCGCTGTCACACCCGGTGGTGCGGACCCATCCGGTCAGCGGGCGCAAGGCATTGTTCGTCAGCGATGGTTTCACCACCCACATCAACGAACTTTCGACAGCTGAAAGTCGGGCGCTGCTCGACCTGCTGTTCGCCCACAGCACGCGTCCGGAGTTCTGCGTACGCTGGCAATGGCGCCAAGGGGACGTGGCCTTCTGGGACAACCGCGTGACCCAGCATTACGCGATAGACGACTACCGCCCGCAGCGACGCGTGATGCATCGAGCGACGATAATGGGGGATCGACCGTATTGAACGCACGGGGGGCGGCGATGGCCGCCCCCGCTGGCCGTCATTCGCCGATGGCGGCCTTGTAGCCGGCAGCGTCGAGCAGCGTGTCCAGCTCACTGGCAGCGCTTGGCTTGAGCTTGAAGAACCAGGCGCCATAGGGTTCGCCGTTGACGCTTTCCGGGCCATCGGCCAACGCTTCGTTGATCGCGACCACCTCGCCCCCCACTGGGGAGTAGATGTCCGAAGCGGCCTTGACCGACTCGACCACGCCCGCCTGATCGCCGGCGGCGAAGACCTTGCCGACTTCCGGCAGCTCGATGAACACCACGTCACCCAAGGCTTCCTGGGCGTGATCGCTGATGCCCACGGTCACCGTGCCATCTGCTTCCAGGCGTGCCCACTCGTGGCTTTCGGCAAAACGGAGTTCAGCAGGGATATCGCTCATAACATTGTCCTCAACAAGGGTCAGCGGCCAGCCCGCCATACGATTCAGATCAGGGTTCTACCATGCCGGACGAAGGTCGGCTTGACCACCCGTACCGGGTACCATTTGCCACGTATCTCGACTTCCGCACGGTCCGCGGTCGCCATCGGTACACGCGCCAATGCAATCGACTTGCTCAGCGTAGGGGAGAAACTACCACTGGTGATCTCTCCTTCGCCAACTCCGGCGATGCGGACCACCTGATGCGCGCGCAGCACCCCGCGTTCTTCGAGCACCAGGCCGACCAGTTTCATCGCCGGCCCGGCGGCCCGTTCACGCTCCAGCGCCTCGCGCCCGATGAAGGCGCGCGCGCTCGGTTGCCACGCCACACTGCCGGCCATGTTGGACGCCAGCGGCGAATGCGCCTCGTCCATGTCCTGGCCATACAAGTTCATCCCGGCCTCCAGACGCAGCGTATCGCGCGCGCCCAGGCCGATGGGCGAAATGCCCGCACCGATCAATTCGTTGAAGAAATCGACCGCCTGCGCGGCGGGCAAGACGATCTCGATACCGTCCTCGCCGGTATAGCCGGTGCGGGCAATGAACCAGTCGCGATGGTGACGGCCTTCGAAAGGGTTCAGTTGCAAAAGCAGCTCGCGGCGTTGGCTGCCCAGCAGGTCGGCGACCTTGCGCCGTGCCTGCGGCCCTTGCACGGCCAGCAACGCCAGCTCGGGGCGCTCGCGCCATTGCACATCGAACGTGCCTGCCTGGGCGCTGAGCCAGGCCAGGTCCTTGTCACGGGTCGCGGCATTGACCACCAGGCGATAGCCTTCCTCGGTGCAGTAGGCGATCAGATCGTCCACGACCCCGCCCTCGGCGTTGAGCATGGCGCTGTACAAGGCCTGGCCAGGGCCGGTCAGGGTGGCGACATCGTTGGCCAACAGGTATTGCAGGAACGCCCGGGCGTCCGGCCCTTGGACATCGATCACGGTCACATGCGACACGTCGAAGACGCCGCAATCGCGACGTACCTGATGATGCTCTTCGACTTGCGAGCCGTAATGCAGGGGCATGTCCCAACCGCCAAAATCGACCAGCTTTGCGCCGAGGGCAAGATGCAGGTCATACAGAGGCGTGCGCTGTCCCATGGGTTTCTCCTTCCGGGCGTGGCGAAAGCGCAGGCGAATTGTCCTTGGTGCCTGCGCCGGATGCGGCGCATTGTAGCGACAAGGTCGCGGGCGTGATATCTGTAGCGACAAGGTCGCGGGGGTGATATCTGCAGCGACAAGGTCGCGTAGCCGGTCAGTGGTTTCGACCGACCTGGCGCGCCGAACGTCGAATCAACCCGATGACCGGCAGCAGGCCGACCAGCACCAGGGTCAGGGCCGGCAGCGACGCCCGCGCCCATTCGCCTTCACTGGTCATTTCGAATACCCGCACCGCCAGCGTGTCCCAGCCGAACGGGCGCATCAGCAAGGTCGCCGGCATCTCCTTGAGCGTGTCGACGAACACCAGCAGCGCGGCGCTGAGCGTGCCGGGCAGCAACAGGGGCAGATAGACCTTGAAGAACAGCCGCGGACCACCCACTCCCAGGCTTCGTGACGCCTCGGGCAGCGAGGGGCGAATCCGCGCCAGGCTGCTTTCCAGCGGCCCATAGGCCACTGCGATGAACCGTACCAGATAGGCCACCAGCAGCGCCGCCACGCTGCCCAGCAGCAATGGCCGCCCGGCCCCGCCCAGCCAGCCGGACAACGGCACGACCAGCTCGCGGTCGAGAAAACTGAAAGCCAGCATCAGCGACACCGCCAGCACCGACCCCGGCAAGGCATAGCCCAGGTTCGCCACCGCCACACCGGCGCGAATGCCTCGCGTGGGCGCCTGCCGCCGCGCAAACGCCAGCAGCAGCGCTACCGTGACCGTGATCAGCGCGGCCATGGCGCCCAGGTACAGGGTATGCACGATCAGCTCACGGTAACGTTCGTCGAGGTCGAAGCGCCCGCGCTGCCAGCACCACACGACCAACTGCAGCATGGGCACGACGAAGGCGCAGGCGAACACCAGCGCACACCAGCCGCTGGCCACCCATGCCTTGAGCCCGCGCAGCCGATACAGCGCCTGCCCACGCGGGCGTTCGTTGGCCGCATGATCCTGACCGCGCGCACGCCGCTCGCCGTAAAGCACCAGCATCACGGCCAGCAACAGCAGGCTGGCCAGCTGCGCCGCGCTGGAGAGGCTGAAGAAGCCGTACCAGGTCTTGTAGATGGCCGTGGTGAAGGTGTCGAAATTGAACACCGCCACAGCGCCGAAATCCGCCAGGGTTTCCATCAATGCCAGTGCCACGCCCGCACCGATGGCCGGCCGGGCTACCGGCAAGGCCACTCGCCAGAAGGCTTGCCAGGGGGATTGGCCGAGCATGCGCGCCGCCTCCATCAAGCCCTTGCCCTGGGCCAGGAACGCGGTCCGCGCCAGCAGGTAGACGTACGGGTAGAACACCAGCACCAGAACGATGATGACCCCTCCCGTGGAGCGCACCCGCGGCAGGCGCAGGCCGCTGCCGAACCACTCGCGCAGCAGGCTCTGCACCGGCCCGGCAAAATCCAGCAGGCCGACGAAGACGAACGCCAGTACGTAGGCCGGAATGGCAAACGGCAGCATCAGGGCCCAGTCGAGCCAGCGCCGGCCGGGGAATTCACACAGGCTGGTAAGCCAGGCGAGGCTGACGCCAAGCACCGTCACGCCCGTACCTACGCCCAGCACCAGGGTAAGCGTATTGCCCAGCAGGCGCGGCATCTGCGTATCCCACAGGTGGGACCATATCTGCATGTCGATGCTTTGCCAGGAAAGCACAAGCACGCTCAACGGCAGCAGCACCAGCCCGACCACGGCCAGGACCAGCGGGTACCAACGGCGTTGGACGGAAGAAGACAATGGGTTCACTCGTGGTTTCAGGTTGTAGGCTTTCAACGCAACAGCCCGGCGCCTCTGCCTCTGCAGATAGGCGGAAAGACCGCAGCGCACCCTTCGCGGCCACGGACCGCTCCTACAGGGTGTACCGCAGCCAAGCTCCTTGGAGGAGCGCCATCGATATCAGCTCAGTTCCAGCCGGCACGATCCATCAACCGGATCGCCTCGGCCTGACGCTTGCCGGCCACTTCCACGGGCAAGGTGTCGGCCTTGAACTCACCCCAACTGGCGACTTCTGCAGATGGAGCCACCGTCGGGTTGGCCGGAAACTCCTGGTTCACCCCGGCAAAGATCGCCTGCGCCTGCGGCCCGGTCATCCACTCGACCAGCGCAATGGCCGCCTGCGGATGCGGTGCATACTTGTTCAGGCCAATGCCCGACAGGTTCACATGAACGCCGCGATCGCCCTGGTTCGGCCAGAACAGCTTCACGCCCAGATTCGGCTGCTGCTTGTGCAGGCGCCCATAGTAGTAGCTGTTGACGATACCCACGTCGCACTGCCCGGCGTCGATGGCCTGCAGCACCGCAATGTCATCGGAGAACACGTCGGTGGACAGGTTGTTCACCCAGCCCTTGAGAATCTGCTCGGCTTTCTCTGCGCCATGGGTCTCGATCAACGTGGCGGTCAGCGACTGGTTGTAGACCTTCTTCGCCGTACGCAGGCACAACCGCCCTTCCCACTGCTTGTCGGCCAAGGCCTCGTAGGTGCTCAGCTCCTGCGGCTTGACCCGTTCGCTGGCGTAGGCGATGGTCCGCGCGCGCAGGCTCAGGCCGGTCCATTGATGGGACGCGGCACGGTATTGCGCGGGAATGTTGCCGTCAATGACGGCTGACGTGATGGGTTGCAGGATACCCATCTGCTCGGCCTGCCACAGGTTGCCGGCGTCGACGGTGAGCAGCAGGTCGGCCGTGGCGTTCTGCCCTTCGGCCTTGATGCGCTGCATCAACGGCGCTTCCTTGTCGGTGATGAACTTGACCTTGACCCCGGTTTTCGCGGTGTAGGCGTCGAACACCGGCTTGATCAGCTCGTCGATGCGCGAAGAATAGACGACCACTTCATCGGCAGCGTGGGCGTTGCCACCCAACAGACAGAGCGCCAGTGCAGCGAGAAGACGTTTGCGCGCCATCATGAGGGAACCCTTGCCATTCGAGTGAGGGCGAAATGGTAGTGAATCACATTTAGCTTCTCAACCGAACTTGGGGTCCAGCCGTTACCAAATGTTACCGGCCATCGATCACACCTCATGCCTACAGGCGTGCCAGCGCAGGCAGATCCCCCGTGAGGCCAAGCGCCTGGCGGACGAACAGCGCCTTGGCTTCAGGTAGTCGTTCCACCCATTTCAAGCCCGTGTTGCGCAGCCAGCGCAACGGCAGCTGATCGGCCTGGAACAGGCGCTCGAAGCCTTCCATGGCCCCCATCAAGGCCAGGTTGTGCGGCATACGCCGACGCTCATAGCGGCTCAGCACGGGCAGGCCGGCGAGCCGTTCGCCTCGCTGTCGGGCATGTATCAGCTCTTCGGCCAGCACGGCGGCGTCGAGCAAACCCAGGTTGACCCCCTGCCCGGCCAACGGATGGATGGTGTGCGCGGCATCGCCGATCAGCGCCAGGCCGGTCTCCACGTAGCGCTTGGCATGCCGCTGGCGCAATGGTACGCACAGGCGGGCATCGGCAGCGACCACCTCGCCCAGACGGCCCTCGAAGGCCTGCCCCAGGGCTTTGCAGAACGCGGCGTCATCCAGCGCCATCAAGCGCTCGGCCTGCTCCGGCGTGGCCGACCAGACGATCGAGCACCAATGCTTGCCATCTCCGCGCTGCAGAGGCAGAAACGCCAGCGGGCCGTCATCGGTAAAACGTTGCCAGGCCGTATCGCGATGCCCCTCGCTGCACTGCACGCTGGTCACGATGGCGTGGTGCAGGTAATCCCACTCGCGCGTCTCGCAACCCGCCAGACCACGGACCGCCGAATGCGCGCCGTCGGCGGCGATCACCAGCGGGGTACGCACGGTCTGGCCACCGGCCAGGGTCAACAGTCGGTCATCGCCCGAATAGCGCAGCTGCTCCAGCCGGGCATTGGCCAGCAGACGGATTCCGCTGTCCTGCAACTGCTCGAGCAGCGCGTCCTGAACCACGCGATTCTCGACGATGTGCCCCAGGGTGTCGGCATGCACGCTGGCCGCGGAAAAATTGATCTGCCCGATACCGCTGCCGTCCCATACGCACATGTGGCCGTAGGGGTTGGCACGCCGCGCCTGGATACCGTCCCAGGCGCCCAGGCGCTGAAGAATGCGCTGGCTGGCCACGGACAGCGCACTGACCCTAGCCTCGAACGGCGCCAGTGCGTCGAACGGCTTGCCGGTCAACGGCCCGCCGTCGATCAGCAGGATGTCCAGGCCGCTGTCACGCAGGGCAAGTGCCAGCGCGCTGCCGACCATGCCCGCGCCGACGATGACCAGGTCGGCGCGCAGTTCATTCGTATGGGTCACTGTGTTCATTGCCCTTCGATCTCCGACCGAGTGCCCAGGCCCATGGCCTGGCGTGCGAACCAGCGCTTGGCCGGCGGTAGCAGATCGAGCCCCAGCAGGCCCAGGTTACGGCCTACTGCAAGCCAGGGATCGGGCGTTGCGAACAGCCGCGTCAACTGGTCCGAAAAGCCCACGGTCAGCCGCTGGTCCAGGCGCTGGCGTTGCGCATAGCCACGCAGCAGGGATAGCTGGCCCAAATGACCGGTGCTGGCGAGCAAGGCCTCGGCCAACGCCTGCACGTCGCGCATCGACAGGTTGAAGCCCTGCCCGGCGATGGGGTGCAAGGCATGCGCCGCGTTGCCGAGCACGACCAGATTGGAGCGCACCTGCTCTTCGGCCTGCACCAGCGACAGCGGGTAGACGTGCCGAGCACCGACGCGCTGCAGCGTGCCCAGGCGATAGCCGAACACCGCCTGCAGCTCTTGCAGAAATGCCTGGTCGGGCAAGCCCTGCAAGCGTCGAATGTCGGCGGGCGTACGGGTCCAGATGAGTGCGCAGCGGTTGTCGGGCAACGGCAACAGGGCCATCGGCCCGTCATCGGTGAAGCGCTCGAACGCCTGGCCCTGGTGCGGATTGCCTGGGGTGACGTTGGCAATCAGGGCGTCCTGATCGTAGCGCGTCTGTTGCACGGCGATGCCCAGCTGCTCGCGCAACTCGGAACGACCGCCGTCGGCCAGCACGGCCAGGTCGCACTGCAGCTGGGTGCCGTCGTCCAGGGTCAATTCATGGCCGTCAGCCAGCGCCTGCATCCGAGTCACTTCCGCTGGGCACCGCCAGCTCACGACCTCTTGGTCCAGCGCCTGCCACAGGCACTGCCCCAGCCAGGCGTTCTCCACCACATAGCCCAAGGCCGGCACGCCCTCGTCATTGGCACGAAGCCGCGCGGTGCCGAAGCGACCGCGGTCGGACACGTGGATCTGGCGGATCGCTTCGGCGCGCTGGCTGATCGCCGGCCACAAGCCCAGGCGTTCGTAGATCTGCCGAGTGCCGAAGGACAACGCCGAGGAGCGCGCATCATAGCTGGGCTGATAGGCATCGCCCGGCGCGAAACGCTCGATCAGCACGATCTTCCAGCCGCGCGCCCTGGCCCCGGCCTGCAACGCCAGGGCCAGGCTCGCGCCGACCAGCCCGCCACCAATGATGGCCAGGTTGAAGCGGCTCATGCGCCCGCCCGTGCGGCGGCCATCAGCGCCTCGATCTCGGCGACCGACTTGGGCACTGCCTCGGTAAGAATCTCGCAGCCTTTCTTGGTCACCACAACATCGTCCTCGATTCGTACGCCAATGCCGCGCCACTTCTTCGCAACGCTGAGGTTGTCGGGCGCTATGTAGATGCCAGGTTCGACGGTCAAGGTCATGCCGGGTTCGAGCACCCGCCACTCGCCGCCGACCTTGTACTCGCCGACATCGTGCACATCCAGCCCCAGCCAGTGCCCGGCGCGGTGCATGTAGAACGCGCGGTGCGCATCGCGGGCGATCAGCTCGTCGACCTCACCCTTGAGCAGGCCCAGCCGCACCAGCCCCCGGGTAATGACCTGGACCGTCGCTTCATGGGCCTGGTTCCAGTGCTTGTCGGGCCCGATGGCGGCGAAGGCCGCCTGCTGCGCCTCGAGCACCAGCTCATAGATGGCTTTCTGTTCGGGTGAAAAGCGGCCGCTCACGGGGAAGGTCCGGGTGATGTCGCTGGCATAGCAGTCGATTTCGCAGCCGGCGTCGATCAACACCAGGTCGCCGTCGCGCAGCACCGCATCGTTGTGCTGGTAATGCAGGATGCAGGCATTGCGACCGGCGGCGACGATCGAGCCATAGGCCGGCATCTTCGCCCCGCCCTTGCGGAACTCGTAGTCCAGCTCGGCCTCCAGGCTGTACTCGTGCAGCCCGGCACGACAGGCCTGCATGGCGCGCACATGGGCGCGTGCGGAGATATCGGCGGCCCGGCGCATGACCTTGACCTCGGCGGCTGACTTGTACAGGCGCATGTCGTGCAGCAGGTGGTCGAGCGCCTCGAATTCATTGGGTGGCTGGGCGCCCAGGCGCGCCTTGGAACGGATGCTGTTGATCCAGTCCATCAGGTGCCGGTCGAACTCGGGGTGGCTGCCGATCGACGAATAGACGCGGTCGCGCCCCTCGATCAGGCCGGGCAGGATGTCGTCGATATCGCTAATGGGAAAAGCGTCATCGGCACCGAAATCGCGGATTGCCCCCTCCTGCCCGGCCCGCAGGCCGTCCCACAGCTCGCGCTCGGGATTGCGCTCGCGGCAGAACAGCACATACTCGCCATGCTCGCGCCCCGGAATCAGGGCAATCACCGCCTCGGGCTCGGCAAAGCCGCTCAGGTACTGGAAGTCGCTGTCCTGGCGGTAGACATGCTCCACGTCGCGATTGCGGATGGCCACGGCGGCGGCAGGCAGGATGGCGATGCTGTTGGGCACCATCTGCGCCATCAGCGCCTTGCGGCGGCGGGCAAATTCCGATTTCGGGATGTGGCTCATGGGCAGGCAAAGGCTCCGGTCAATGCAGCGACGGCTTGGCGCTGGCTGCGGTCGGTTGCTTGGCCGATTCGGTGTAGAGCAGCAGCGGTGCTACCCGCAGGTATTCCATGACTTCCATGTAGTCGGTCTCGCCGTCTTCGGACTCCTCCAGCGCATCCTGCACCTGGGCGATGGCGGCCAGGTCCTGCAGCACTTCCATGGCTTCGGTGCTCAGCGCCGTGTCGCGCGCGGTCAGGCCGAAACCGGCGAGGAAACCCTGGCACCACTCGCCCAGCGCGGCGGCGCGCTCGGGTAACGGCGATTCGTCGCTGGGGACCAGCAGCACCACGGTCATGTCGTCGCTGGTGAGTTCGCCCTTGACCATTTCCTGCAGGCCGATGAGCGCCTGGCGAACGTTGTCTGCGGCCGGTGTACCCAGCAGATCGGCGGCATCCAGCAGCCATGGCTCGATCTCGAAGCCGGCACCGGCGCAACTGCGACCCAGCAACAGCCCGTGCAGTTCGGCGGGCGAAACGGTGTGGCCGCTGCTGGTGAGCAGGGCGGCGAAGGCGTGATAGGGAGAATTCTGAATAGGCATGGGCAACTAGGCGCCAGACGGCGCAATGACTAGAATGAAGGCCTTGTATCCTAGCACCGGCAACCGCGCCAGACTATCGACGCGGACAACTACGTGTTCATCTTCACCGGGCCCGCCAGTTCATCGGCGGGCAACATTTCCCAACCGTACCCACCGGGACTCCATGGAACACAACGACCTGCAAGCGCTGATGAGCCGACTCGAATCATTGATCGGACGAGTCGAGCAACTAAAACGACAAAACGGACTCCTATTAGCGCAGGAAAAAACCTGGCGCGAGGAACGCGCAAATCTCATCGAAAAGAATGAAATCGCCCGGCGTAAGGTCGAGTCCATGATTTCGCGCCTCAAGGCCCTGGAGCAAGACTCATGAGTTCAAGCAATAGCGTCACCGTTCAGATCCTGGACAAGGAATACTCGATCATCTGCCCGCCGCAGGAGCGCAGCAATCTGGTCAACGCCGCACGCTACCTGGACGGCAAGATGCGCGAGATCCGCAGCAGCGGCAAAGTGATCGGTGCCGACCGCATTGCCGTCATGGCCGCGCTGAACATCACTCACGATCTGCTGCATCGCCAGGACACACCGGAGCTGTCGGTCAACGGCACCACTCGCGAGCAGGTTCGCGACCTGCTCGAACGCGTGGACCTGGTGCTTGCCACCGATCCGGAAACGCCCAAGGGCTGAAATCCGCAAAGCTTTTCTGTATACTGGCATCACTCCCTGGAGTGCTTGCCAGTCGGTCATGTCCCTGAGCCGATACGCACAACCACGGGGGTTGCACGTGGGGTTGGTGTGCATGTCCGCTCGACGGAAAGCCTTAAAACCTCCTGTGATCTCCACCTTGAACTTTCGGGTTCAAGGGCTACACCGACAGCGGTTCGTCGGGGAGTACCTGAATTTCCAGCCCATGCCGGCAACACTTGGCGTGGGCTTTTTCATTCGTCGCCGGGCAGCACTGTCCCACGGCGCCCTTGATCAGGATCGACCGCGCCCATGACCGTATCCGCGCCGCTGCCTCGTCAAACACAGCCTCGTCAATCCCTGCGCCGCCAGCTACGTGCGGCGCGTCGCGCCCTTACCCCTGCACAGCAGCGCCTGGCCGCTCGCGATCTCTACCGACAACTGGCCCAGCATCCGCTGTTTCGCCGTGCCCGACACATTGCCCTGTACCTGCCCAACGACGGCGAGATAGACCCGCGGCCTCTGTTGCGTGAAGCTCAACGGCGCGGCAAGCGCACCTACCTGCCGGTGCTCAGCGATTGGCCGCGCACCAGGATGGTGTTTCAGCAGGTACGCCGAGGCGAAAAGCTTCGTCCCAACCGCTTTGGCATTCCAGAACCCCGTATCCAGCGCGCACGCCAGCGCACCATCTGGGCACTGGACCTGATCCTGCTGCCGCTGGTGGGGTTCGACGACGAAGGTGGGCGCCTGGGCATGGGCGGCGGCTTCTACGACCGCAGCCTGGCCTACCGCAATCGCCGCACGGCCTGGCAAGCCCCGGTGCTGCTGGGGCTGGCCCATGAGTGTCAGAAGGTGGAGCGCCTGGCGCAGGCCAGTTGGGACATACCGCTGCAGGGAACGGTGACGGACAAGGGTTGGTATCTGAGGTGAGCCTTGCGCCGCGGCGCCAACCTGCGGGAGCGGTCAGTGGCCGCGAACAGGCGCCATCGTTACCGCGGACTTGCCATCGAACCTTGCACCATCGAAGCCTGCACCACGACCAGCTCTGCAGCGGTATCCGCCTTGCTCGCCCACAGACTCTGCGCGTATCCAGTGGTGACGATACCCAAGCCCAACAAAATCACCAATGTCCACAACAAGTCCGGCTTACGGCGCATCGACGTTGCCCCCCTACAGGCAATTAAAGAATCGACAGAACGATATTCTGGCGTGCCGAGCAGCAGCGTCGGGCTTAAATTTGCGCGCATTCTGGGGCAAGCTTGGTAGACAAGCAAACGTTGTTCACGACCAATTGTCGGGTGCGCTTGAATCCCACAAAAGCTGGCCATTTCACATTATTGAGGAACACTCGCCATGGCCTATTGGCTGATGAAATCCGAGCCTGACGAATTGTCCATCCAGAGCCTTGCCACGCTTGGCCAGACGCGCTGGGACGGCGTACGCAACTATCAGGCACGCAACTTCATGCGCACCATGGCCGTTGGCGACCATTTCTTCTTCTATCATTCCAGCTGCCCCGAGCCAGGCATCGCCGGCATTGGTCGCATCGTCGCGAGCGACTATCCCGACCCCACTGCCCTGGACCCGGACAGTCATTACTTCGATCCCAAGGCCAGCACCGAAAAGAACCCCTGGACTTCGGTGGATGTAGCCCACGTCGAAACCTTCGACCCCGTGCTCGGGTTGGCCTTGTTGAAGCAGCAGAGCGGGCTTGCCGAACTTGCGCTGGTACAAAAAGGCAGCCGGCTTTCGGTGATGCCGGTCACTGCCGAACAGTGGGCAGTAGTGCTAGGGTTGTGTTGCGCATGAAAGTGGATGCCCTCGGGCTTGAAGGTCAGGCTCGCTTCATTGCCGATTGAACATCCGCTGCTTCACTGCACGATCAGGTTATTGAACAGCAGGTCTTCGACGATAGGCTTGCCCTCTTCGTCATTCATCACCTGCTGCAATTGCTTGAGGGCTTCCTGACGCAGTTTCTCCTTGGCTTCGACGTTGCCCATCGATTCGGCGGTCTGCTGTGCGAACAGTGCTACCAATTGATTGCGCAGCAGCGGGTCCTGGCGCTTCACGGCAGCTTCCGCTTCCGCGCCGGTGACCTTCAAGGCGATGTCCGCCTTGTACACGTGCAGCTTGGGGCCACCGTCCAAGGCGTAGTTGCCCACGAACGGTGGGGTCATGCCGATATAGGCAACCTTGGGCGCTGCGTTCTCGCCCTCTTTGGCTGCCTCGTTGGCCATCACGGCGGTCGGCAGGGCAAACGCCAGCCCTATGAATACCCAGGCTTTCATCACATATGTCTCCGCAAGATCGTGTGCTGACTGTATCGGCCAGCACGGGCGATTCAGTAGCTCGTTCGAATCCACTGAGCTGAAACGATTATGCAGAAGCGTCAAGCGAGTGGGTGAACAGAACTGAACCGCTTAAGTTCGCATTGCAACATTTTTGCAAACTCCGCTGGGCGGTAATTCGTTTTATTTTCGGTAACGAAACTGTAACATTCGAATCCGCAGCAAATAACAATAAATGGAGCTTGTGAATGTTCGCCTTCTTCCGCCCCGCCCCGCATCGTGCAGCCCTGCCCGATGAAAAGATAGACAGCACCTACCGTCGCCTTCGCTGGCAGATCTTCGCCGGGATATTCATCGGTTACGCCGGTTACTACCTGCTGCGCAAGAACTTCTCGCTGGCCATGCCCTACCTGATCGAAGAACAGGGCTATACCCGAGGCCAACTGGGCTTGGCGATGTCGGCCATCGCCATCTCCTATGGCCTGTCCAAATTCCTCATGGGGATCGTGTCCGACCGCTCCAACCCGCGCTACTTCCTGCCATTCGGGTTGCTGGTTTCCGCCGGCGTGATGTTCGTCTTCGGCTTTGCGCCGTGGGCAACGTCAAGCGTCACCATGATGTTCATCCTGCTGTTCATCAACGGCTGGGCGCAAGGCATGGGCTGGCCGCCGAGCGGCCGGACCATGGTGCACTGGTGGTCGCAGAAGGAACGCGGCGGCGTGGTGTCGGTGTGGAACGTGGCGCACAACGTCGGCGGTGGCTTGATCGGCCCGCTGTTCCTGCTCGGCATGGGCTTGTTCAACGATTGGCACGCAGCGTTTTACGTACCGGCCGCAGTTGCCCTGCTGGTGGCCCTGTTCGCCTTTGCGACCATGCGCGACACACCGCAATCGGTCGGCCTGCCGCCCATCGAGCAATACAAGAACGATTACCCGGAAGGCTACGATTCAAGCCACGAAGAAGAATTCAGCGCCAAGGAAATCTTCGTCAAGTATGTGCTGCGCAACAAGATGCTCTGGTACATCGCCTTGGCCAACGTGTTCGTCTATCTGCTGCGCTATGGCGTACTGGACTGGGCGCCGACCTACCTCAAGGAAGCCAAGCACTTCACCGTCGACACCACCTCATGGGCCTATTTCTTCTATGAGTGGGCCGGTATTCCCGGCACGTTGCTGTGCGGCTGGATGTCGGACAAGATTTTCCGTGGCAACCGTGGGCTGACCGGCGTGGTGTTCATGGCGCTGGTGACCGTGGCAACCCTGGTGTACTGGCTCAACCCGCCCGGCAACCCGACCGTGGACATGATCGCGCTGGTCTCGATCGGCTTCCTGATCTACGGCCCGGTCATGCTGATCGGCCTGCAGGCCCTGGAACTGGCGCCAAAGAAAGCGGCCGGCACTGCCGCTGGCTTCACTGGTCTGTTCGGCTACCTGGGCGGCTCGGTCGCCGCCAGCGCGGCGATGGGTTACACCGTGGACCACTTCGGCTGGGACGGTGGTTTCGTCCTGCTGATCGGCGCCTGCCTGTTGGCGATCGTCTTCCTGATCCCCACGCTCTGGCACAAACAGGTGGCCAGCACCCAGCGTAACGCCTGACGCAAGGCGTGAAGCGCCGTCAGGGCAGGAATTGCTGCGAGGCTTGAGTGCAGCTGCCCTGGTGGCAACGCTTTAGCCTGGCTTCCAGGTTCTTGTCCGGCATTGCGTGATTGCGCAGGGCACTGATGGTTTGCTCGACGTAGTCGCGGGTGCTGCCAAATCGCCCGCTGGCACTGTCGAGAATCTGCGTCAGCAGGTTATCCGGCAGGTTGCCTGCATAGCTGGGCAAATGCCGCTCCAATACGAACCCCAACGCCTGCACCTTGGTGCCGTCTTCGAGACGGCAGTTGAGCCAATGCGGGCGGTACGAGGGATAGGGCATCTCGCGCTTCCACAGCGCCAGCAGCGAATTCTCCAGATCCTCCTGAGGCAAGCGATAGGCGAACCCGGCGCATGAGCCGCCTCGGTCCAGACCGAACACCAGGCCGGGCCGCTCGGGTGTGCCACGGTGTTCGTGGGACCACAGGTACAGGCCCCGGTGATAGCCATGCACACGCGCCCGGCGCCGCTCCGCAGCGCTGCATTCGGGCCGCCAGATGAGCGAGCCGTAGGCGAACAGCCAGACCGGCCCGCCACGATGGCGTCGCATCGTGGTGTCCAACGAATGAAGAAGTTGCTCGTGGGTCAATTGCGGCCCGAGATCGAGCGACGGCGGATAGACCACATTCAAGTGCGCAGTTTCGAGTACCGACATAAGCAGTCGCCTGTTATCCCCGTAAGATTGCAATGAAGCCCAACTCTAACGCATTGCAACTGCCGCGTTCCTACCGTATGGCAGATAGATCAATAAATACAAGCGCTTATAATCAACTTCAAATAAATAAGTTATAAGCACCAAACAGGCTCACGGACACATCGACGTGCACGATTTCACGGCAATGCCACTGCGTCGGGTTCGACGCAGGCATCACGACAGCAGAAGCAGGCAACGAAATGACGCAGGGGTAGTGGCAATCAGGCGGGCCGCGGCGCGTAGGCAAAGACGTCGGCACGCATCTGGTGCGCATCCATCCCGGCGTTTACCAGGGCATCGAGCGTGGCGTAGATCATCGCCGGTGAACCGCTGCCATAGACATGCACGGCGGTCAGGTCGGCTATGTCTTCGCAGACCGCTTCATGCAGCATGCCGCAGCGCCCTTCCCAGCCGCACAGGTCGCTCACCACCTTGTTCAGGAACAGGTTGGGCAACTGCTTCCATTGCTCCCAATGTTCCAGCGCATAGAAATCCTCGGGCCGACGTACACCCCAGTACAGATGCACCGGATGCTTGAACCCTGCGCGACGGCAGTGCTCGATCAGGCTGTTCATCTGCGCCATGCCCGTACCTGCAGCAATCAGCACCAGCGGCCCGTCCGGCAACTCGGCCAGGTGGGTATCGCCATAGGGCATGTGCACACGGGCCATGCCATTGCGTTGCAACTGCTCGATCAAGCTCTGCGCACTGGCTTCGCGGACCAGTACGTGCAGCTCCAGGTCGCGCCCGCTGTGGGGTGCAGAGGCCAGGGAGAAGGCCGACTTTTCGCCGTTGTCGCGCTCGATCATCAGGTATTGCCCGGCATGGTAGCGCGGCGGCTTGCCGGCCGGCGCACGCAGGCGCACGCGCCAGACATCGCCGCCGATATCGACGCAGTCGATCAGCTGGCAGGCCAGGCTGCGCACCGGCAGCTCGCCCTTGGCCAGTACGCCGTCCCAGAGGATCACGCAGTCTTCCAGCGGCTCGGCGATGCAGGTATGAAACTCGCCGCGGTCGATCACCGCGCCCTCCTCGCGAACACTGCCTTCCACCAGCACCGCGCTGCACACATGGCAGTTGCCATTGCGGCAGCTCTGCGGGCAGTCATAGCCCAGGCGCTGCGCGGCCGCCAGAATCCGCTCGGCGGGCAGGGTTTCAAGCACCACGCCCGAAGGTTGCAAGGTCACACGCATCAATCTATTCCCAACTGATTCCAGAGTTCATCGATGCGGTGGGTCACGGCCTCGTCCTTGACGATGACCCGACCCCATTCGCGCGTAGTCTCGCCCGGCCACTTGTGCGTGGCGTCCAGGCCCATCTTGGAGCCCAGGCCGGACACCGGCGAGGCGAAATCCAGGTAGTCGATCGGCGTGTTGTCGATCAGCACGGTATCGCGCTTGGGATCCATGCGCGTGGTGATGGCCCAGATCACGTCGTTCCAGTCGCGGGCATTGATGTCGTCGTCGGTGACGATGACGAACTTGGTGTACATGAACTGGCGCAGGAACGACCACACCCCGAGCATCACCCGCTTGGCGTGCCCCGGGTACTGCTTCTTCATGGTCACCACCGCCATGCGGTACGAGCAGCCTTCGGGCGGCAGGTAGAAGTCGGTGATTTCCGGGAATTGCTTCTGCAGGATGGGCACGAACACTTCGTTCAGCGCCACGCCCAGGATCGCCGGCTCATCGGGTGGCCGGCCGGTGTAGGTGCTGTGGTAGATCGGCTTGATCCGGTGAGTGATGCGCTGCACCGTGAACACTGGAAACTTGTCGACTTCGTTGTAGTAGCCGGTATGGTCGCCATACGGCCCTTCGTCGGCCATCTCGCCCGGATGAATCACCCCTTCGAGGATGATCTCGGCAGTGGCCGGCACCTGCAGGTCGTTGCCACGGCATTTCACCAGCTCGGTGCGGTTGCCGCGCAGCAGCCCAGCGAAGGCGTACTCGGAAAGGCTGTCGGGTACCGGCGTCACCGCGCCCAGAATGGTCGCAGGGTCGGCACCCAGGGCCACGGCCACGGGAAACGGCTGGCCAGGGTGCTTGTCGCACCACTCGCGGTAATCCAGGGCGCCACCGCGATGGCTCAGCCAGCGCATGATGACCTTGTTGCGGCCGATCACCTGCTGGCGGTAGATACCCAGGTTCTGGCGTTCCTTGTTCGGCCCCTTGGTGACGGTCAGGCCCCAGGTGATCAGGGGTGCCACGTCGCCCGGCCAGCAGTGCTGCACGGGCAGCATGCCAAGGTCGACGTCGTCGCCTTCCAGGACGATTTCCTGGCAAGGCGCGTCCTTCACCACCTTGGGGGCCATGGCGATGATCTTCTTGAAGATCGGCAGTTTCGACCAGGCATCGCGCAGGCCCTTGGGCGGCTCGGGCTCCTTGAGGAACGCCAGCAGCTTGCCGATCTCGCGCAGCTCGCTCACCGATTCGGCCCCCATCCCCATGGCCACCCGCTCGGGCGTGCCGAACAGGTTGCCGAGCACCGGGATATCGAAGCCGGTGGGCTTTTCGAAAAGCAGGGCCGGGCCCTTGGCACGCAGCGTGCGGTCGCACACCTCGGTCATTTCGAGCACCGGCGAGATGGGCACCTGAATGCGTTTCAACTCTCCGCGCTGCTCAAGCTGCTGCACGAAATCCCGAAGATCCTTGAATTTCATCGACCATGCCAGTTAGAAAATAAGCGTACATCCTACCTGCTCTGGCGGCCGCTGGCAGCCGCCGGCTGGGCTTTAATGGGAATTGCCAGGCTCCGATGCCTCTACCGGCGCCAGCAGCGGGGCGAACAAGGGCGCCACGAACCCGGCCGCGTCGTCACCCAGGTGGTTGTCGTCCATGTACAGCGAACGCCCGGCAGACTCGGCCACGCAGGTCATGCCATCGGCGCAGAACAGCTGGGTCGTATCGAGGATGCGCACCTGCGGATCACTGGCCGCCAGCTCGGCGAACAGCCCCTGCATGAACGCCTGACGCTGTCGGTGTTCGAGCAGCGGGCGCCCGATGCCGTCGGTCGATCGCTGGAGCATGGCCAGGCGGCTCAGCCGGTAAGGTGCGTTGGCGTTCTGCAAAGGGACTTCATCGAGCAGCCAGACCCGGCTGCCCGCCTGGCGCAAGGCTCGGACTTCGCGCTTGAGCGCCTCGGCCATCTGCACCGGCGCATCGGTACCGGGCAAGCGATAGGTCAGGTCGCCATGCTCGTCGCCATACAGGTACAACGTCCAGCGCGCGACCAGCACCACGTCGCGCTGCGGCGCCTGCGCGATCACGCTCCGGACCTGCGCATTGAACTGCCGGCACAGGTCGTTGCGCTCCAGCCCCGCGACCGGTACGCAGCCGGCCGAGCTGGCCAGATCGAGTGCCTGCCCGGTGCGCTCGCTATGCACGCGCAGCGCCGGCATCAGCGCGGCTGCATGGCTGTCGCCCCAGATCAGCGGTGGCAGCACGTCTTTGTTTTGGCGTTCGAGGTGACAGATGAGGCGTTCGGGCGCAGTGGTTTTCTCGAACATGCAGTCACGCTGCCCGGCATGCCATTCGCCGGCCTCGGCGTAGGCCAATGCCTGCGCCGACAGCCGCGACGGTACGCCATCGCTCCAGCGCAGGGATTGCCCCGCCAGGCCCACCACCACCATGGCCAGCAATGCGGCCAACAGCGCCTGACGCGGCTGGGCCAGCCAGCGCCGACCGCGCAGGGGCGTTTCGACCCAGCGCCAGGACAGGTAGCCGAGCAGCAGACTGCCCAGGATCAGCGCAAGGTTTTCGTGCCCAGCGATACCGTCCACGGCGGCATAGTCGGCGAATACGTGCACCGGCCAGTGCCACAGGTACCAGGAATAGGAGATCAAGCCCACCGCCACCATCGGCCGCGTGCCCAGCAGCCGTGACAGCCAGGTTGGCTGGCCAGCGCCGGACCAGATGATCGCCAGCGTGCCCAACACCGGCAGCAGTGCCGCCATGCCGGGGAACGGGGTACGCCAGTCATAGCAGGCAATGGCCACGCCCACGGCAGCGATCCCGGCGGTGGCCACGCCCTGACGCACGGCCACTGTCAGTGGGCGCTGGAACACCGGCGCCACCGCCAGCAGGCTGCCGGCCAACAGTTCCCACGCGCGCGCCGGCAATAGAAAGAATGCCTGCGCCGGGGCTTGCTGAACCTGCCAGACGCTCACCGCAAACGATGCCAGGGCAATGCCGAACAAGCCTGTGCGCCATGCCTTCACATACCGGCCGAGCACGGCCAGCAACAGCGGCAAGAGAATATAGAACTGCTCTTCCACCGCCAGCGACCAGGTGTGCAGCAGTGGCTTGAGCTCCGAATCGGTATCGAAATAGCCGTCCTGCCGGGCGAACAGCACGTTGGACATGAACATGGCCTGGTAGCGCGCTGAGCGCCCCAGCTCTTCATAGTCACGCGGCACCAGCAGGAACCAGCCAACGATCAAACAGGCCACCACCATCACCACCAGGGCGGGCAGGATCCGCCGCGCACGGCGCACCCAGAACTCCACAAAACTGAAGTGGCCCGAGGCACGCTCGCGGCAGATGATCGAGGTGATCAGATAACCCGAGATGACGAAGAACACGTCAACGCCGACGAACCCGCCGGCAAAACCCGGAATACCAAAGTGGAACAACACCACGGCAATGACCGCCACGGCGCGCAAGTCGTCGATGTCACGTCGATAGGCTAGGTGAGTCATAACAATCCTTGTCGGCCGAACGGGTCTGGCATGGCTATGCAACGTTGAAAATGCGAATGGCGCCGCAAGGGCGCCATTCGGGTCAAGCAGCGGGTGGGCTTACTTGCGTTTCATCGACAGGAAGAACTCGTCGTTGGTCTTGGTCTGCTTGAGCTTGTCGATCAGGAACTCGATGGCCGCCACTTCGTCCATCGGGTGCAGCAGCTTGCGCAGGATCCACATGCGCTGCAGTTCGTCGTCGGCGGTCAGCAGCTCTTCGCGACGGGTACCGGAACGGTTGATGTTGATGGCCGGGAAGACGCGCTTCTCGGCGATCTTGCGGTCCAGGGGCAGTTCCATGTTGCCGGTACCCTTGAACTCTTCGTAGATCACTTCGTCCATCTTCGAGCCGGTTTCGACCAGCGCGGTGGCGATGATGGTCAGCGAACCGCCTTCCTCGATGTTTCGCGCAGCACCGAAGAAACGCTTGGGCTTCTCCAGGGCATGGGCGTCGACACCACCGGTCAGGACCTTGCCGGAGCTCGGGATCACGGTGTTGTAGGCACGCGCCAGGCGAGTGATGGAGTCGAGCAGGATGACCACATCCTTCTTGTGCTCGACCAGGCGCTTGGCCTTCTCGATCACCATCTCGGCCACTTGCACGTGGCGGGTTGGCGGCTCGTCGAAGGTCGAGGCGACCACTTCGCCGCGCACGGTGCGCTGCATCTCGGTGACTTCTTCCGGACGCTCGTCGATCAGCAGGACGATCAGGTGGCATTCCGGGTTGTTGCGCGTGATGTTCGACGCGATGTTCTGCAGCATGATGGTCTTGCCCGCTTTCGGCGGAGCGACGATCAGGCCACGCTGGCCCTTGCCGATCGGTGCGCACAGGTCGATGACACGACCGGTGAGGTCTTCGGTGGAACCGTTGCCGGCTTCCATCTTCATGCGCACCGTAGGGAACAGCGGCGTGAGGTTTTCGAAGAGAATCTTGTTTTTCGCGTTTTCCGGACGGTCGAAGTTGATGGTATCGACTTTCAACAGGGCGAAATAACGCTCGCCTTCCTTGGGCGGACGGATCTTGCCGACGATGGTGTCGCCGGTACGCAGGTTGAAGCGGCGGATCTGGCTGGGCGAGACGTAGATGTCGTCTGGGCCGGCCAGGTACGAGGCGTCAGCCGAACGCAGGAAGCCGAAGCCGTCCTGGAGAATCTCCAGCACGCCATCACCGGAGATTTCCTCACCGCTTTTGGCGTGCTTCTTCAACAGGGAGAAAATCACATCCTGCTTGCGCGAACGGGCCATATTTTCTATGCCCATCTGTTCGGCCATTTCGAGCAGATCGGTGATCGGCTTTTGCTTGAGTTCAGTCAGGTTCATAAGGGAATGACGTAATCATGTATGGAGGGGAGAAATTAAGCTTTGGGCTTAATGAGGCCGCGCCGCAGAGAAGGCGACAGGATCGCGTACTGATTCGAGTAGGAGTGCGTCGGCGACGGCTTGCAGGGGGCAGAGGAGAAACCAATGCGAGGCCGAATGTAACACCTCGATTTGTAGGCGTCCAGTATCGCGCCCAGAAAAAAGCCCCGACGAATGCGGGGCCTTTCAGGTATCAGATATTGGCATCCAGGAAGGCTGCCAACTGCGACTTGGACAGCGCGCCGACCTTGGTCGCCTCGACGTTGCCGTTCTTGAACAGCATCAGCGTCGGGATGCCGCGCACGCCATGCTTGGCCGGGGTTTCCTGATTCTCGTCGATGTTGAGCTTGGCGACGGTCAGCTTGCCCTTGTACGTTTCGGCGATTTCGTCGAGCACCGGGGCGATCATCTTGCACGGGCCACACCATTCGGCCCAGTAGTCGACGAGTACAGCACCGTCAGCCTTGAGTACATCTGCTTCGAAGCTGGCGTCGCTGACGTGCTTGATAAGGTCGCTGCTCATGGAGTGTCTCCGTGGTCATATTCGGAAAGAAAAACGTGGCCCATCATAGCGGCACAGCGCTGCTACAGGAAGCCGATGATCATTGATCATCACTATGAACATCGGTGATACAGGCAATGGAACCCCGCTCGGCGCACCAGGAATGACCGCAGGCACTGCCCAGTGCGCTCCGCAACGGTGCGCGGCCAGTCCGGCACAGAGCACTCGTGGCAGCTAGAACCCCGATCCCACGCCGCGGCGCACGCCCCCTGCCCCATTCTGGCACGCGCTGTGCTACCTCCCTGGCAACCTCGACTCGATCGCAATCGGAGTATCGCCATGATTTCGCGCTGCAGCCTGCTGTTCACCGCCCTGGTCGCCAGTTTCATGCTGGGCCAGGCAGCCCATGCCGATGGCTTGAGCGACATCACCGAGCGCGGCACCTTGCGCGTTGCCGTGCCGCAGGATTTCCCGCCGTTCGGCTCGGTCGGCCCCGACATGCAACCGCGCGGACTGGACATCGACACGGCCAAGCTGATCGCCGACCAACTCAAAGTGAAGCTGCAGCTCACTCCGGTGAACTCCACCAACCGCATTCCCTACCTCACCACCGGCAAGGTCGACCTGGTGATCTCCAGCCTGGGCAAGAATGCCGAGCGTGAACAGGTCATCGATTTCTCCAGCGCCTACGCGCCGTTCTACCTGGCCGTGTTCGGCCCGCCGGAAGCGCCGATCGCCACGCTGGACGACCTCAAGGGCAAGACCATCAGCGTGACCCGTGGCGCCATCGAAGACATCGAGCTGAGCAAGGTCGCGCCCGAAGGCCTCACCATCAAGCGCTTCGAAGACAACAACTCGACCATCGCCGCCTACCTCGCCGGCCAGACCGACCTGATCGCCAGCGGCAACGTGGTGATGGTGGCCATCTCGGAAAAGAACCCTAAACGCATTCCAGCCTTGAAGATCAAGCTCAAGGACTCGCCGGTGTACGTGGGCATCAACAAGCAACAGCCCGAGCTGCTGGCCAAGGTCAATCAGATCATCGCTGTGGGCAAGAGTGACGGCAGCCTGGAAAAGAATGCGCAGACCTGGCTGAAGCAGCCGCTGCCCGCCGACCTCTGATTGTCGAGCGCACCCAATGGCCTATCAGTTCGCTTTCGCCCCGGTACTCGCACAGGCCGACCTGCTGCTCAAGGGTGCGCTGTTCACCCTTGAGCTCACCGCCATCGGCGCGCTGCTCGGGGTAGCCGTGGGCATCGTCGGCGGCGCCGTGCGGGCCTGGCAGATCAAGCCGTTCGCCGGCCTCTTCGGGGTCTACGTGGAGCTCATCCGCAACACCCCCTTCCTGGTCCAGCTGTTTTTCATTTTCTTCGGCCTGCCCAGCCTGGGCGTGCAGATCAGCGAGTGGCAGGCCGCGGTGCTGGCCATGGTGGTCAACCTGGGGGCGTATTCCACCGAGATCATCCGCGCCGGCATCCAGGCCGTGCCAAAGGGGCAGCTCGAAGCATCTGCGGCCCTGGCCATGAGCCGCTTCGAGGCGTTTCGCTACGTGGTCCTGCAGCCGGCCCTGGCCAAGGTCTGGCCGGCGCTGAGCAGCCAGATCATCATCGTCATGCTGGGTTCGGCGGTGTGCTCGCAGATCGCCACGCAGGAGCTGAGCTTCTACGCCAACTTCATCCAGTCGCGAAATTTCCGCGCCTTCGAGACGTATCTGCTGACCACGCTGGTGTACCTGGTCATGTCGATCCTGATCCGCATGCTGCTGAACTGGCTGGGTCGGCGTTTCATCATGAGGAACAGCTGATGGATTTCACCCTGTGGGACATCGTGCGCAACCTGCTCATCGGCCTGCAATGGACCCTGGCCTTGAGCCTGGTGGCGTTCATTGGCGGTGGTTTGATCGGCTTGCTGGTGATGACCCTGCGCATCTCGCCCACGCATCCGCTGCGCACGCTGGCACGCTGCTATATCGAAGTGTTCCAGGGCACGCCTCTGTTGATGCAGCTGTTTCTGGTGTTCTTCGGCGTGGCGCTGATGGGCGTGGACATCTCGCCTTGGGTGGCCGCCGCCCTGGCCCTGACGCTGTTCACCAGCGCCTATCTGGCCGAGATCTGGCGCGGCTGCGTGGAGTCCATCGGCAACGGCCAGTGGGAAGCCTCCGCCAGCCTGGCGCTTACCCGCAACGAGCAGCTGCGCCACGTGATCCTGCCCCAGGCCTTGCGCATTGCCGTGGCGCCGACCGTGGGCTTCTCGGTGCAAGTGGTCAAGGGCACCGCGGTGACCTCGATCATCGGCTTCACCGAGCTGACCAAGACCGGCAGCATGCTGGCCAACGCCACCTTCGAACCCTTCATGGTCTACGGCTTCGTCGCCCTGGGCTACTTCGCCCTGTGCTACCCGCTGTCGCTCAGTGCCCGCTATCTGGAAAGGAGGCTGCATGCCGCTGCTTAGGATTTCCGCCCTGCACAAGTACTACGGCGATCATCATGTGCTCAAGGGCATCGACCTGAGTGTGGACGAAGGTCAGGTGGTCGCGATCATCGGTCGCAGCGGCTCGGGCAAGAGCACCTTGCTGCGTACCCTGAACGGCCTGGAATCGATCAACGACGGCGTCATCGAAGTCGACGGTGAATACCTGGATGCGGCGCGCGCCGACTTGCGCAGCCTGCGCCAGAAGGTCGGCATGGTGTTCCAGCAGTTCAACCTGTTCCCGCACCTGAGCGTGGGCGAAAACGTGATGCTGGCCCCTCAGGTGGTGCAGAAAGTGCCCAAGGCTCGCGCCCGCGAACTGGCTCGCGAGATGCTCGAACGGGTCGGCCTGGGCGAGAAGTTCGATGCGTTCCCCGAACGTCTGTCCGGCGGCCAGCAACAGCGCGTGGCGATCGCCCGCGCACTGGCCATGTCGCCCAAGGTGCTGCTGTGCGACGAGATCACCTCGGCGCTGGACCCGGAGCTGGTCAACGAGGTGCTCAGCGTGGTGCGCAAGCTGGCCGAAGACGGCATGACCCTGATCATGGTCACCCACGAAATGCGCTTCGCCCGCGAGGTCGGCGACAAGCTGGTGTTCATGCACCATGGCAAGGTGCACGAGGTGGGCGATCCCAAGGAATTGTTCGTCAATCCGCGCACGCCCGAGCTGGCGCAGTTCATCGGCATGCAGCCGGCATGAATGCCGTTCGGGCTCGCCAGAGCTCGGACCTTGGGGCAAAGATCAGGATGGCGCGTTGGCGCCGTCGCCTGATCGTGGCACGATGCGGGGGTTAACGACCGAGATCCTTTGACCATGCCGCAGACCAAAGCCAAGAACCTGTCCCTGATCGCCGCCATCGACCTGGGCTCGAACAGCTTTCATATGGTGGTGTCCAAGGCCCACGTCAATGAAATCCGCATCCTCGAACGCCTGGGCGAAAAGGTCCAGCTGGCCGCCGGCATCGACGAAGAGCGCAAGCTCAGCGAAGAGTCGATGCAGCGCGGTCTGGACTGCCTCAAGCGCTTCGCCCAACTGATCAACGGCCTGCCCCTGGGCGCGGTGCGCATCGTGGGCACCAACGCCCTGCGCGAAGCCCGCAACCGCAACGAATTCATCGTCCGCGCCGAGCAGATCCTCGGCCATCCGGTAGAGGTCATCTCGGGCCGCGAAGAGGCCCGCCTCATCTATCTGGGCGTCTCCCACACCCTGGCCGACACGCCGGGCAAGCGCCTGGTCGCCGACATCGGCGGCGGCAGCACCGAGTTCATCATCGGCCAGCGCTTCGAACCCCTGCTGCGCGAGAGCCTGCAGATGGGCTGCGTGAGCTACACCCAGCGCTACTTCCGCGATGGCAAGATCACCCCGGCCCGCTACGCCCAGGCGTATACGGCGGCGCGCCTGGAGATCATGAGCATCGAGAATGCCCTGCACCGGCTCAGCTGGGACGAGGCCATCGGCTCCTCCGGCACCATCCGCGCCATCGGCCTGGCCCTCAAGGCCGGCGGCCAGGGCAGCGGCGAGGTCAATGCCGAGGGGCTGGCCTGGCTCAAGCGCAAGCTGTTCAAGCTGGGCGATGTCGACAAGATCGATTTCGACGGCATCAAGCCGGACCGCCGGACCATCTTTCCCGCCGGGCTGGCGATTCTCGAAGCGATCTTCGATGCCCTCGCCCTGCAGCGCATGGACCATTGCGATGGCGCCCTGCGCGAAGGCGTGCTGTACGACCTGTTGGGCCGTCATCACCACGAAGATGTGCGCGAACGTACTTTGGGTTCGTTGATGACCCGCTACCACGTCGATGTCGAGCAGGCCGAGCGCGTCGAGCGCAAGGCGCTGCATGCCTTCGACCAGGTGGCGGCGGACTGGGAGCTGGAAGACGGGGTCTGGCGCGAGCTGCTGGGCTGGGCGGCGAAGGTTCACGAGATAGGCCTGGACATTGCCCATTACCATTACCACAAGCACGGCGCCTACCTGATCGAACACTCCGACCTGGCCGGGTTCTCGCGCGAAGACCAGCAGATGCTGGCGCTGCTGGTGCGCGGCCACCGCCGCAACATTCCCAAGGACAAATTCGCCGAGTTCGGCGATGACGGTGTGCAGTTGATCCGTCTGTGCGTGCTGCTGCGCTTCGCCATCCTGTTCCACCACATCCGTGGTACCCAGGAGATGCCGGCGGTGTCCCTGCATGCCAAGGCCAAGAGCCTGGATGTGGTGTTCCCCGATGGCTGGCTGGAGAACAACCAGCTGACCCAGGCCGACTTCGCCCAGGAAGCCGAATGGCTGACCCGCGTAGGCTTTACCCTCACCGTGCGCTGAGATCGCACCGCCATCTGCCTGATAGACCGCAGCGCCTGTTTCGCGGCCGATGACCGCTCCTACAGTGCAACGCGATTTCCGTAGGAGCGGCCAGTGGCCGCGAAAGCCGCACCGCCATCTGCCTGATAGGCCGCAGCGCCTGTTTCGCGGCCGATGACCGCTCCTACGGTGCAACTCGATTTCCGTAGGAGCGGCCAGTGGCCGCGAAAGCCGCACCTCCGATCTTGCTGGCTGCTAGCGCACCGGCAGGATCGGGTTGCTCAGCCGTTCGAGCAGCGTGTCCTGCGCGCTGCGGGCGTTCTGGTTGCCGGTCGGGGTGTTGCGCACGTAGCGCCCGTCGGCCTGCAGGATCCAGGAATGGGTATTGTCGGTCAGGTAGCTTTCCAGCTCCTTCTTGACCCGCACGATCAGCTTCTTGCCTTCCACCGGGAAACAGGTTTCGACGCGCTTGTCGAGGTTGCGCTCCATCCAGTCGGCACTGGACAGGAACATCTGCTCCTCGCCTCCGTTGAGGAAGTAGAACACCCGCGTGTGCTCCAGGAACCGCCCGATGATCGAGCGCACATGGATGTTGTGCGACACCCCGGGAATGCCCGGACGCAGGCAGCACATGCCGCGCACCACCAGATCGATGCGCACGCCTGACTGGCTGGCCTTGTACAGCGCGCGAATGACCTTCGGGTCGGTCAGCGAGTTGAACTTGGCAATGATGTGCGCCGGCTTGCCTTCGATGGCGTACTGGGTCTCGCGAGCGATCATGTCGAGCATGCCCTTCTTCAACGTGAAGGGTGCATGCAACAGCTTCTTCATGCGCAAGGTCTTGCCCATGCCGATCAACTGGCTGAACAACTTGCCGACGTCTTCGCACAGTGCATCGTCCGAGGTCAGCAGACTGTAGTCGGTGTACAGCTTGGCATTGCCGGCGTGGTAGTTACCGGTGCCAAGGTGTGCATAGCGTACGATCTCGCCCGCCTCGCGGCGCAGAATGAGCATCATCTTGGCGTGGGTCTTGAAGCCCACCACGCCGTAGATCACCACCGCGCCCGCGGCTTGCAGACGGCTGGCCAGCTGCAGGTTGGATTCCTCGTCGAAGCGCGCGCGCAGCTCGATGACGACGGTGACTTCCTTGCCATTGCGGGCGGCATCCACCAACGCATCGACGATCTCGGAATTGGCACCGCTGCGGTACAGCGTCTGCCGCACGGCCAGCACATGAGGATCCTTGGCCGCCTGGCGCAACAGATCGACCACGGGCGTGAACGATTCGAAGGGGTGCAGCAGCAGGATGTCCTGCTTGCTGACCACGCTGAAAATGTTCTCGCTGTTCTGCAACAGCTTCGGAATCTGTGGCGTGAACGGCAGGTACTGCAGCTCGGGATGGCTGTCCAGACCGGTGATGCTGAACAAACGCGTCAGGTTGACCGGGCCGTTGACCTGATACAGCTCGGTGTCCGACAGGTTGAACTGCTTGAGCAGATAGTCGGACAGAAGCTTGGGGCAGGTGTCGGCCACTTCCAGACGTACCGCATCGCCGTAGCGACGCGAGAACAGCTCGCCGCGCAGCGCACGCGCCAGGTCTTCGACGTCCTCGGTATCGACCGACAGGTCGGCGTTGCGGGTCAGGCGAAATTGATAGCAGCCCTTCACTTTCATGCCTTGGAACAGGTCATCGGCATGGGCATGGATCATCGAGGACAGGAACACGAAATTGTCGCCCGGCCCGCCTACGTCCTCGGGCACCTTGATCACCCGCGGCAGCAACCGCGGTGCCGGAATGATCGCCAGGCCAGAGTCGCGACCGAAGGCATCGACGCCTTCGAGCTCGACGATGAAGTTCAGGCTCTTGTTCACCAGCAGCGGGAACGGGTGCGTAGGGTCCAGGCCGATGGGCGTGATGATTGGCGCGATTTCGTCGCGGAAATAGCGACGCACCCAGGTCTTGAGCTTGGTTGTCCAATGCCGACGACGAATGAAGCGAACCTGGTGTTTCTCCAGCTCCGGCAACAGGATGTCGTTGAGGATGGCGTACTGGCGATCGACATGGCCATGCACCAGCTCGCTGATCCGCGCCAGCGCCTGATGCGGCTGCAGACCGTCGGCGCCGGCCTGTTCGCGGGCAAAGGTGATCTGCTTCTTGAGCCCTGCGACGCGGATCTCGAAGAATTCGTCGAGGTTGCTGGAAAAGATCAGCAGGAACTTGAGCCGCTCGAGCAGCGGATAGGATTCATCCAACGCCTGCTCCAGCACGCGGATGTTGAACTGCAACTGCGACAGCTCGCGATGGATGTACAGGCTGCTGTCGTCCAGCCCCGGCACGACGATGTGCGGCGCCGGCGCGAGGGCTTCGCTCGGGTGCGCGGGTTCGACGATGGCTTCTATGACCAACGGCGCTTCTACCGGGGTTTCGACCACCGGCTGATCTTGGGTGAGAGCGACTTGAGTCTGGGCTTCGTTGTTCATCTGGCGTTCCCGAGGGCGTAACTGCCCTTTGCAATTGAGCGGCACGGATCGCGTAATGCGTCAGGATGCCATTGACGCCTGCACGCTTGGAAGGGGGGCGCGACAGTTATAAGCATGGATTATGACGGTTGCATGACATGACCGGCCGCATCCACAAGGTGTCTGCGTTCTCAGGTTGACAAGCATTGTTCACGACAAGACACATTTGGACACTTTCATGTCTGTCCATGACGGGTTAGGCTGCGCATTCACTTCGCCAGCATCGATAAAATGCTCCAACAATTCCTGAACGATTTTGGCTATTTCGCCCTGTTCCTCGGCACGTTCTTCGAAGGCGAGACCATTCTGGTCCTGGCCGGGTTTCTGGCGTTCCGTGGCTACATGGATATCAACATGGTTGTGGTGGTGGCCTTCTTCGGCAGCTACGCAGGCGACCAGCTATGGTATTTCATGGGCCGCAAGCATGGACGCAAGCTACTGGCGCGCAAACCTCGTTGGCAGCTGTTGGGCGACCGTGCGTTGGAGCACATCCGCCGGCATCCGGACATCTGGGTCCTGAGCTTTCGTTTCGTCTATGGCCTGCGCACCGTCATGCCGGTGGCGATCGGCCTGTCCGGCTACCCACCACGGCGTTACCTGCTGCTCAACGGCATCGGGGCTGCGGTCTGGGCCACGGCACTGGGCCTGGCGGCCTACCATTTCGGCTCGTTCCTCGAACACATGCTGGGCAACGTCAAGAAATACGAGCTGTGGGTCCTTGGCGCGCTGGTGCTGATCGGCGTCCTGCTGTGGGTACGGCGCCGCATCAAGGCCGCACGCATCGCCCGCCAGGCGCGCCTGGAAGCTCCTGCGGCGACGCCTGCGCCCGGTGACGAGCAGCCCTGAGGGCCCGCTCGAACTGAACACACGCCGCCGAGCGTGATCCATGCTACTGAACACATGCCAATGAAGCAGTGGCCACAATCGGAGTTCGACATGACCAAGAAAATCGCGGTGATCCTTTCCGGCTGTGGCGTCTATGACGGCAGCGAAATTCAGGAAAGCGTGATCACCTTGCTGCGCCTGGACCAGCGCGGCTGCCAAGTGCAGTGCTTCGCGCCCGACGTTGCCCAGAAGCATGTGATCAACCACTTGAACGGCGAGGAAATGCCCGAGTCGCGCAACGTGCTGGTGGAGTCGGCGCGAATCGCCCGTGGCGAGGTCAAGGACATCGCCCTGGCCAACGCCGATGATTTCGATGCCTTGATCGTTCCAGGTGGGTTCGGCGCGGCAAAGAATCTGTCTTCCTTCGCCAGCGACGGCGCTGCCTGCTCGGTCAACCTGCAAGTGCAGGCACTGGCCGAGGCCTTCGCCGAAGCGCGCAAGCCGGTTGGCTTGATCTGCATCTCACCGGCGCTGGCGGCAAAAATCTACGGCCCCGGCGTGACCTGCACCATCGGTACCGATGCCGAAACCGCGCAGGCCATCGAGAAGATGGGTGGCACCCACCAGGAATGCGACGTGACCGAGATCGTCGAGGACACCGCCCGCAAGCTGGTCAGCACCCCCGCCTACATGAGCGCCAAGACCATCAGCGAAGCCGCCGCCGGCATCAACAAGCTGGTGGACCGGGTGATCGAACTCACCCAGGCCTGACCGCCGGTTTCAGGCAGGCACCCGCCGCAGCGTAGCGAGCAGGGTCGCCGCCGCCACGAACAAGCCGGCGAAGGTGCGGTTCATGCGTCGCTGCTGACGCGGCGTGCGCAGCAGCCGCAGCACCTTCGCCGCCAACCCGGTATAGCCGGCCATGACAATCAGGTCCACGGTCACCATGGTGGCTGCAATGGTCAGGTATTGAACCAGCAGGGGCGCGTGCGGATTGATGAATTGCGGCAATACCGCCAGCATGAATACCAGCGCCTTGGGGTTGCCGACGTTCACCAGAAAACCACGCAGCACCAGGCTCGAGGCCTTGCCAGCCGGCTTTTGCCCCGCTTCCTCACCGAGGTCGGCAGGCAGTGCACGCCATTGCTTGAACGCAAGATAGAGCAGATAGAGCACGCCAAACCACTTGATCGCCTGGAACGCCGTGGCCGACGCCGCGAGCACGGCCCCGACGCCAGCCGCAATGATCGCAATTTGCAGAAGCAGCCCCAACTGCAGGCCGATCGCATTCCAATAGCCGCGCAGGAAACCGTGCTGCAAGCCACTGGACATGGACGCGATAGCTCCGGCCCCAGGCGAAAGACTGATGATCCAGCACGCCACCAAAAAGGCCAACCAGGTTTCCAGCAGCATACGAACCTCGACGCTCGAATAGGGACAGCCTAAGGTAAAACGGCGCAGCGAATTTGGCTATGGGCCCGTGCAGGCAGCTCGGCATCAAGCCCCAGTATCAGGCCAATGCCTCGAGCTGCGCCTGCATGTCTTCGAGCAGTTCCAGCGCTTCCATCCACTGCTCTTCCAGCTCACCCTCGCGCACCTTGAGCTTGGCCTGTTGGGCAAGTTGGTCGCGTAGTTCATCCTTGCGCGCGGCCTCGTAGAGGGCGCTGTCGGACAAGGCGGCTTCTATCTTCGCCAGTTTCTCGTGCACTTCACCCAGATCGCGCTCCAGCTTGTCGGCCTGGCGCTTGTGCGGTGCCAGTTGCTGACGCAGCGCGGCCGCGGCCTGCCGCTGGGCTTTCCTGTCGGTCTTGTCGAGGTTGACCGGGGTATTGCTGACCGAGGCATGACGCTGGCGATAATCCACCAGCCAGCGCGCGTAGTCGTCCAGATCGCCATCGAACGGCTCGACCTTGCCATCGGCCACCAACAGGAAATCGTCGGTGGTGCTCTTGAGCAGATGCCGGTCGTGGGACACCACCAGCACCGCACCACTGAACTCCTGCAAGGCCATGGTCAGGGCCAGGCGCATCTCCAGGTCGAGGTGGTTGGTCGGTTCGTCGAGCAGCAACAGGTTGGGCCGTTCCCAGGCAATCAACGCCAGCGCCAGGCGGGCCTTTTCGCCACCGGAGAAATTCAGCACCGGTTCATCGATGCGCGCGCCACGGAAATCGAAGCCACCGAGGAAGTCGCGCAGTACCTGCTCACGCTCGCCCGGTGCCAGCCGCTGCAGATGCAGCAACGGGCTGGCCTTGCTGTCCAGGGAGTCCAGCTGGTGCTGGGCGAAATAGCCCACCACCAGGTTCTCGCCACGTACCAGGCGTCCGCCGATGGGCGTGAGCTCGCCAGCGAGGTTCTTGATCAGGGTCGACTTGCCCGCGCCATTGGGGCCCAACAGGCCAATCCGCGCACCGGGGGCAAGCTGCAGCTTGACCTTCTCCAGCACGGCCGTTTCGCCGTAGCCCAGCCGACCTTCGGACAGGTCGAGCAAGGGGCTGGAGATCTTCACCGATTCGCGGAACACGAAGTCGAAGGGCGAGTCGACGTGTGCCGCCGACAGCTCTTCCATGCGCTCCAGGGCCTTGATCCGGCTCTGCGCCTGACGCGCCTTGGTGGCCTGGGCCTTGAAGCGCGCAATGTACTTCTCCATGTGCGCGCGCTGCACCTGCTGCTTCTCGTACGCTTGCTGCTGCTGCGCCAGGCGTTCGGCACGGGCGCGTTCGAAGGCGCTGTAGCCACCACGGTACAGGGTCAGCTTCTGCTGTTCGACGTGGGCCACGTGATCGACGACTTCGTCGAGGAAGTCGCGGTCGTGGGAGATCAACAGCAGGGTGCCGGGATAGCCCTTGAGCCAGTCCTCGAGCCACAGAATGGCGTCGAGATCCAGGTGGTTGGTCGGTTCGTCGAGCAGCAGCAGGTCGGAAGGGCACATCAAAGCCTGAGCCAGGCTCAGGCGCATCCGCCAGCCCCCGGAAAAATCACCGACCTGACGGTCCATCTGCTCGTTGCTGAAACCAAGCCCTGCGAGCAGCTTGCGTGCACGTGCGTCCGCGGTATAGCCGTCGGCACTGTCGAGCTCGGCATGCAGGCGCGCCTGGGCCGCACCGTCCTGCGTGGCCTCGGCGTCCGCCAGTGCCTGCTGCACTTCGCGCAGACGCACATCGCCATCGAGTACGTAGTCGACCGCAATGCGTTCGAGGGTATCGACTTCCTGGCGCATGTGGGCGATACGCCAATCGGCGGGCAGGTAGCAATTGCCGGAGTCGGGCACAAGCTCGCCACGCAGCAAGGCGAACAGGCTGGATTTGCCAGCACCGTTGGCGCCGATGAGGCCGGCTTTCTGACCGGCGTGCAGGGTCAGCTCGGCGTCTTCTAGCAGACGCTGCGGGCCACGCTGTAAAGTGAGGTTCTGAAGTCGGATCATAATGGCGGCGAAGTCTACCAGCTTCCTTGCCCACTGGCGCGAGTAGCACGATGCATGATGAGTTGTGGAAGTTTGCCCTGGACCTCTATGCCCGACCAGGCATCGAAACCACCTGCCTGCAGCTGCAGGCAGGTGGCGCCAACGTGTGCCTGCTGCTGTGCGGTGCCTGGCTGGATGCCAGGGGCGTGGCCTGCACATGCGAACGGGTGACGCTGCTGGAGGCGATCGCCACGCCTTGGCATGAGGACGTGGTGCGACCCTTGCGCGAATTGCGCCAGCAGTGGCGAGCCCAGGCCGTGCAAGACCCTGAGCTGATGCACCTGCGCGAATCGGTCAAGGCACTGGAACTGAACGCCGAACGCCAGTTGCTGCAGCGCCTGCACGATCAGGCCGCACCTTGGCCCCTCGCTACGCAGGGCTTGAGCATGACCTGGCTGCCTGCTTTGCTACCCGCAACGGCCGCGCACTCGAGCGCGGCGTTGCACGTGCTGGGCGTGGCAGCCAGGGAGACTCAGGCTTGGCTCGAAGATGCGTCGCCCTTGTCGTCCTGAGCGCCAGTGGCGGGAGCACCGGACTCGGTCGCACTCGAATGCACGGCTGCGGCAAGCGACTTGGCGGCCGCAGGCTTTCTGGCCGGCCGCGCAGCCGGCTTGGCGGGTGCCTTGGCGTCAGGCTTGACCGCCGCGCCCGGGGCCGCCAGGGCCTTGCGGGTAGTGCTGCGGGAAACCGCCGGCTTGCTCGCAGTGGCTGCGGCAGCTACACGGGTGGTTTTGCTGGCTGCAGGCTTCGCGGCCGCACGTGCAGTCGACCCGGCTGGGGTGCTCTTGGCGGGCGTGCGAGCGGCAGGCTTGGCTGCCGGGCTGGCCGACTTGGCCGCGACCGCAGGGGTTGCCTTGGGCTTGGCCGAACGGGTTTCGATTGCCTTGCTCGCCGCTTCCTGGACGCGCCCTACCCCGGCCGCCAGTTTCAGGCTTTCCTGGGCGTCGCGCTTGAGCTCGACGATGTAGGCGCGGGTTTCGGCCTGGCGGTCCTTGAGCTCGTCGAGCAGTTGTTCGAGTTCGCTCACCGAGTCGTGCGCCTTGGCTTGCTTCTTTTTCTTGCCGGCAGTAGCAGCGTCCTGCACTTTGGTGCGCGACTTGTGCAGTTTTTCCTGAGCCTTGCCGCGCTGCTTCTCGAGCTTGGCGAGCAGTTTTTCAGCATCGGCCAAGGCCTGGGAACATGCACTTTCGAGGTGCTCGAGCAAACTGCCGGAAAGCTGTTGAAGCAAATGCAACGGGGTGTTTACGGGCTTCTTGTTAGCCGACATGGGTTACCTCCTGGCCGATGGGTAGAGGCTCATACTAGACCTGTGGCTGTAGAGCCGCCAGAACATGTTGACTGTGTCCGCGAGGCCCCGTTTCCCGGTCGGTGGCATAATCGGTCCATGCTCGCCGTGTCTTGTCCTGGAGAATGTGATGTTGCCTCGCCTGCTGTTGTCGTTGTCCCTGGTGCCATTGTCCCTGGCCCTGCCACAAGCGCACGCGCAAGCTGCGCCGGACGGTGCCCGCGACCTGGCCTACAGTGTGGGCGCCAGCCTGGGGGAACGCCTGCGCCAGGACGCCCCCGGGCTTCAACTCGACGCCCTGCTCAAGGGCTTGCAGGAGGCGTATCGACAAGAGCCGCTGGCATTGAGCGACGAGCGCATCGGCCAATTGCTGGCTCAGTATCAGGCACAGGCGGACAAGACGGACAAGACGGACAAGCCTGACGAAGCAGCCGATACGGAACAGGCGCTGGCCGCCGAGCGCCGCTTCATGGCCGCCGAACGAGCCAAGGCCGGGGTGCGGGAGATCGCTGAGGGCATTCTGGTAACCGTACTGGAACCTGGCGCAGGGGCACCTGCCACCGCCGATGGACGTGTGCAGGTTCAATACGTGGGGAAGCTGCCCGACGGCAGCGTGTTCGACCAAAGCACCCAGGCGCAGTGGTTTCGCCTGGACAGCGTCATCGAGGGCTGGCGTACGGTGTTGCCGCAGATGCCGGTCGGCGCGAAGTGGCGTGTGGTCATTGCATCGGCGCACGCCTATGGAACAGACGGCGCCGGTGCCTTGATACCACCCAATACACCGCTGACGTTCGACATTCATCTGCTGGCCACGGCCCCTTAGGGCCGCGTCGAAAGAGAGTCACGCCTGGGCGACGGACTCTTCCTTGTGAGCGTTGTGCAAGACCTCGATCAGGCAGTCCTCGAGCTCGAAGCGCTCGTGCAACAACCGACCCAGCTCCTTGAGCTTGTCCAGAATGACGGCGGCATCGGAGCAGTCGCCCTTGTCGCAGTAATCGTTGAAGTCGAGCGCTTTCTGGGTGATTTCGTCGATGCGTGGCCAGATCGTGTCGGCCAGTTCCAGACCACGCTTGTCATTGAACGCCTTGGCTTCGTCGGTCAACTGTTCGTAGATTTCAAAATGGCCGGCCGATGTGTAGTCGACCAGCAAGCCGCAGAAATCCTGCAGCCTCTTGCGATCTTCGACCAGGGCCTGAGGCGTGTCGCCCAATGCATCGAACGCCTTGATCAGCTCATTGCGCTCCTGCAGCCAGCGATCGATCAGCAGGTGAACTCCGCCCCAACGTTCCTGGGCATTCTGGCAACTTTCCAACATGATGAGTGCTTCCCTTGTGGGTCATGCCCGGCTTCGCGCTCCTGTACGACAGGAAGCAGGGCTCGGACCGATTCGCGGTCTGTGACGGCGAATGTCGATGTACATGCAGGGGGAGATTATGCCCGTGCGCCAATGGCATCAAGGTACGCATCGGATAAAGTTCATACAAGCGTTTAATCAGGGGGACATTGCGCCAAATGCCGGTTTTACTGGCGCCTGCCCCTGCCTCCGGGTGCGCACGGGGGCAGAGCAGTGGCGCGGCCTCGTTCTACACGCGAAAGCAATTCAGAGCGTGCGCACCGAAGTGGGCAGGGGTGCAGCCAGCAACCGTTCGTCAAGCAGCCCGAGGCCTTCCTGGAACAACTGGTTGCTGCGTTCGGTATCGCCCAACTGGGCGAGCAGGCGTGCAAGTTCTGCGCAGGTTTCCGGGCTGCGCTGCAGGCGCAGGCTGCTTTCCAGGTAGTCGCGGGCCTTGCCCCACAAGCGGTTCTGCAGGCACAGGCGACCCAGGGTCAGCAACAACCCGGCATCGTGGGGGTGCTGTTTGAGCCAGCCTTCGGCAGTCTGCAGTTGGCGCGCAGGGTCAGTGCCGATCACCAGGCCATAGAGGCGAGCCAGGTGCGTGTCGTACTGACGCTTCTGCGCAGTCCGTAGCACGTCTTCAGCCTGGGCTTGGGCACCCACCTGACGCAGTTGCTCGGCATAGGCGAGCACCAATGCGGGTTCCTGGCGCTGTGCCGAGCTGAGTGCCTGCCAGGCGCGCTCCAGTGCAGCCAGGCCGGCCTCTCCCTGCCCTTGTTCCTGCACGGGCGCGTGCGCCGCCACGCTCAGGTTCTCGCCCCAGGCACGTCGCTCGAGCTCGGCGAGTTCGGCCGCCGGCAGGGCCTTGTCCTTGCGCAGTTGTGGCAGCAGCTTGACCACTGCTGGCCAGTCACCACGCTGCTGATGCACACGCTGCAGCTGCCGCAGCACCTGCACGTTACGCGGATGACGCTCGTGCATGGCCTGCAGGGTCTGCAGGGAACCGTCACTGTCGCCGCGATCGCTCTGCAACTGAGCATGGCTCAAGGCAATTGCCAATTCCGCTTGTGGCTGACGTGCCAGGGCCCGTTCGAGCAGGCTGTCACTGTCTTCGTAGCGGCCCTGTTCATTGGCGGCGCGTGCTGCGCCGAGGTAATAGAGCAATGGCTGGCGTTCATTTTCGGCTGCGTGCTGCAAGTGCTTCTGGGCACTGGCCCAGCGCCCTTCGGCGAGGTCCAGCTGGCCCTTCTCGATGGATGTCTGCACGCGGCGATTGCGATTGCGGCCCGACCATGGATTGACCACGCGGCCGGAGCTGACCAGAACGCTGATCAGCAGGTAGACGACGAACGCCACCAAGACCAGCACCAGCAACGCCAGCAGCGTGCTCCACAGGCCCGACTCGTAGCGCATCACATGGGGGTAGTCGATCAATACGTAGCCGGGGTGTTTGGCCACGGCCAGGCCGAGGCCGACCATGGCGGCAATCACCAGAAACAGGATCACGTAGAACCGTTTCATGGTTGGCTCTCCACAGCGGCCGGCGCTGCTTCGGTCGACTTCTGCAGGCCTTCGACCGGTGTGTGACGATGTTGCAGGTAGGCCTGGATGGCGTTGAGGCTTGCATCCAGATCAGGTGTGGTGACCGAAACCGGCTGATTCTTCAGGGCGGTCAACTGTTCGATCATGGCCTGGGTCGGGCCATTCTCGCGATTGAAGCCCGCCACCAGAATACTGCGGGCGTCGTCCAGCGCTTGCGTATACACCTTGCCCTGACCATTGAGCGCGGCCCACTGGGCCTGCTCCAGCGCCAGGCTCAAGGCCAGGCGAACCTGACTCAGGCTCTGCCCGGCGAGCAACGGCCGGATGCTGTCGTCGGGGCTGAAGTCGACCCGGAAGAAACCGGAAATCTTGTTCCACCACTGGCGCCAGCGGGTTTCGCCTTCTGGTGAGTTGCCCTGCGCAGCTGCCGCGGCCGCCTGGAATTCGGGCGCCAGCGCCGTCAACTGCGTGGCCTGCTCGCGCAAGGCGCTCAGCTGCAGGAACAGCCCGGTGCGATCCGGCTGGGTGGTGCCTTGCAGCGACGCCAGGCTGCGGGTCAGTTGCTCGCGTGCGGCGAAGGCCTGCGGGTCGTCCTGCTCGCGCAGGATTTCGTCGGCGCCCTGCACCAGCGCCTTGGCGCTGGTGACGTCCTGCAGAGCAGACAGGCGCAGGCTGGCCAGGCGCAGCAGGTGCTCCGCTTCGGCCAGACGCCAGTCCTTGCGGCTGGCGCCCAGCACGGTTTCCAGGCGCTGGCTCAAGCGCTGCTGATCACCCTGCAACTGGGCGAGCAGGCGGTGGCGGTCTTCGAGTTCGTTGGAGTCGGGCAACTGCGCGAGATCGGCACTGAGTTGCCGTTCGTTGTGTTCCAGCGTCAGCGTTTGCGTGGCGAGCCCTTCGATCACCCGCGACTGCTGCTGATGGCCGGCGGTCAGCGTGCGCACCTGCCACACGCCCCAGCCTGCTGCGGCCAGACCGGCAGCGGCAAGCAGCAGCGCAATGATCGCCAAGCCGTTGCCATTGGCCGAGCGCTGCGGGGGCAAGGCGGCTGGCTGTTCGAAAGGCACCTGTGGGGCGCTCTTGGATTCGTCTTTGGGCAAGGCTGTTTCGCTCACGTGTCCATCCTTTGCATAGGGGCGCGGTCGCCTCGCTGGCGGTCGCGCCTTACGATCTGGGTGCGGCCTGCGTGCGCAGCGCCGCCAGCAACGCCGAGGTACTGGCACCTCGGCAATCCACAACATTCACCGCACCGGCTTCACGCGCCAGCGCAGCTACCCGCGGGCTGGGCACGAACAGCGGCAGGGTACGGATCACCGACCACTGCTCGCCTGCCAATTGGTGCAAGTGTTGAAAACCCTGCCCACTGCTGACCACCAAGGCGTTCAAGCGTTCCGATGCGATACGGGACGCCAGCGCACCCGGTGGGTAGACCGGAATGCTGCGTCGGTACAGTTGCAGATACTCTACCGTCGCGCCCTGCTCACGCAAGTGCTCGGCCAGAGCCTCGCGTCCGCCTTCGCCACGGATGATCAGCACCCGTGGATGGGGGCTTGCCAATGCGACGCGCAATTGGGCCAGATTCAGCAAGGCTTCGCTATCGTCTCCTGTTTCAGGATACGTCACGGTCAGCCCACGCTCTTCGAGAATGGCCGCCGTGCCGGCACCGACGCTGAACCACGAGGTCTGCCCGAGGTTGGCAGGCGCGCGGTCCAGGGCCAGGCGCGCGGCGGGCTTGCTGACCACGATCACGGCATTGTATCGATTCAGTTCGGCCAACACCTGCCGCTGAGTGTCGCTGTCCGCTAGCGGCTCGATCGCCAGCAATGGCAGGCTCGCCGCGAACACGCCCTGTTCCAGCAGCGCCTGGGCTTGCAGCGCGCACTCGTCGCAGGGTCGGGTCAGCAACACTCGCCAGGGGTTCAAGGATGACCGGCCTCGCCGTACACCGCGCGCAGAATGTCGTCGGCGCCCTGCTCCAGCAGGGCTTCGGCCACCTGTACGCCCAACTGTTGCGCATCGGCCAGCGGCGCGCGTGCCTGAGCATGCAGCAGACGCTGCCCAGCCGGGTCGCCCACCAGGCCGCGCAGCCAGATCTGCTCCCCTTCGAGCACGGCGTAACAGGCGATGGGCACTTGGCAGCCACCGTTGAGGTGTTTGTTCAGGGCACGCTCGGCGCTCACGCGAAATTCGGTATCGCGGTGATGCAATGACCCCAGCAGCGCGTGGATCTCGCTGTCGGCCGTCCGGCACTCGATGCCGACCGCGCCCTGGCCGCCCGCAGGCAGGCTGTCTTCGACGCTGATGCTGGTGGTGATGCGCTCTTCGAAGCCCAGGCGGATCAGGCCGGCCGCAGCCAGAATGATCGCGTCGTATTCACCGGCATCGAGCTTGGCCAGGCGGGTGTTGACGTTGCCGCGCAGAAAGCGGATCTGCAGGTCGGGACGTCGCGCCAGCAGCTGGGTCTGGCGACGCAGGCTGGAGGTGCCGACGATGCTGCCGGGCGGCAGCGCCTCCAGGCTGTCCCAGGCGTTGGAAACGAAGGCGTCGCGAGGGTCTTCGCGCTCGCAGATGCAGTACAGCCCCAGCCCGTCGGGGAAGTCCATCGGCACGTCTTTCATCGAGTGCACGGCGATGTCCGCCGTGCCTTCGAGCAGGGCGGTTTCCAGCTCCTTGACGAACAGCCCCTTGCCGCCGATCTTCGACAAGGGTGAGTCGAGCAGCTTGTCGCCGCGACTGACCATCGGCACCAGGGTGACCTGCAGATCGGGATGCGCCTGCTCCAGGCGGGCCTTGACGTATTCGGCCTGCCACAGAGCAAGCGCGCTTTTACGGGTGGCGATGCGGATTTCGCGAATGGGCATGAATCGATCCGTATGAAGATTAGCGGACGATGATACCAGCTGTGCGCCAGGCCGCGCCCAGCCCGGCGGACTGGGCAGGCCTGCTGAGGGCTAGAGGTGCTGCATCATCTTGCGCACGCCGGCCACATGGCGTCGGCTGACGATCAGCGCGTCGCCGTTGAGCCCCTTCAGATAGAGCTGAAAGTGACCCAGGGGCGTGCGCTGCAAGCGCTCGATGCGCTCGCGGGCCACCAGGGCGTTGCGATGGATACGCACGAAGCGATCGCCAAACTCGTCTTCCAACGCCTTGAGCGGTTCATCGAGCAAGACCTCGCCGCCTTCGTGGCGCAGGGTGACGTACTTGTGATCGGCAATGAAGTAGATAACCTGATCCAACGGAATCAACTCGATGCCCTTGCGGGTTCTTGCGCTTATATGGCTGCGCGGACCGGTCCCCGCCTCGGCCGCCGGACGTGTCAGGGCGGCCAGTTGCACGCGGTTGGGTTTTTCCGCCTTCTTCAACGCTTCGAGCAGGTGTTCGGAGCGCACTGGCTTGACCAGGTAGCCCACGGCACTGACCTGAAAGGCATCCAGGGCAAACTCGTCATGGGCGGTGCAGAACACCACCGCCGGCGGCGTGTCGCGCTCGCACAGCCTGGCGGCGACCTGCAGGCCATCCAGGCCGGGCATGCGAATGTCGAGCAGGACTACGTCCGGCTTCTGTGCCTCGATCATGCTCAAGGCTTCTTCGCCGTTGCTGGCGCCGGGTTCGAGCACATGGTAGCCCTCGAGCTCGCCAACCAGTCGGCTCAAACGTTCGCGGGCAAGGGGTTCGTCATCAACGATCAGGACATTCATAGAGCGCTGGATTCCTGCGTGAGTCTCGCACATGGATAACGTAGACAAGTGAAGTGACGACCGTCACGGCGATTCACGCTAAGACTTGCGCGCGGACCGAAAAGTGCCGCAAGTCGAGCGCCAATGTTTGCCAGCGCCTGCTGGGTTCCGCCCGACGCCTGCGCTGTGGCGGCCTCTTGGTAGGGATTGCTGATGGTCAATATGAACTCTCCCCCTTTGTAGTCGGCCTCCACGCTGACCACCCCGCCCGAAATCAAAGGGGCGATGCCATGTACCAGCGCATTCTCCAACAACGGTTGCAAAGTAAGTTGGGGGATCGGCAGATCATCCGGGATTGTTTCGATCCTCCAGTGCAACTGTAGACGCTCGCCGAGACGATATTGCTCAATCGATAAATAACGTTTGGCCAACTCCACCTCATCACGCCACATCACCAGGCTGTTGGGCTGGGCCAGGCTGGCACGAAACAGGTCGGACAGATTGAGCACCGCCTGCTCGGCCTTGACCGGATCGCTGACCACCAGGCTGGCGATGCTGTTCAAGCTGTTGAACAGGAAGTGCGGGCGAATGCGCGCCTGCAGGGCCTGGATACGCGACTGCAATTCGGCCTGTTGCTGGCGCCGCCACTGGCTCTGCAGGTAGAAGTAGCGCAGCAGCAGGGCCGACATGATCAGCCCGATCAGGGCGTGGCGCAGGTACCGATTGACCTCCACGGTCGGCGTGTCGAGCCCGCCCAACTGGAAGTAGTCGATCACCGCCGTGCCCGCGAGGGTCAGGCCCACCACCAGGGCGCAGCACAACCCACCCGCCATACCGGGGCGCAGGCGCGCCAGCCAGGGGCGCAGGGCACAGAGCAAGGCCGCCGAGAGCAGCACGATCCATTGCACGAACAGCGAAGTCAGGGCCAGGCGCACCCAGTTGAAGCCTGGGTTCATGGGTTCGGCCAGCACCAGCACGAACACCAGCAACTGCGCCAGCACGATCAGCATCAACAGTGCCTGGGGCAGGCAAAGCTCGGGCAGGAAGAAATCCGGTTCGGAAGTGTTCGACGGCTTGCTGAACATGTACGGTTCCTGGCTGCTGTGGTGTGTTGCGGGCCCCGTCGCGGGCAGAGGGCTCGCGACGGGGTGAATGCAGACAATAGACACCTGCACTATGCCGCCAACAGACCCGGGCCGCATTTGTTATTATTGCGGCAATTTCCCGTTCACGCCTTGCACGAGCCAATTCATGAGCACTGACAAGACCAACCAGTCCTGGGGCGGCCGCTTCAGTGAACCCGTCGACGCCTTCGTCGCCCGCTTCACCGCCTCGGTCGATTTCGACCAGCGCCTGTACCGCCATGACATCATGGGCTCGATCGCCCACGCCACCATGCTGGCCAAGGTCGGTGTGCTGACCGATGCGGAGCGCGACACCATCGTCGATGGCCTGCGCACCATCGAGCAGGAAATCCAGGCGGGCCAGTTCGACTGGCGCACGGATCTGGAAGACGTGCACATGAACATCGAAGCGCGCCTGACCGATCGCATCGGTGTCACCGGCAAGAAGCTGCACACCGGACGCAGCCGCAACGATCAGGTGGCCACCGACATTCGCCTGTGGCTGCGTGACGAGATCGACCTCATCCTCAGCGAAATCACCCGCCTGCAGCAGGGCTTGCTGGAACAGGCCGAGCGCGAGGCCGACACCATCATGCCGGGCTTCACCCACCTGCAGACCGCGCAGCCGGTAACCTTCGGGCATCACCTGCTGGCGTGGTTCGAAATGCTCAGCCGCGACCATGAACGCCTGGTCGATTGCCGCAAGCGCACCAACCGCATGCCGCTGGGCAGCGCCGCGCTGGCCGGCACCACCTACCCCATCGACCGCGAGCTGACCTGCACGCTGCTGGGCTTCGAAGCCGTCGGCGGCAACTCGCTGGATGGCGTTTCGGACCGTGACTTCGCCATCGAATTCTGCGCTGCGGCCAGCATCGCGATGATGCACCTGTCGCGCTTCTCCGAAGAGCTGGTGCTGTGGACCAGCGCGCAATTCCAGTTCATCGACCTGCCCGACCGCTTCTGCACCGGCAGCTCGATCATGCCGCAGAAGAAGAACCCCGACGTACCGGAACTGGTGCGCGGCAAGAGCGGCCGGGTATTCGGTGCGCTGATGGGCCTGCTGACCCTGATGAAGGGCCAGCCGCTGGCCTACAACAAGGACAACCAGGAAGATAAGGAACCGCTGTTCGACGCCGCCGACACGCTGCGCGACTCGCTGCGGGCCTTTGCCGACATGATCCCGGCCATCAAGCCCAGGCACGCCATGATGCGCGAAGCCGCGCTGCGTGGTTTCTCCACCGCCACCGACCTCGCCGATTACCTGGTGCGCCGTGGCCTGCCGTTCCGCGATTGCCACGAGATCGTCGGGCATGCGGTCAAGCATGGCGTGGACACCGGCAAGGACCTGGCGGAAATGAGCCTGGAAGAGCTGCGCCGGTTCAGCGACCAGATCGATGCGGACGTGTTCGAGGTATTGACCCTGGAAGGCTCGGTCAATGCCCGCGACCACATCGGCGGCACGGCGCCGGCTCAGGTACGTGCGGCAGTCGCTCGCGGCCGCGATTTGCTGGCGGCTCGCTAGGCGTTTGGCAGGTCCGGCCTCTTCGCGCCCCGCTCCCACAGTAGATGTTAGATATCCTGTGGGAGCGGGTCTCTGCCCGCGAAGGGCTCCCCCCAGAACCCGACATTGACCCTGATCGAGAACATCCCCATGAGCGACAACCTGCCAGACGACGACGAAGCATTTGCCGAAGCCACCCTCACCCAAGCCATCGAGAATCAGATCGAAAGCGACAACCCGCCCGCGGCCAAGGCCACGTTCAACAAACTGACGCTGGTGGGCTATGAGCGCGAGGACATCCTCAACATGATGGCTCATGTACTGGCGATCGAGATCGATGCCATTCTGGAGCAGGATCGCGCGTTCGACACGGCCTGGTACGAAGCCGCTCTGCGCGCCTTGCCCGAGCTGCCAGCGGAAAAAGTCTGACGCTGAACAGGCGCGTTCGCCTGCGGCTGACTACACTGGAAAAACCCCGCTGCCACGGTGTCGGGGTACAGCGTTCAGCGCCCCTCGGTGCTGTCGTTCATTCCATAAGAAAGTCGGGAGCGCCTATGTCGTCCTACACCCCGGAACTGGTTGCCGAGCTGGAAATCCTTGCCCTGTTCAACCTCGGCAACACCATGGAAGGTCTGAAAATCCACCACACTGCATCACCTGCGGCCATTGCCGCCGCGACTCGCCTGCATGAAAAGGAATTGATCACCAAGCCCGATGGCGGCTACCTGACCAGCCTGGGCCATGAGGCTGCCGGGCACGCGCAGTCATTGCTCACCATCCTGACGGTGGCCGAGCCTGCCTGAGCATGGGCTTGATGAAAGCAGGGGCTGTCAGTCGCCAGCAGGCGCCGACAGCGCCTGCGAGCGGCGCTGCTCGGCCACAGCGATGATCTGGCGCCGCGTATCGTCATCGGCCGAGCGCCAGGCGCGGATATCCTCGACATGGCGGAAACACCCTTGGCAAACGCGTTCTTCGTCCAGCCGGCACAGGCTCACGCAAGGTGACTGTACCGACGGGCTGACGTTGCTGTAGAGCGGCTTGGGGGCGCGTGCGGGCTGGCTCACCATCAGATCTCTTCGAAATCCAGCTCGACGCCGGCCTGTTCCTCGGTCGCCCGGGCCAGTACCTCGCCCAGCAATTCCTCGGATTTCTCGCAGCGCCACTTGCCCGACTCTTCGTCGTAATCGAAGTGATAGCCACCGGAGCGCGCGGCAAGCCACAGCTGGCGCAGCGGCTCCTGGCGGCTGATGATCAGCTGGCTGCCGTTGTCGAACTTGATGGTCATCATGCCGGCGGAAATTTCGATGTCGTCGGCGTGGTCTTCGAGCAACTCCTCCAGCGCCTGCTGGGTGGCATCGACCAGGTCGTGGAAACGGGCTTCGGTCAAACTCATTGCAGGAACCTCGGAAAGTGTCTGTTCGCGCTACGGGCGGCAAGATACGAGCAGCCAGCGGTTTATGCAAAGCATAATGCACCCGTCTGGATCGGTGGCACCGCTGGCGGCCCACCTGCATAGCCACCATGCCGGGCGCTGGGTATACTCGGGCGCAATTACTGCTTATACAAAGGATTTCGCCATGAAGCGCCTGATCTCTTCCCTGGCCGCGCTCGTCGCCGTTGCCTGCCTGGTGTCCGCCTGTGGTCAAAAGGGCCCGCTGTACCTGCCCGATGACAGCAAATCTCCCGAGGACCAAGCCAAGTCGTCGCAACCGCACAAGCACTACTAAGGGAACACCATGGACGCTTTTCAACGCCGCGACGGTGAACTGTTTGCCGAAGGCGTAGCCCTGTCGGCCGTGGCCCAGCGCTTCGGCACGCCGACGTACGTCTACTCGCGCGCCCACATCGAGGCGCAGTACAACGCCTACGCCGATGCCCTGCAGGGCACCCCGTCGCTGGTCTGCTTTGCCGTGAAGGCCAACTCCAACCTGGCCGTGCTCAATGTCCTGGCGCGTTTGGGCGCCGGTTTCGACATCGTCTCGGGCGGCGAACTGGAGCGCGTGCTGGCCGCGGGCGGGCGCGCCGAGCGCGTGGTGTTTTCCGGCGTCGGCAAGACCCGCGCCGACATGCGCCGCGCCCTCGAAGTAGGCGTGCACTGCTTCAACGTCGAATCCACCGACGAGCTGGAACGCCTGCAGGAAGTCGCCGCCGAGCTGGGCGTGCGCGCGCCTGTGTCGCTACGGGTCAATCCGGACGTCGACGCGGGCACCCACCCGTACATTTCCACGGGCTTGAAAGAGAACAAGTTCGGCATCGACATCGCTGCAGCCGAAGACGTCTATGTACGTGCCGCGCAGTTGCCCAACCTCGACGTGATCGGCGTGGATTGCCACATCGGCTCGCAACTGACCACGCTGGCACCGTTCCTCGACGCCCTGGATCGCTTGCTCGACCTGGTCGATCGCCTTGGCGACTGCGGCATCTACCTGCGCCACATCGACCTGGGCGGTGGCCTGGGCGTGCGCTACAGCGAAGAGCAGCCGCCCTTGGTTGCCGACTACATCCAGGCCGTGCGCGAGCGCCTGGACGGTCGCGAGCTGACCCTGGTGTTCGAGCCGGGGCGGTTCATCGTGGCCAATGCCGGGGTCTTGCTGACTCAGGTGGAATACCTCAAGCATACCGAGCACAAGGATTTCGCCATCGTCGACGCGGCGATGAACGACCTGATCCGCCCGGCCCTGTACCAGGCATGGATGAATGTCAGCCCGGTCAAGCCGCGGGAAGGTCAGGCACGTGCCTACGACATCGTCGGGCCGATCTGCGAAACCGGTGACTTCCTGGCCAAGGAGCGTGAACTGGTGCTGGCCGAAGGCGACTTGCTGGCCGTGCATTCGGCCGGCGCCTACGGTTTCGTCATGAGCTCGAACTACAACACGCGCGGCCGCTGTGCCGAGGTGCTGGTCGATGGTGACCAGGCATTCGAAGTACGCCGCCGCGAAACCGTGGCCGAGCTTTTCGCCGGCGAAAGCCTGTTGCCGGAGTAATCCCATGCTACTGCGTTTTACCAAGATGCATGGCCTGGGCAACGACTTCATGGTGCTGGACCTGGTCAGCCAACATGCCCATATCCTGCCCAAGCATGCCAAGCAGTGGGGCGATCGCCACACCGGCATCGGCTTCGATCAATTGCTGCTGGTCGAAGCGCCGAACAATCCCGATGTCGACTTCCGCTATCGCATCTTCAATTCCGACGGTTCGGAGGTGGAGCAATGCGGCAACGGCGCGCGCTGCTTCGCCCGCTTCGTGCTGGACAAGCGTCTTACGGCCAAGAAGACCATTCGCGTGGAAACCAAGGGCGGCATCATTACTCTGGACGTCCGCAGCGATGGTCAGATCAGCGTCGACATGGGCCCGCCGCGCCTGGTGCCGGCCGACATCCCGTTCCAGGCCGACTCCCAGGCGCGCAGCTACGAGCTGTCCGTCGATGGCCAGAGCGTCGAGATCGCCGCCCTGTCCATGGGCAACCCCCACGCAGTGCTGCGTGTCGACGACATCAACAATGCGCCGGTGCACGCACTGGGGCCGAAGATCGAACACCATCCGCGCTTTCCGGCACGGGTGAACGTGGGCTTTCTGCACGTAGTCGATCGCACCCGCGCGCAGTTGCGTGTCTGGGAGCGTGGCGCCGGCGAGACCCAGGCTTGTGGCACCGGCGCCTGCGCCGCTGCGGTTGCGGCCATCAGCCAGGGCTGGATGGATTCGCCACTGCTGCTCGACCTGCCGGGCGGCCGCCTGTCCATCGAATGGGCCGGGCCAGGCCATTCGGTGATCATGACCGGTCCCGCAACGCGGGTCTTCGAAGGACAAGTGCGTTTATGAGCGAGTACAGCCAATGACCGATCAGCCTCAAGTACCCGCGCCTGCGGAGGTCCTGGAGGCTTCGGCCGTGGCCGACTTTCTTGCCGCCAACCCGGCGTTCTTCGAGCAGCATGAGGAATTGCTGACTCAGCTGCGCCTGCCCCACCAGCGCGGCGACACGGTGTCGCTGGTGGAACGGCAGATGACTCTGCTGCGTGACCGCAACGGCGAGATGCGCCAGCGCCTTTCGCACCTGATGGAGGTCGCGCGCGACAACGATCGCCTGTTCGAGAAGACTCGCCGCCTGATTCTGGCCATGCTCGATGCCGCGTCCCTGGACGAGCTGGTGATCAGCGTCGAAGACAGCCTGCGCGAAGACTTCCAGGTGCCCTTCGTCAGCCTGATCCTGTTCAACGACATTCCCGCCCCGGTAGGCCGCAGCGTGACCAGTGGTGAAGCGCAGCAGGCCATCGGTGGGCTGTTGTCGGAGGGCAAGTCGCTCAGTGGTGCCTTGCGCGAACACGAACTGGCGTTCCTGTTCGGCAGCGACCAGGCCCCGCAGGTCGGCTCGACCGCGCTGGTGCCATTGCTGCATCAAGGCCTGCACGGCGTACTGGCCATCGGCAGCCGCGACCCTGCGCACTACAAGAGTTCGGTGGGCACGCTGTTCCTCAGCCATATCGGCGAAGTGCTCAGCCGGGTATTGCCACGCTACACCGGCGCGCTGCGCTCGGTACGTTGAGGTGCGCGAACAACTGGATGCCTACTGCACGCACCTGCGCAGTGAGCGCCAGGTGTCGGTGCATACCCTGGATGCCTACCGGCGCGACCTGACCAAGGTCGTCGAATTCTGCGAGAAGGAAGGCCTGGCGACCTGGCAGGCACTGGACATCCAGCTGCTGCGGCGTCTGATCGCTCGCCAGCATCAGCAAGGGCAGTCGTCGCGCAGTCTGGCGCGCCTGCTTTCGGCCGTGCGTGGCCTGTATCGCTACCTCAATCGCGAAGGCCTCTGCAGCCACGACCCGGCCAATGGCCTGGCGCCGCCCAAGGGCGAGCGTCGCCTGCCCAAGACGCTGGACACCGATCGCGCCCTGCAGCTGCTCGAAGGTGCGGTGGAAGACGACTTCCTGGCCCATCGCGACCAGGCCATTCTCGAGCTGTTCTATTCTTCGGGTCTGCGCTTGTCGGAGCTGACCAGCCTCGACCTCGGGCAGCTCGACCTCGCCGACGGCCTGGTGCAGGTGCATGGCAAGGGCAGCAAGACCCGTGTGCTGCCCGTGGGTCGCAAGGCGCGCGCGGCGCTGGAGCAGTGGCTGGCGCTGCGCTCGATGAGCAACCCCGTCGACGATGCCGTGTTCGTCAGCCAGCAGGGCCGCAGGCTCGGGCCGCGTGCCATCCAGGTACGGGTCAAGGCCGCCGGCGAGCGTGAGCTGGGGCAGAACCTGCATCCGCACATGCTGCGTCATTCGTTTGCCAGCCACCTGCTCGAGTCGTCCCACGACCTGCGCGCCGTGCAGGAGATGCTTGGCCACGCCGACATCGCTACCACGCAGATCTATACCCACCTGGACTTCCAGCACCTGGCCAGTGTCTACGACAGTGCCCACCCACGGGCAAAACGCAAAGGCGGCGACTCATGAGCATCAAGCTGATCACTTTCGACCTCGACGACACCCTGTGGGACACCGCCCCGGTCATCGTCAGCGCCGAAGCCATCCTGCGCGACTGGCTGGCCGACCAGGCGCCGAGACTGGGCCCAGTGCCGGTCGAGCACCTGTTCCAGATCCGCCAGCGCCTGGTCGACGCCGACCCTTCGCTCAAGCACCGCATCAGCGCGCTGCGCCGTCGTGTGCTGCGGCACGCCATGCAAGACGCTGGCTATGCCGAGGATGAAGCGGCCTCGCTGGCCGACAAGGCCTTCGAGGTATTCCTGCACGCTCGGCATCAGGTGGACATCTTTCCCGAGGCCCAGCCAGCCCTGGAGATCCTTTGCCAGCGTTATACCCTGGGCGTGGTTACCAACGGCAACGCCGATGTGCGTCGACTGGGCATCGCCGATTTCTTCACCTTTGCGCTGTGTGCCGAAGACCTGGGCGTGGGCAAGCCGGATTCGCGGCCCTTTCTGGAAGCCATGCGCCTGGGCGATGCGGGCGCCCACGAATCGGTGCACATTGGCGATCACCCCAGCGATGACATCGCCGGCGCGCAGAAGGCGGGCATGAAGGCCATCTGGTACAACCCGCAAGGCAAGCCATGGGCCGCCGAAGGCAAACCCGACGCCGAGATCGCCAGCCTGGCACAGTTGCCTGCACTGCTGCTGCAACTGGGCTAGCTGGGCGAGCGGCGAGCCCTCTGCCCGCGAAGAGGCCGTCAGTGTCTGCCCCGCACCCACAAAAAAGCCCGCAGCGACCGCGGGCTTTTTCAATGTTGCTTCGAGCGACGAGCCTTCAGATAGGGCGGCTGCCGTACTTGTTGTCGGGCTTCTTGGGTGGATCGGCCACCACGTTGGGCTCGACTTCCTGCACCTTGCCGCCACGCGACAGAAACTCTTCCATCGCCCGAGCCAGCGCATCGCGCTCTTTGTTCTTGGCTTCGATACTCGGTAGTTCATCCACCGACACCGCCGCCTTGGCCTTGCCCTTGGCAGCGGGCACGGGTGTGTCGCCACCGTCGTCCTCCGCAACGTCTTCGGCAGCCGCCTCGAGGGTCTCTTCGGCCTCGTCTTCTTCGCCTACTTCGAGGTCGTCGTTTTCCAGATCATCGTCGCTCATGTTCTACCTCATGACTTGCGAAAGCAGATTATTTATAGCCCAGCTTTACCTTATGTCGACGGTTGCCGGAAAAAATTCACATCCACTGGTAACCAGCGGTCAAGCGTCCTCGCCATACAGCGTGGCAAGGACCCGACGCGCGCCGCCATGATCGCGATGCTCGCCCAAATAAATACCTTGCCAGGTACCTGTCGCCAGCCTTCCCGAGGTCACCGGAACGGTCACCTGGCAGCCCAGCAAGCTGGCCTTGAAGTGCGCTGGCAGGTCGTCGGGGCCTTCGTCGTTGTGTTCGAAACCGTCTGCACCCTGTGGCACGAGGCGGTTGAAGAAACGCTCGAAGTCCCGGCGAACGGCCGGATCGGCGTTTTCGTTGACGGTCAACGACGCCGAAGTGTGTTGCAGCCACAAATGCAGCAGGCCCACGCGGCATTCGCGCAGGCGCGGCAGTTGTGCGAGCAACTCGTCAGTCACCAGGTGAAACCCGCGAGGCCTGGCTCGCAAGGTGATGAGGGTTTGCTGCCACATACCGTTCTCGTCCGTTCGGGGCGCATTCTAGCGCGCTCTGGGAAAAAGCAAAGAGCCTGTTCGCGACTGTTTTGCACTGAGCCGCCGCGCGCGATCGCTACAGCAGCCGACAGCCCCGGCGGCAAACCCACCGGACCTGAAGCAGATGACAAATCGCAGGCAAAAAAATGCCCGGCAAGCCGGGCATTTTTTTCCGAACGGTTACAAGTTGTAGCCGCGCTCGTTGTGCTGCGCGAGGTCAAGGCCCACGGCCTCTTCTTCTTCGTTGACTCGCAGACCCATCACCGCATCCAGCACCTTGAGGATGACGTAGGTCACGATACCGGTGTAGACCACGGTGAAGCCGACGCCCTTGAGCTGGATCCAGACCTGCGCGCCGATGTCTTCGACGGTGCCGAAACCACCCAGCGCGGGCGCTGCGAACACGCCGGTCAGAATCGCGCCGACGATGCCGCCGATGCCGTGTACGCCAAAGGCGTCCAGTGAGTCGTCGTAGCCCATCTTGCGCTTGAGCGTAGTAGCGCAGAGGAAGCAGATAACACCGGCCACCAGGCCGATTGCCAGTGCACCCATCGGACCGACAGTACCGGCCGCCGGGGTGATGGCCACCAGGCCAGCAACCACGCCCGAAGCGATGCCCAGTGCGCTTGGCTTACCGTGGGTCAGCCACTCGGCGAACATCCAGCCCAGCGCCGCAGCGGCGGTGGCGATCTGGGTGACCAGCATTGCCATACCGGCAGTGCCGTTCGCCGCTGCAGCCGAACCGGCGTTGAAGCCGAACCAGCCGATCCACAGCATGGCCGCGCCGATCAGGGTGTAGCCCAGGTTGTGCGGCGCCATCGGGGTGGTCGGGTAGCCCTTGCGCTTGCCCAGCACGATGCACGCAACCAGACCGGCAACACCGGCGTTGATATGCACCACGGTGCCGCCCGCGAAGTCCAGCACGCCCCAGTCCCACATCAGGCCGCCGTTGCCGGACCAGACCATGTGCGCGATGGGTGCATAGACCAGGGTGAACCAGATGGCCATGAAGATCAGCATCGCGGAGAACTTCATGCGCTCGGCGAAGGCGCCGACGATCAGCGCCGGGGTGATGATGGCGAAAGTCATCTGGAAGGTGATGAACACTGCCTCAGGGAACAGTGCCGCCGGGCCGGTGACGCTGCTCGGCGTCACGCCACTGAGGAAAGCCTTGGACAGCCCGCCGACGAACGAATTGAAGTTGACGACGCCCTGCTCCATGCCAGTGGTGTCGAAAGCCAGGCTATAGCCGTAGACCATCCACAGGATGCTGATCAGGCCAGTAATGGCGAAACACTGCATCATCACCGAGAGCACGTTCTTGGAGCGCACCATGCCGCCGTAGAACAACGCCAGGCCAGGAATGGTCATGAACAGCACGAGGGCGGTCGCGGTCAGCATCCAGGCGGTATCGCCGGAGTTGAGAACGGGGGCTGCCGCCTCGTCCGCCAGGGCAAGGCCTGGCATTGCGAGGGACAACAGGGCTCCTAGCCCTGCGAATTGACGCAGAGTCATATTGTTTACTCCTGGGGCGTTGGGTTGTGTCGGCTTTTTTTTAGATTGCGTCGGTATCGGTTTCGCCGGTACGAATGCGAATCGCCTGTTCCAGATTGACCACGAAAATCTTGCCGTCGCCGATCTTGCCGGTGTTGGCGGCCTTGGTGATGGCTTCGATGACGCGATCCAGATCCTTGTCATCGATGGCGACGTCGATCTTGACCTTGGGCAGGAAGTCGACCACGTACTCCGCGCCGCGATACAGCTCGGTATGGCCTTTCTGCCGACCGAAACCCTTGACTTCGGTAACGGTGATGCCTTGCACGCCGATTTCCGACAACGACTCGCGCACGTCGTCCAGCTTGAATGGCTTGATGATGGCAGTGACTAGCTTCATGAAACTCTCTCCCGAATTGGTGGACTTGCCCCAGGAAAACAAACCCGGATCAAGTCTAAGCGCAGTGCCTGGCTTTGTAACGCGTCGTCGACCCCGCAGCCCGGACCGACAACCGATAAACGACTGCTGACGAAACACGTCCCTTGAAGCTGCGCACCGTTCTCGTCACGACGAGTCCATCAGTGCATGGGTCTCTTGGCTCTAAGCAGAAAGCTTGCCATGTCGTGCAAACCGCGAGATTTGGCCACCCTGCGCGGCTTTTGTGCAGCGCCTTGATGAAGCAGAGCGAGCCGGCGCACAACAAGGGTGCAGTGCCGGGCACCACTGTGCGCGAAAACCGTGCGCGGGCGTCCGGCTTTTCAGGCCATGGCTGCGTGATACACTGCGCATCACTTTGTCTCAGGAAATTTCCCATGCTCCCGCCCAAAGCGTTCCTCGACACCCTGAGCGACCACGCCTCGCGCTTGTTCAGCGGTGACACCGCACAGCCGCGCGCGGAGCTCGAAAGTCAGTTCAAGGCATTGCTGCAGTCCGGCTTCAGCAAGCTCGACCTGGTCAGCCGCGAGGAATTCGACAGCCAGATGGTCGTGCTGGCGCGTACCCGTGCGCGCTTGGAGAGCCTGGAAGCCAAAGTCGCCGAGATGGAAGCCAAGGCAGCGCCCAAGGCCGAGTAATATCTGAGACGCAGCTCGGTTGCCGATCGGCTGCACCGCTTTGTGCCACGCTCGGCATTGCCATTGAACAGCAGGGACGTGCTTCGATGAACCGCAACGAGCTGCGCAAGGCCGATATCAACCTGATGGTGGTGTTCGAAGCCCTCATGCTCGAGCGCAACGTCACCCGCGTCGCGGAAAAGCTGTTCCTCGGCCAGCCCACGGTCAGTTCAGCGCTGAACCGACTGCGCGCCCTGTTCAACGACCCGCTGTTCATCCGCATCGGCCATCGCATGGAACCCACCGCGCGCGCCGAGGAAATCATCCGGCACCTGTCCCCGGCGCTGGACGCGATGTCGATGGCGCTGAGCCTGACCCATGATTTCGACCCGGCCGTAAGCACCATGACCTTCCGCATCGGCCTGTCCGACGACGTCGAGTTCGGCCTGCTGCCGCAAGTGCTGCGCGCACTGCGTACCGAGGCGCCGAAAGTGGTGATCGTGGTGCAGCACGTGGATTACTGGCGTATTCCCGACCTGCTCGCCTCCGGCGACATCACCGTGGGCATCAGCCAGACCCGCGGCCTGCCGGCCAACGCCAAGCGTAAACTACTGCGCCGCATGCGCCCGCGCGTGCTGCGCGCCGACAAGTCGGCTACCCCACTGACCCTGGACGAATACTGCGCCCGCCCCCACGTACTGGTGTCGCCGACTGCGCACACCAGCGGCATTGCGGACGAGTGGCTGCAGGAAATTGGCCGCACCCGCCAAGTGGTGCTGTCGGTGCCCCAATTCAGCTCGCTGCCCGCCCTGCTCGCCGGCACCGACATGCTCGCCGGCCTGCCCGACTACGCCGCCACCGCGATGGCCGCTCACGGCAACCTGTTCGACGAACCGCTGCCGTTCGATGCGCCGACGCTGGATTTGTCGATGGTGTGGTTGAGCATCACCGATACGGATCCGGCGGAGCGGTGGTTGCGGTCGCGGCTGGAGGCGTTCATGGGGGATCGGGGTGGGGTAACGGACTTTTCTGCTGCTCGAGGTGTTTGAAGTAGCTACGTACTATTTCACTGAAATGTTGCAGTACGTTTGAGTTGGCGTCGCTGCGGCAAGCGAGCGACAAGCCCACTCGGCCAAGCCGTGGAAATCCATCATCCGGGCCTAGCGCGCGATAGTCACCCGTCATCGAGCTGGGGAGAACAGCCGATACATAGCGACCAGAACCGATTGCGGCTAAAATGCCAGCATACGTTGTGCTCTGTAGGCCGACGCTATATGCCTTACGCACCCGATCCAGCGCACTCAGCGCCACAGCACGGTCGCCGCATCCGGAAGTGAACAATGCCAAGGGTAGCGGCTCAATAGACGCAACGTTACTCGCTGTTGAGCATACCCAAGCGAGTGTTTCGGTATAAACAAGTTCGGCGTTTATATGATGAGGACAGGCCTGGGTCAAGACGAGATCAAGCTGTCCAAGCTCGTAAAGCTTCCATATGTCAACGCCGTATCCTGTAACAACCTCAAAATTCACCTCTGATGTATCTGTTGCAAGAAATGCGCGCAACAACTCAGATAGATAACTTGATGCATAGACGTCTGAGGTGCCGATACGAATCACCCGAACGGAGCGCTGGCCTGTAAGCTCTGACACTGCCCGATCGTTGACCTCAAGCAGGCGTAGAGCATAGGACAACAACCGCTCCCCGCTAGCCGTCAGTTCAAGGCCATGCGTATCTCTTTTGAATAACCGTACTTGTAGTTGAGCCTCCAGCTTTTGTATCTGTTGACTGACCGCTGACTGCACCCTGTGCAATCGCAAAGCGGCCCTGGAAAAACTCTTGGTGTCCACGACCGTCACGAACGCTCGGAGCTGGTTGTGATCTAAATTCACAATTTTATCGGTTATCACGTTTCAAGATACCTCTCATCATCATTTCTCGTACACAGCCGATCAATCAAGCCGCTAATATTGGCGCATCAAAAGCACAAGGAGTGCAATATGACATCCACCATCATCGGAAAAATAGACATAGCTTCTTACAATATTGAAAGTGAAATAAAGCATCTGAATGGTATCGAAAAAATCCCTGAAGCCTACGACGAGTTTGGTCAAGGGCATTGGAAGAACATATCGCTTTACAATGCTTCCGGAGACTGTGGTGATAGCACCTACCGGAACACTAGCGAATGTCGACCAACCTCACACTTGACAACGTGCGTTGAAATCAATCGCTTGATAGTTGAAAACTTTAAATTTGACGATTTGAAGATGGTCCGCGCACGCAGCCTTGTCGATGGCATGGTTATTCCGCATCGGGACTTCGTCGAGTTTGATGGACAACACCAATATTTGCGCTTATTTGTACCGCTTGAAGATAACTCTGAAGCTTTTCATTCCGATGAAACAGGTGTATTTCAAATGAAATCGGGCGAAGTCTGGTTTCTTGACGCAGCGGTGAATCACGCCGCTATCAATGTTGGCCTGAAGAGCCGGATGTTTCTGTGCTTGGACTTTCTGCTTGGGCCGGAAGACGAACAGCGATCTGTGCTCTTGCAATCTTCAAAATTATTACCTCTAGAGCAGAGAATTGATATCACGCGAGCGGCGATAGCGGAAAGCCGCATTGAAGGAATCATAGACGCAGTGGCCGTGATCATCAGCCGCCATACAATGAAAGATATTATCTTTGCCCTGTCAAAGTACCACTTCAAGTATGACATTCCTGTTCTGGCGTGTTACGACTGGATAAGGGATGCGGCATTACGTGCCGGCGATCAAGAAGTAGCGGCCAGGATGCAGGCCCTCAAACATTATCTGGTCGAACATAGGTCGATCAACGAACGCTTCAGGATCAACGACTGGCGTAACTAAGGGCGCGGTATGATGATCGCCTTACAGAGTTGCTTGCCTCTTTTATTCCTGCTGGCGTGGAGCAGTGGAGCCGTGTTTGCCAAGCTAGGGTTGGAAGACGCTTCGGTTTCAGTTTTCCTGGCTATCCGCGCATCAGGTGCTCTGCTGGCGGTGTTGGTTTTGTGCACACTGTATAGCGGAGGAGCAGGCATAAGGTCCAAGCTATCATTACCTGTCAACCTCTTGCTAAAAACGCTCGTCACAGGACTTCTACTGCAAGTTTTTTATCAATCAGCCTACTTCCTTGCCTTGGACCACGGCCTGACTCCAGGGCTGCTGGCGCTGGTATTGGGATTACAGCCATTGCTTACTCCGTTGATAGCGGGCGAGCCCATTGCCCGCCATCGGTTTCTCTTCCTAGCGCTAGGGTTAGGTGGCCTAGTGCTCGCGGTGATAGGCGCCAAAAATGTCAGCGGTTTCACATTAGCGGGATTGGCATTCGCATGGGTTTCTGTCATAGCGATCACTCTCGGCTCGGTCATGCAAAAAAAATTGAGCATTGACCCTATGGTATCTGCTTTTTATCAAAACCTGATCGCCGCAAGTGTCTTTATAACAGCACTACCATTAACGACTGTCCGGCTCGACATTACACCTACCTTCATGATGTCGGCAGCGTGGATGATCCTTGTTGTCTCAACGCTCGCCGTACTCCTGTTGTTTTATATGCTGTCATCTAGGTCGGCCAGCCAAGTTAGCTTTTTATTCTATTTGGTACCGCTATTTACGATAGCACTGGACTACCTGGTCTTTGGACACTCTATAAGCATCGTTACGTGTATCGGTGCGTTCTTCATCATCATGGCCATGAGAGGTTTCAACCAGACGTAGGAGCGTATGCCACCTCCTGCGAGGTGAACTGACAGCAACTTCCAATCAGTAGCACCGTGAATCACTTCCCCACTGGCATACCCGCCCTCATCCACTACCCTCGCACCACCACCGCAGGAAGCGGTTCCTCTTTCAACGCATGGAGCACGCATGTCTCTCGCTATCGTTCACAGCCGAGCCCAGGTGGGCGTGGGTGCGCCTGCGGTCACGGTCGAGGCGCATCTGGCCAATGGGCTGCCGGCCCTGACGCTGGTGGGGCTGCCGGAGGCCTCGGTCAAGGAGAGCAAGGATCGCGTGCGCAGCGCGATTCTCAATTCGGGGCTGGAGTTTCCGGCGCGGCGGATCACCCTGAACCTGGCGCCGGCGGATCTGCCGAAGGACGGCGGCCGGTTCGACCTGGCCATTGCGCTGGGTATCCTGGCGGGCAGCGGGCAGATTCCGGCCATTACCCTGGATAACGTGGAATGCCTGGGCGAGCTGGCGCTGTCGGGCGCCGTGCGGCCGGTGCAGGGTGTCTTGCCCGCTGCCCTCGCTGCTCGCGATGCAGGGCGAACGCTGATCGTGCCCAGGGATAACGCCGAAGAGGCAGCGCTGGCCTCGAACCTGACGGTGATTGCTGCGGATGATCTGATGCAGCTGGTCAGTCACTTCAATGGGCGCAACCCGATCAGTCCTTTCAATGCCAATGGCCTGCTGCTGTTGAGCAAGCCTTATCCAGACCTGAGCGAAGTGCAGGGCCAGGTTGCGGCCAAGCGTGCGCTGCTGGTGGCCGCCGCTGGCGCGCACAATTTGTTGTTCAGCGGCCCACCGGGCACCGGCAAGACCTTGCTCGCCAGCCGCTTGCCCGGCCTGTTGCCGCCGCTGGACGAGCGCGAAGCGCTGGAAGTGGCGGCCATCCAGTCGGTGGCCAGCCATGTGCCGCTGAAGAACTGGCCGCAGCGGCCCTTTCGGCATCCTCATCATTCGGCCTCGGGCGCTGCCTTGGTAGGTGGTGGCAGTCGGCCGCAGCCTGGGGAAATCACCTTGGCACACCATGGCGTGCTGTTTCTCGATGAGCTGCCGGAGTTCGACAGGAAGGTGCTGGAGGTCTTGCGCGAACCCTTGGAAAGCGGCGAGATCGTGATTGCGCGGGCGCGGGACAAGATTCGCTTTCCGGCGCGGTTCCAGCTGGTGGCGGCGATGAACCCGTGCCCGTGTGGGTATCTGGGTGACCCCAGTGGCAAATGCCAATGCGGCAGCGACCAGATTCAGCGGTACCGCAACAAGCTGTCCGGGCCGTTGCTCGACCGGATCGATCTGCATCTGACGGTGGCGCGCGAGGCGACGGCGCTGAGCCATGTGCCACAGGCGGGTGAGAATACGGCCAGTGCTGCCAGCAAGGTGGCCGAGGCGCGCGAGTTGCAGAGTCGGCGTCAGGGGTGTGCCAATGCCTTTCTCGATCTGCCGGGGTTGCGCGAGCATTGCAGGTTGTCGGCCGAAGATGAGCGCTGGCTGGAAACCGCCTGTGAACGGCTGACGCTGTCGCTGCGGGCGGCGCATCGGTTGTTGAAGGTGGCCCGCACCTTGGCGGATCTTGAGCAGGCGAAAGACATCGAGCGGGCGCATGTGGCGGAGGCGTTGCAGTATCGGCCGTCGGCGCAGTGATCGGTAAGACGCCAGGCGTCATTGCGTTTCAGCAGGCCAATCGGGGATACCGCCGACGCGGCTTGCGCCGCTGCTACAGGGGATTGGGTATTCATTCATGACCGCGTCGGTCGTGAATGCGGTGGCCGGGGCTCACCACGCCGGCGGGGGATTGCGATACCTCTGTAGCAGCGGCGCGAGCCGCGTCGGCGGTGGGTGCGGTGTATCTGTCGGGACGCGATCGGGGCCAACGCGGCTTGCGCCGCTGCCACAGGGCTTGCAGGCTACAAAACCACGCGCAGAACTTGGCCGGCGTGGTAGAGGGAGAAGCCGGTTTCATAGACGCCGGTGCGCAGGCTCGGTACCGACACGGGTTTATCCGTGCAGAACGGCAGGGGCAGCCTGTCGGCCTGGCCATGCAGCAGAAACTGCGCCAAGGCCTTGCCCACGACGGTGCCGGTGGTGTTGCCGCGGCCGTTGTAGCCGGTGACCGAGACCAGCCCCGGGGCGGGTTCGAACAGGCGCATGAGGTGGTCGGGGGTGAAGTCGATGCAGCCGGTCCAGTGCATTTCCCATTCGACCGTGCCCAGTTGGGGAAAGTAATGGGTCTGGATGCGGTCGGCCCAGCGGCGGATGAACCAGGCCGGCTTGTTGTCCACGCGGCCCATGCTGCCGAGCAACAAACGGCCATCGTCGTCACGGCGAATGCTGCTCAGTACCAGGCGGGTGTCCCAGGAACCCTGTCCGTGTTTGAGTACAGCGTCTGCCGCGGCCGAGTGCAGAGGCTTGGAAGCCACCTGGTAGTAGTAACCACGGAAGAACTGGCCTTGCAGGTTGCACCAGTCGCCTTCGGTGTAGGCGCCGGTGGAGATCAGTACCTTGTCGGCGTTGACTTCGCCTTTGGCAGTCTTGACCAGCCAGCCACCACCCTGCTGTTCCAGGCCCAACACCGGCGAGTGCTGGAACACCTGCCCGCCCAGGCGCTCGACGGCCGAGCCCAGGCCACGGGTATAGGCCATGGGGTTGATGGTACCGGCGCGCCGGTCGAGCAAGGCCGCTTCGATCTTCTCAGTGCCGCAGTAGTCCACGCATTGCGCCCCGGTGAGCAGCTCCACGTCGGCGCCCCGCCGCTGCCATTGCTCGCAGCGCGATTTCAGGTCGGCCACGCCATTGGCGTTGTGGGCCATGTGCAGGGTGCCGTCGTTGTGCGCCTGGCAGTCGATGCCATAGCGCTTGATCAGCGCGAACACTTCAGCCGGCGCGCCGCCGAGCACGCTGTTGAGGCGACCGCCCACGGCACTGCCCAGGGTCTGCTCGACTTCGTCGGGCGGAATCCAGGTGCCAGCGTTGACCAGCCCGACGTTGCGGCCCGAGCCGCCGGTGCCGATTTCACTGGCATCGAGCAGCACCACACGCTTGCCCTGCTCCAGCAACTCGATGGCAGCGCACAACCCGGTGATGCCGCCGCCGATCACGCAAACGTCAGCGCGTAATGCACTGGCCAGCCCAGGAGTGTGGGCAGGTTTGGCGGTGACGTGTTCCCAAAGACATTGTTGCCGTAGTTCGCTCATGACTCATTCCAAGCCAGGGAAATCGGGTTCGGACCGCGCCGTCGTCATCGCGGGCAGAGCCCGCTCCCACATCACTCAACCATCAATCAAACACGATGCCCTGGGCCAGCGGCAGTTCGCGCGAGTAGTTGACGGTGTTGGTCTGGCGGCGCATGTAGGCTTTCCAGGCATCGGAGCCGGATTCGCGTCCGCCGCCGGTTTCCTTTTCGCCGCCGAAGGCACCGCCGATTTCCGCGCCGCTGGTGCCGATGTTGACGTTGGCGATGCCGCAGTCGCTGCCCGCTGCGCTCTGGAATCGCTCGGCTTCACGCAGGTCGGTGGTGAAGATGCACGAGGACAGGCCCTGTGGCACTTCGTTGTTCAGGCGCAGGGCCTCGTCGAAGTCTTCGTAGCTCAATACATACAGGATCGGCGCGAAGGTTTCATGGCGCACGACATCCGATTGACCAGGCATTTCAACGATGGCGGGTGCGACGTAATAGGCGTTCGGGTATTGATCGGCCAACTGACGCTCACCGCCGAACACTTCGCCCCCCTCGTCACGCGCCTTGGCCAGGGCACCCTGCATGGCATCGAAGGATTGCTTGTCGATCAGCGGGCCGACCAGATTGTCCTTGCGTGGATCGCCGATACGTACCTTGGCATAAGCCGCCTTGACGCGAGCTACCACTTCGTCCTTGATCGAGCTGTGCACGATCACCCGGCGCAAGGTGGTGCAGCGCTGGCCAGCGGTACCCACGGCACTGAAGAGAATGCCGCGCACGGCCAGGTCGAGATCGGCACTGGGGGCCAGGATCATGGCGTTGTTGCCGCCCAGTTCGAGGATTGTGCGGCCGAACCGCGCAGCGACCCGCGGACCGACTTCGCGACCCATGCGAGTGCTGCCGGTAGCGCTGACCAGGGCGACGCGCGGGTCATCGACCAACGCCTCGCCCGCTTCGCGGTCACCGATGATCAATTGCGCCAGGCCTTCTGGCGCATCGCCGAACTGCTGCAGGGCCTTGTCGAACAGTGCCTGGCAGGCCAGCGCGGTCAACGGGGTCTTTTCCGATGGTTTCCAGATCACCGAATCGCCGGCGACCAGGGCGAGGGCGGTGTTCCATGCCCACACTGCCACCGGAAAGTTGAAGGCGCTGATCACACCGACCACGCCCAGCGGCTGCCAGGTTTCACGCATGTGGTGGCCTGGGCGCTCGGAAGCGATGGTCAAGCCGTACAGCTGGCGAGACAGGCCGACGGCGAAATCGCAGATGTCGATCATTTCCTGCACTTCCCCCAGCCCTTCCTGGGTGATCTTGCCCGCTTCGACCGAGACCAGCTCACCGAGCTGGGCCTTGTGTGCGCGCAGGACTTCGCCGAACAGGCGCACCAGCTCGCCACGACGGGGGGCCGGCACGGTACGCCAGGCCAGGAAAGCGCTATGCCCCAGCTCGATCTTGGCCACGACCTGCGCCTTGGATTCCAGGCTCACCGAGGCGATCTGGCTGCCGTCGATTGGGGTGTGAACAGGATGGTTGCCATCCTTGAATGCACTCGCCGCAACACCCAGGCTTTCGAGCAGGCCATCGACCATTGTTTTCTCCTCACAAGGCTTTAACGATAAGAACGAATTGAGATCAGTATTAATCCGCAGGCCAGACCACCACAACGGAGCAATATTCCATATATCATTCCCTCACCTCATGACCTTGCGGCGATGCCTCCATGTCAAAACGCCTTGTTCCTTCGATGACGGCCTTGCAGTGCTTCGAAGCGGCCGCCCGCCACCTGAGCTTCACCCGCGCAGCGGAAGAACTGCACCTGACCCAGAGCGCGGTCAGCAAGCAGGTTGCGCAGCTCGAAGACATGCTGCGTCACCACCTGTTCCTGCGCATTCGTCGGCGCCTGCAACTGACACCGGCCGGCTCGCTGTACCTGGCCGAGGTGAACAAGATCCTCACCCAGGTGGACATTTCCAGCCGCTACATCCTGTCCTACGGCGACGAAACCGAAGTGCTCACCGTCGCCACCCAGCCCAGCTTCGGCGTGGGCTGGCTGATCCCCAAGCTCAAGGGTTTCGGCAAGGCGCACCCCAATATCCATCTGGACATCCGCAACGAACTCGAGCCCTTCGCCTTGCTGCAGGCCAAGGCCGACGTAGGGTTTTTCTTCGGCCAGGGCACCTGGCCAGGAGCGACCTGTATCGAGCTGTTCGACGATCAGGTGGTGCCGGTGTGTGCGCCCGACCTGCTCGATCAGCCGCTGACCCACGCCGAACAGTTGGCCGAGCTGGTATTGATGCAATGCACGTCGCGCCCCGAGGCGTGGCACGAGTGGTTTCTGGAGCAAGGCCTGAGCGCCCAGAACAGCTACCACGGCCCGCGCTTCGATACCTTCTACATGTGCCTCAGCGCTGCCCTGTCCGGCTGTGGCGTGGCCCTGGTGCCGCGCTACCTGGCAGAGAACCACCTGGCCAACGGCAACCTGGTCATGCCCTGGCCGCACACCATGAGCAGCCAGGGCGCGCATTTCGTCGCCTTTGCCGAACACGCCGCGGAAGTGCCGAAGGTGCGCGCGCTGGTCGACTGGATTCTGGGGCAGATCGCCCACTAGCGGCGCAGCATGAACGACAGCGAAGCCGACCTGCGGGAATGACCCCCGCACTTTTTTTCGCTTGATCGCGCAGGTCATTCCCCGCTTTCATACTCCCAGCCCTTTGCGCCAGGAGTTCGCCATGCCTTTCGTCAGCCCCGACCAAACCCGTGCCGCGTTTTCCCGCGCCATGTCCGAGATGTACAAGAACGAAGTGCCGTTGTATGGCGACTTGATGACCCTGGTCGGCGAAGTCAATCGCCAGGGGCTGGAACAACAGCCGGATTTGGCCGCGTCCCTGGCGCGCACCGGCGAGATCGAGCGTCTGGATGCCGAGCGCCATGGCGCGATTCGGGTCGGCACCGCCGCAGAGCTGGCGACCATCGCTCGGCTGTTCGCGGTGATGGGCATGCAACCGGTGGGCTACTACGACCTCACCTCGGCAGGTGTGCCGGTGCACTCCACGGCATTTCGCGCGGTGCACGAACAGTCTTTGCAGGTGAGCCCGTTTCGCGTGTTCACGTCCCTGCTGCGTCTGGAATTGATCGAGGATGCCGCATTGCGCGAACAGGCCACGCAACTACTGGCGCAGCGGCAGATATTCACCTCGCCGTGCCTGGCCCTGATCGAGCGATTCGAGCGCGACGGCGGCCTCGACCAAGCCGACGCCGATGCGTTCGTCGAGCAGGCCCTGGAAACCTTCCGCTGGCACCACGATGCCACGGTGACAGCGGACCAGTATCAACGCCTGCACGACGCCCATCGACTGATCGCCGATGTGGTGGCGTTCAAGGGGCCGCACATCAATCACCTGACCCCGCGCACGCTCGACATCGACAAGGTGCAGGCGCTGATGCCCGCGCGCGGGATCACACCCAAGGCCGTCATCGAAGGGCCGCCGCCGCGTCGCCATGCCATCCTGTTGCGGCAGACCAGCTTCAAGGCGCTGCAGGAAAAGGTCGCCTTCACCGATCAGGCCGCTGTCGCCGAAGGCAGCCACACCGCGCGCTTCGGCGAGATCGAGCAACGCGGCGCGGCGCTGACGCCCAAGGGGCGTGCGCTGTACGATCGCTTGCTGAACGCCTCGCGCAGCGCGCTTGCCGGGTTCCCCAGCGAGACCAATGCCGACGAGTACATGCGTCTGCTGGGCGAGCAGTTCAGTGAGTTTCCGGATGATCTGGCGCAGATGCGCGAGCAGGACCTGGCGTTCTTTCGCTATTTCGCCAGCGGCCAGCCCAGCGCGGGCCAGACGACGCTGAAAGGTCTGCTGGACAATGGCGCGATTCGCTGCGAGCCCTTGGTCTACGAAGATTTTCTGCCGGTCAGCGCCGCAGGCATCTTCCAGTCCAACCTGGGCGACGATGCCCAGGCCGACTATGGTTTGGGGTCGAGCCAGGAGGCTTTCCATCAGGCCCTGGGCCGAACGGTGCTCGACGAGCTGGCGCTGTACGCCCAGACCCAGCAGCGCTCGCTGGACGACTGCGCCCGCGCACTGGGCCTTGCCGCGCTGAACTGAGGCCGGTCGCGCCGAAGCCTGCCGCTAGCGGGCACCGCCTACACGGAAACGGTTCACTTCCTGGCGCAGCTCTGCGGCCAGGCCTTCCAGCTCGCGGGCGGTCTGGGCTAGGTTGGACACCACCTCGCGCTGCTCGCCGTTGGTCATGGCAATGCTCTGCAGGTTGCTGCTGAGCATGGTGGCCGTGCTGCTCTGCTCCTGGGTGGCGGTGCTGATGGCATCGAACTGATTCCCGGCCGAACGGCTCTGCTCGTCGATCTGCGCCAACGCCTGGGCGACCTTGGCGTTGCGCGTCAGGCCTTCGCGCATCAACACGTTGCCTTGGTCCATGGTGCTGATGGCGTTGGCGGTTTCCTTCTGGATGCTGCTGATCATGCCGGAGATTTCATCGGTGGCCTGACGGGTGCGTGAGGCCAGGCTGCGCACTTCGTCGGCGACCACGGCAAAGCCCCGGCCCTGCTCGCCGGCACGGGCCGCTTCGATGGCGGCGTTGAGGGCCAGCAGGTTGGTCTGCTCGGCAATCGAGGTGATCACGCCGACGATGCCGCCGATTTCCTGCGAGCGCTGGCCCAACGTGTTGATCACCCCTGCGGTGCTGTTCAGCGCGCCGGCGATCTGCTCGAGAGAATTGGACGCCTCATCCATGGAGGTTCGACCGATGCGGGTCTGCTGGGCGTTGTCCTGGGCCATCCGCTGGGTGTGGCCCATGTTGTCGGCGATATCCAGGGACGTCGCACTGAATTCCTCGACTGCGCCGGCCATGCTGGAAATCTCGCCGGACTGGTGTTCCATGCCCTCGTAGGCGCCCGCCGACAGGCTCGACAACGTTTGCGCGCGGCCACTGACTTCATGGGCGGCATTGCGGATGTGCACGACCATGTTCGACAAGGCTTCGCCCATGTGGTTGAAGCTGCTGGCCAGCTGGCCTATTTCGTCATGGCTGGACACCTTCAGCCGTGCATCGAGGTCACCCGCGCCCAGGGCTTCGGCCTGGCGCACCAGTTCGCCCAGAGGCCGCAGCTTGCTGCGCAGCAGCCAGATGGCTGCGCCCACGGCGATCAGCATGGCCAGCAGGCTGCCGATCGCCAGTTGCGTCCCCACGCTCCAGGTCACGGCATTGATTTCTGCCTTGGGCATGCTCGCCACGACGCTCCAGGGCCCGCCGGGGAATGTCACCGCTTCGGAAAAGATGTCCTGCTTGCCGTCGTTCCACAACCGGCCCTTGCCATCCAGCAGTGCCAGGTCGGCCAATGCCTTGGCGGCGGCGTCCGGGTCGTTGACGTTGGCTGGCGCTACCAGCCAGCGATTCTGCTCGTCGAGCAAGGCCAGCGAGCCGGTCTGGCCGATGCGGAAGCGCTGCAGGTTGGCGAACTGGGTGTTCTGCGCGTCGGTGTAGTCGAAGCCGACGAACAATACCGCAATCACTTGGCCCGAGCCGTCGCGCACCGGTGTGTACTGGGTCATGTAGGAACGTTCGAACAACACCGCACGGCCGATGTAATTCTGGCCGTCGAGCAAACGCTGGTAGGCGGGATGGGCATGGTCGAGCGCGGTACCGATCGCGCGGCTGCCATCCTGCTTGGTCAGGGAAGTACTGATACGCACGAACTCGGCGCCGCTGCGCACGAACACCGTAGCGACACCCGCTGTCAGCTGCTTGAAATCGTCGACTTCCTTGAAGTCGTTGTTCAGGGTCTGGCTGCCCAGGCGCAGGCTCGGTGTCTGCTGGTTGGCCACGGTGACCGGGCTGCTGGCGTCCACGCTCAGGCCGCCGGCGAAGCGCTTCTCGAACAGCCCGCTCAAACGCTGGGTGCTGTCGCGCAGGGTGCTGTGGAAGGTGCTGAGCTGGTCGGCCAGCAGCCGCGCCTCGCTGGCCATGTGCTGTTCGCGGATGGCCAGGTTGGCGATGTCCAGCGAACGCAGGGCGAAGGCGGTGCTGCCGGTGATGACGATCGCGAGGATCACGGCCAGGGCAATGCCCAGCTGCGTGGCGATACGAGCGCGAGGTTGAGACATGTGAAGCTCCTGGGAAACGTGTACGTGGCAGGCAGTGCCAGGGATGGTCCAGACCTTTCTTGCACCTGCCATCCTTGATTTTATTGGTACTGCTACATCGGCGATCCAAACGAATACTTGAGCGCCGCACTGCGACATGAACGTTACACATCACATTTGCGTTGCGCTGCCACAAGGCTGAGAATCCTGCGTCCCACCCCTGAGCCGACCGAGCCGGATTCATCATGCAGCCCACCGTACGTATCGAACTTCAGGCCCTGCTTCGGCTGGCGGGGCCGCTGATCGCCTCGCAGCTGGCACACATGCTGATGGTCCTGACCGACACCCTGATGATGGCCCGCCTGAGCCCCGAGGCGCTGGCTGGCGGCGGCCTGGGGGCGGCCAGCTATTCCTTCGTCTCGATTTTCTGCATCGGCGTGATCGCTGCAGTCGGCACCCTGGTGTCGATCCGCAAGGGTGCCAACGACCAGCAAGGCGTGGCGCGCCTGACCCAGGCCGGGTTGTGGCTGGCTTGGGGCATGGCGGCGGTGGCGGCGGTACTGCTGTGGAACCTGGGGCCGGTCCTGGCCATGCTCGGGCAGACTCCGGCCAACGTCGCTTTCGCCACCCAGTTCCTCTTGCTGCTGCCCTTCGCGCTGCCAGGCTTCCTGAGCTTCATGGCGCTGCGCGGCTTCACCGCCGCGCTGGGTCGAGCGACGCCGGTGATGGTCATCAGCATCATTGCCACGGTAGCCAACTACCTGCTCAACCATGCGTTCATCGAGGGCCTGTTCGGCTTGCCCAAACTGGGCCTGGTGGGCATCGGCATGGTGACCGCGATCGTCAGCAACCTGATGGCCATCGCCCTGGCGCTGTACATCCGCTATCACCGTGCCTACACGCCCTACCCGCTGCTCAAGGGTCTGGCCCGGCCGAACCTGCCGGCCTTGCGCGAGTTGTGGCGATTGGGGCTGCCGATCGGTGGCACCTACGCCGTGGAAGTCGGCCTGTTCGCCTTCGCCGCGCTGTGCATCGGCACCATGGGCAGCACGCCGCTGGCGGCGCACCAGATTGCCCTGCAGATCATCTCGGTGGCTTTCATGGTGCCTGCCGGCATGTCCTACGCGGTGACCATGCGCATCGGCCAGCACTACGGCGCCGGGCACTTGCTGGCTGCGCGCCTGGCCGGGCGGGTCGGCATCGGCTTCGGTGCGGTGGTGATGCTCGGCTTCGCCCTGCTGTTCTGGCTCGCACCGGGCCCTTTGGTGGGCGTCTTTCTGGACCGCGCCGATCCGGCCTTCCACGGTGTCATCGAACTGGCCATCAGCCTGTTGGCGGTGGCGGCCTGGTTCGAGATGTTCGACGGCATCCAGACCATCGCCATGGGCGCCATTCGCGGCCTCAAGGATGCCAAGACCACGTTCCTGGTGGGACTTTTCTGCTATTGGGCCATCGGTGCGCCAGCGGCCTGGAGCCTGGCGTTCCACTTCCAGCTCGGTGCGGTGGGCGTCTGGTGGGGATTGGCGCTGGGCCTGCTGTGCTCGGCCTGTACCTTGACCTGGGCGTTCGAATGGCGCATGCGCCGACTGCGCCGTCTGGCCGGGCCTACGGCGCTGGCGACCTGATGGCCTGGGCCTGGCCGAAACGCAGGAATGCCTGCAGCTGCTCCAATGGCAGGGGCCGGCTGATCAGGTAACCCTGCACCTGATCGCAGCCGAAATCGCGCAGCAACGCAAGCTGCTCGGGGGTTTCGACGCCCTCGGCGACGACCTTGAGGTCAAGGTTGTGCGCCAGGTTGATCATGGCGTGGACCAACTTGCTGTTTTCCGGACGCTGTTCCATGCCACTGACGAAGCTCTTGTCGATCTTGAGCAAGGCGATCGGCAGGCTGCTCAGGTGGACGAACGAGGAGAAGCCGGTGCCGAAATCGTCGAGGGAGAAACGCACGCCCAGGCAGCCCAAGGCGTCCATGGTCCGCTTCACCAGGTCGTTGCGGCGCATCACGGCGGTTTCGGTGAGTTCGAATTCCAGCCAGCCGGCGTCGATGCCGCGCTCGGCGATCAAGCGCCCCAGAGTGCTGAGCAGCTGGCTGTCCTGGAACTGCCGGAACGACAGGTTGATTGCCATGTGCAATGGTTCGAAGCCACCATCGCGCAAGGTCTGCATGTCGCGCAGGGCGCGGGCGATCACCCAGTAACCCATCGGTACGATCAGCCCACTCTGCTCGGCCAGGGGCACGAATTCGCCGGGGGCAAGCACGCCACGCTCGCGGTGGCGCCAGCGCACCAGGGCCTCGAGACCGACGATGGTATTGCCGCTCAGGTCCAGCCGCGGCTGGTAGTGCAGCTCCAGCTCGTCACGCCGCAGGGCGCGGCGCAGCTCGCTTTCCAGGTCCGCCAGGCTGCGCGCGTGACGGTTGATGCGTTCGTTGAACAAATGATAGCTGCAGCCCTGGGTGCTCTTGGCCTGCTGCATGGCGATGTGCGCATGCCACATCAGCGGATCGGCGCCAGCACCGGCGCGGGCATGGGCGATGCCCAGGCTGCAGCCGATCAGCAGGCTCTCGCCATCCACGTAATACGGCTCGGCCATGGCCTCGATGATGTTGGCGGCCAGGCGTTCGGCGCGCGATGGATCGCGCCGGGTGTCGAGCAACAAGGCGAACTCGTCGCTGCCCAGGCGAGCGACCTGATCGCCCGCCTCGAGCTGCTTCTTCAGGCGCGCCACCACCTGCAGGATCAGCCGGTCGCCGGCCTGGTGCCCGAGCGCATCGTTGGCATGGCGGAAGTTGTCCATGTCCAGGTGGCCCAGGGCTACGCCACGGCCCTCCTGCTCGGCCAGGCGTGCGGCAAGCAGTGTCTGGAAACCGGGGCGGTTGGCGATGCCGGTCAGCGGGTCCTGCTCGGCCAGGCGCTGCAGGGTGTCCTGCAGCACGCCACGCTCGCGCACATGGCGCAGGCAGCGGCGCAGCGTGTCGCTGGTGAGTTCGCCCCGCACCAGCCAGTCGCTGGCACCCGGTGGCGGTTCGTCCGGCTCCTGGGTCAGCAGCAGCACGATCGGCAGCGCGCAACGGCCGGGCGCCGGCAGCAGCGCGGTGGTGGTCAGCAGCAAGGTGCCGGGCTGGTTGTCGAAGTGCGCGGCCACAGGATCCCAGGCGGACGCCTCGATCAATGTGGCCACATTGCCAAGGGTCGCCAGACACTCACGCAGCGACGTGGCCCAGGTGCGATCCTGGGCCAGCAGCAACAGCCGCGCGGGTTCGACAGGCGTAGACAAACGAGCTCCTTGGGACAGTTTCACAGTCATTCGATAGCGCTTAAAAACGGCCTCGCCAGCAGCTCGGGGCAGACCCAATCCACAGTACGTGTCAACGTGTAACCACATCCTGCTGCAAAGTCGGCAAACCGGCAAATTTTAATGGATCTGCGGTCGCGGCACAGTTGAACCAGCGGTGCTAAAATGCGCGGCCATTTCGTCAGTGACTCCCGTCATGTCCCGACTCAACCCCCGGCAGCAAGAAGCCGTGAACTACGTCGGCGGCCCTCTTTTGGTGCTCGCCGGTGCAGGCTCCGGCAAGACCAGCGTGATCACCCGCAAGATCGCCCATCTGATCCAGAACTGCGGTATTCGTGCCCAGTACATCGTCGCCATGACCTTCACCAACAAGGCGGCGCGCGAGATGAAAGAGCGCGTCGGCAGCCTGCTGCGCGGCGGCGAGGGCCGCGGCCTGACCGTGTCGACCTTTCACAACCTGGGTCTCAACGTCATCCGCAAGGAACACGCGCGGCTGGGCTTCAAGCCAGGCTTCTCGATCTTCGACGAAGCCGACGTGAAAGCGCTGATGACCGACATCATGCAGAAGGAGTACTCGGGCGAAGACGGCGTCGACGAGATCAAGAACATGATCGGCGCCTGGAAGAACGACCTGGTCCTGCCGCCCCAGGCGCTGGAGCAGGCGCGCAACCCCAAGGAGCAGACCGCGGCCATCGTCTACAGCCACTACCAGCGTACGCTGCGCGCGTTCAACGCGGTGGACTTCGACGACCTGATCCTGCTGCCGGTCAAGCTGTTCCAGGACCACCCCGACGTTCTCGAAAAATGGCAGAACAAGGTCCGCTACCTGCTGGTGGACGAATATCAGGACACCAACGCCAGCCAGTACCTGCTGGTGAAGCTGCTGATCGGCACGCGCAACCAGTTCACCGTGGTCGGCGACGACGATCAGTCGATCTACGCCTGGCGTGGCGCGCGTCCGGAAAACCTGATGCTGCTCAAGGACGACTACCCGTCGCTGAAGGTGGTCATGCTGGAGCAGAACTATCGCTCCACCAGCCGTATCCTGCGCTGCGCCAACGTGCTCATCTCGAACAACCCCCACGCGTTCGAGAAGCAGTTGTGGAGCGAAATGGGTCACGGCGATGAAATCCGCGTGATCCGCTGCCGCAACGAAGATGCCGAGGCCGAGCGGGTGGCCGTCGAGATTCTCAGCCTGCACCTGCGCACCGACCGGCCCTACAGTGACTTCGCCATCCTCTACCGGGGCAACTACCAGGCCAAGCTCATCGAGCTGAAGTTGCAGCACCACCAGATTCCGTATCGCCTGAGCGGCGGCAACAGCTTCTTCGGGCGTCAGGAAGTGAAGGATCTGATGGCCTACTTCCGCCTCATCGTGAACCCGGACGACGACAATGCCTTCCTTCGCGTGATCAACGTGCCGCGCCGGGAAATCGGCTCGACGACCCTGGAGAAACTCGGCAACTATGCCACCGAGCGCAAGATCTCGATGTACGCGGCCACCGACGAGATCGGCCTGGGCGAACATCTGGACGCCCGCTTCACCGATCGCCTGGGCCGCTTCAAGCGCTACATGGACAAGGTCCGCGAGCAGTGCGCCGGTGAAGACCCGATCGGCACGCTGCGCAGCATGATCATGGACATCGACTACGAGCAGTGGCTGCGCACCAACAGCTCCAGCGAGAAGGCCGCCGACTACCGCATGAGCAACGTGTGGTTTCTGGTCGAGGCCTTGAAGAACACCCTGGAGAAAGACGAAGACGGCGCGATGACGGTCGAGGAAGCGATCGGCAAGCTGGTGCTGCGCGACATGCTCGAACGTCAGCAGGAAGAAGAGGACGGCGCCGAGGGCGTGCAGATGATGACTCTGCACGCCTCCAAGGGGCTGGAGTTTCCCTACGTGTTCATCATGGGCATGGAAGAGGAAATCCTGCCGCACCGTTCCAGTATCGAGGCCGACACCATCGAGGAAGAACGCCGTCTGGCGTACGTGGGTATCACCCGCGCGCGACAGACCCTGGCGTTCACCTTTGCCGCCAAGCGCAAGCAGTACGGTGAGATCATCGATTGCGCACCTAGCCGCTTCCTCGACGAGCTGCCGCCCGACGACCTGGCCTGGGAAGGCAACGACGATACGCCCACGGAAGTCAAAGCCGTGCGCGGCAATACTGCATTGGCCGATATCCGCGCCATGCTCAAACGCTGAATTCAACCCTGCCCGGGCCACAGCCGGCCCGCGCACATTGGTACATCGAGGAACCACCGTGGAAGCTCTGCACAAAAAGATTCGCGAAGAAGGCATCGTGCTTTCCGATCAGGTATTGAAGGTCGATGCCTTTCTCAATCACCAGATCGATCCGCTCTTGATGCAGCAGATCGGCGACGAGTTCGCCCGCCGCTTTGCCGATGCCGGGATCACCAAGATCGTCACCATCGAGGCCTCGGGTATCGCGCCGGCGGTGATGGCCGGGCTGCGCCTGGGCGTGCCGGTGATCTTCGCGCGCAAGCATCAGTCGCTGACGTTGACGGAAAACCTGTTGGTGGCTTCGGTGTATTCGTTCACCAAGCAGACCGAAAGCACCGTGGCCATTTCGCCGCGTCATTTGAACAGCAGCGATACCGTGTTGGTGATCGATGATTTCCTGGCCAACGGCAAGGCGTCGCAGGCATTGATTTCGATCATCAACCAGGCCGGTGCCAAGCTGGCCGGGCTGGGTATCGTCATCGAAAAATCCTTCCAGGGCGGCCGCGCCGAGCTCGATGCACAGGGCTATCGCGTAGAGTCCCTGGCGCGCGTGCAGTCGCTGGCCAACGGCGTCGTGACCTTCCTGGAGTGACCTGATACACCGCATCCAGCCCTTCGCGGCCGATGACCGCTCCTACGGCGAGCATCATCGGCCTGCGTGGGAGCGACCCATGACCGCTACGGCGAGCATCATTGGCCTGCGTAGGAGCGGCCCATGACCGCTATGGCGAGCATCATCGGCCTGCGTGGGAGCGACCCATGACCGCTACGGCGAGCATCATTGGCCTGCGTAGGAGCGGTCATCGGCCGCGAAGGGAGCCACGCGGTGTAGCGCCTAGAACACCGGGGTTTCGGTCTCCTGCAGGGCGGCCAGTACCAAACGCTGGTAAAGCTCTTCGCGCAAACCCTGCGGCTGGTCCAGCGCCATGCGCTGCAGGTGCAGCGGGTAGCGGTTGGCCGGGGGCGCTTCGAGCGCCGCCTTGCCCAGCTCGAGCATTTCGCTGAGCTTGAACTTGCTCTTGAGCCAGTTCAGCGCCCGCAGCAGGTCCTTTTCTTCATTGGTAAAGTCACACCCCAGCGGATACTCCGGAAACAGTGGAGCATGCCGCTCGCGAATCGCCTGCAGACGCTCGCTGGTGTTGTTCGCGAAGCGCGGATCGAGCACGAAATCCCGGCTCAACTTGCCGGCACGCTGGGCCTCGTCGATCAGGCTGGGCTGAAAGCGCGAATCGCTGATGTTGATCATCGCCTCGATCACCTCGGCGTCGGTACGCCCACGCAAGTCGGCGATGCCGTACTCGGTCACGACGATGTCGCGCAGGTGCCGTGGAATCGTGCAATGGCCGTAGTCCCACAGCACATTGGAACTGATCACCCCCGCCGACTCGCGCCAACTGCGCAGGATCAGCACCGAACGCGCGCCTTCCAGGGCATGCCCCTGAACGACGAAGTTGTATTGCCCGCCGACCCCGCTGATGACCCGACCGTCTTCGAGCTGGTCCGACACCGCCGCACCCATGACCGTGGCCGTGAACACGGTGTTGATGAAGCGCGCATCGCGCCGCTGCAGACGCTTGAGCTGCTCGTCGCCGTACAACTCGTTGATGTAGCTGATCGCGGTCATGTCGAACTGCGCAAGGCTGGCCGGGGGCAGCTCGCGCAAGCGCTCATAGAAACTGTTCGGCCCGAGGAAGAAACCGCCGTGCACCACCACCCCGTCCCGGTCCTCGTCGGCGTGCAGCACACCGGCGTTGGCCGCCGCCTGGCGAGCCACGTCGGGATACACCTTGCGGCGTATCACGCCTGCTTCGGCCAGGGCCAGCAGGCCGTTGACGAACATCTCGCTGCAGCCGTACAGGCCGGTAGCAAAAGGCTCCACCCCACCTTCGGCCTGGATCAGCGCCTGCCAGGGCGACAGATCGAGCTCAGCGAGCAGCGCCCGGTAGCCGCCGTTGTCCGCCTGGCGCGCGAGCAAGGCAGCGCTCAGCGCATCGCCCATTGCACCGATGCCGATCTGCAGGGTGCCGCCGTCGCGCACCAGGGTGCTGGCGTGCAGACCGATGAAGTGATCCTGCAGGCCGACCGGCATGTTCGGCGTCGAGAACAGCGTCGAGCGCTCTGCGGTATCGACCAGCAGGTCAAAGGCCGCGCTGTCGATTTCGGCACTGCCCGGCATGAACGGCAATGCCTCGTGGACCTGGCCCAGCACCAGGATGGTCTCGCCGGCAGCGCGACGCTTTTCGATCATCGGCAGCAGGTCCAGAGTGATGTCCGGATTGCAGCTCAGGCTCAGGCGACCGGCCTGCTCGGGATGCTGGCTGACCAGTTGCGCCACCAGGTTCAGCCCCTTGGCATTGATGTCGCGAGCGGCGTGGCTGTAGTTGCTGCTGATATAGCTCTGCTGCGCCGTCGTGCTGCTCAACAAACTGCCCGGCTGCATGAAGAATTGCTGCACGCTGACGTTTGCGGGCAACTCGTCACGGCGCAAGTCGGCGAGAAACTCGAACTCGGGATAATCACCGAAAACGCGCTCCACGAAAGGTTCGAGCAAGCGCTTCTGCAAACCGTCGCCCAAGGGTGGCCGGCCCAGCACCAGTGCGGTGTAGATCGTCAGGCGTCGCTGGGGAAGGCTCTTGATCCGGGCATACAGCGCGTTGACGAAGCGGTTGGGTTTGCCCAGGCCCAACGGCATGCCCATGTGAATGTGGGCAGGCAGTCGTTCGAGCACCTGGTCCACGGCTGCCTCGATGGAACATCGCTGGACCATGCACAGGCTCCCTAGAAATTGGCCGGTGTGGCGGCGCTGATAAGGCGTGCCGGCGTATCGAACGGATTGCGGAAGCGATGCGGCTTGCTGCTTTCGAAGTAGTAGCTGTCGCCCTCTTCCAGCACATAGGTATCCTGGCCAACCACCAATTCCAGGCGCCCCTCCACCAGGATGCCGGTCTCTTCACCCTCATGCATGAGCATTTCCATGCCCGTGTCGGCGCCGGGTGGATAGACCTCGCTGAGAAAGGCAATGGCCCGGCTTGGATGGGCCTTGCCCACCAGCTTCATGGTGACCGCGCCGTCGGAGATATCGATCAGCTCACTGGCCTTGTAGACCACCTGGGTCGGCCGTTCGGCCTGCAGCTCTTCGGAAAAGAACTCGACCATGGACATCGGGATCCCGCCCAGCACCTTGCGCAGCGAGCTGATCGAGGGGCTCACGCTGTTCTTCTCGATCATGGAAATGGTGCTGTTGGTGACGCCCGCCCGTTTGGCGAGTTCACGCTGGGACAAACCCTTGAGTTTGCGAATGGCTTGCAGTCGTTCGCCGACGTCCAATGCGTAAGCCTCCTGGAATGCTGTGCAGTTCATGATGGCCGGTATCATGGCAACAGCGTTCGGGATTTACAACACATTGGCAGGCGCCGCCGCGGCACATGGGCGCAACGCGCCCCGGCCGTGGCGCCAGCGGTTGCGCTAGAGGTACTGCAGAGGCACTCGGCGCAGGTTGCAGAAGATCTGGTAGGCGATGGTCCCGGCGGCATGGGCCACGTCGCTGGCCAGCACCTGCTTGCCCCACAGTTCGACCGTGCTGCCGACGCCGGCATGGGGCACATCGGTCAGGTCGACATTGAGCATGTCCATCGACACCCGCCCTGCCAACCCGGTGCGTACGCCGTCGACCAGCACCGGCGTCCCGTTGGGTGCCAGGCGCGGGTAGCCATCGGCATAACCCATGGCCACCACGCCGATTCGGCTCGGCCGCTGGGTGACGAAGCGCGCACCGTAGCCCACGGCCTCCCCGGCAGGCAGCTCACGCACGCTGATGACCTTGGATTGCAGGGTCATCACCGGCTGCAGAGCGGCGCTGGCAGGCGTGGCGGTTTCGAACGGTGTGGCACCGTAAAGCATGATGCCCGGACGCACCCAGTCGCTGGGGATCCGCGGCCAGCCAAGCACGGCCGGGGAATTGCGCAGGCTGATTTCGGCTGACAGGCCTTGGCGCGCCGTGTCGAATACCGCCAATTGCTCGGTACTGCTCGGGCAGTCCAGTTCATCGGCGCGGGCGAAATGGCTCATCAGTACGATCTTGGCCACCTTGCCGCTGGCCAGCAGGCGCTGATAGGCGCTCTGGTAATCCTTGGGGTGCAGGCCCACGCGGTGCATGCCCGAGTCGAGCTTGAGCCAGACCTGCAGCGGCTGGCTCAACCGCGCCTGCTCGATGGCTTCGAGCTGCCACAGCGAGTGCACCACGCACCACAGCCCATGCTCGGTGATGAGGGGCAATTCGCTGGCTTCGAAAAAACCTTCGAGCAGCAACACCGGTGCCTCGATGCCAGCCGCGCGCAGTTGCAGGGCTTCCTCGATGCAGGCCACGGCGAACCCGTCCGCTTCGCCCTCCAACGCCTGCGCGCAGCGCACTGCACCGTGACCGTAGGCGTCGGCCTTGACCACTGCCAGTGCCTTGGCCCCGCTCATTTCACGCGCCAGGCGATAGTTGTGGCGCAGGGCCGAAAGGTCGATCGAGGCGCGAGCTGGACGCATGGCGGGCTTCTTGTGCAAAAGTTGACGAAGTCGCCCGGTTGTATACCGAACCGGGCGAGGAGCAGGTGTGAAACTTACGAGTGCGCCGGCGCTGACTGGCCTCGGCGAACCGTGTCGTGCGGCTGGCCGTAGCGCGATATGTCGAGACCGGCAGCGCTGATCTGCGGCGTTTTACGCGCGATCAGGTCGGCAAGCAAGCGCCCCGAGCCGCACGCCATGGTCCAGCCCAGGGTGCCGTGACCGGTGTTGAGAAACAGGTTCTTGAACGGTGTGGCACCGACGATCGGCGTACCGTCGGGGGTGGTTGGCCGCAGCCCGGTCCAGAAACTGGCCTGGGCCAGATCGCCCCCCTGTGGGTACAGGTCATTGACGATCATTTCCAGGGTCTCGCGGCGACGCGGGTTCAGGCTCAGGTCGAAACCGGCGATTTCGGCCATCCCGCCCACGCGGATACGGTTGTCGAAACGGGTGATCGCGACCTTGTAGCTCTCGTCGAGAATGGTCGAGGTCGGCGCCATCGCCGGGTTGATGATCGGCACGGTCAGCGAATAGCCCTTGAGCGGGTAGACCGGCGCCTTGATGCCCAATGGCTTGAGCAACTGCGGCGAATAGCTGCCCAGTGCCAGCACGTAGCGGTCGGCGGTTTCCAGCTTGCCGTCGATCCAGACACCGTTGATGCGGTCACCGGCGAAATCCAGGCGCTCGATGGCCTGGCCGAAGCGGAACTGCACACCCAGATCCTTGGCCATCTGCGCCAGGCGGGTGGTGAACATCTGGCAATCGCCAGTCTGGTCGTTGGGCAGGCGCAGGGCGCCGGCCAGAATGCCGGTCACCGATGCCAGGGCCGGCTCGACGCGGGCAATGCCCTCGCGGTCGAGCAATTCGTAGGGCACGCCGGACTGTTCCAGAACGGCGATGTCCTTGGCCGCGTTGTCCAGTTGCGCCTGGGTACGGAACAGCTGAGTGGTGCCCAGGGTGCGGCCTTCGTAGGCGATGCCGGTTTCCGCGCGCAGCTCGTCGAGGCAGTCGCGGCTGTACTCGGACAAGCGCACCATGCGCTCCTTGTTCACCGCATAGCGGCTGGCGGTGCAGTTGCGCAGCATCTGCGCCATCCACAGGTACTGGTCGACATCGCCGGTCAGCTTGATCGCCAGCGGTGAATGGCGTTCCAGCAGCCATTTGATCGCCTTGAGCGGCACACCCGGCGCGGCCCAGGGCGAGGCATAGCCCGGCGATACCTGCCCGGCATTGGCGAAGCTGGTTTCCATGGCGACGGCCGGCTGGCGATCGACCACGGTCACATCCATGCCCTGCCGAGCCAGATAATAGGCACTGACGGTGCCGATCACACCACTACCGAGTACCAGAACGCGCATGTGTGTCGCCCTCATCGCGGAAATCCGCTGACGTAAGATGTTAGGTCCGAAGATGTGGGCAGTATAAAAAGGTCCAGCCAGTGCTTTTCACTGTATGCAAGGCTATATTTGGCGACAATTCTCGGCCATCAGCGCTTTAACGGAGGGGCATCGCCTGTGCGTACCCAGCACCAGAGCAAACGCGAACTCGACAAGATCGACCGCAACATCCTGCGCATCCTGCAGGCCGACGGGCGCATGTCGTTCACCGAACTGGGCGAGAAGGTCGGCCTGTCGACCACACCGTGCACCGAGCGAGTCCGCCGCCTGGAGCGCGAAGGCATCATCATGGGCTATTACGCCCGGCTCAATCCGCAGCATCTGCGCGGCAGCCTGCTGGTGTTCGTCGAGATCAGCCTGGACTACAAGTCGGGCGACACCTTCGAAGAGTTTCGCCGCGCCGTGCTCAAGCTGCCCCATGTGCTGGAATGCCATCTGGTGTCGGGTGACTTCGACTACCTGGTCAAGGCACGTATCTCGGAGATGGCGTCCTACCGCAAGCTACTGGGCGATATCCTGCTGAAACTGCCCCACGTGCGCGAATCCAAGAGCTACATCGTCATGGAAGAAGTGAAGGAGAGCCTGAACCTGCCGGTGCCGGACTGATCCACAGACGCTTCAGACCAGCACCTGACGCGTACTGGCGATCAGCTTGTGCACCTGATGTTCCACGGCAGGGTCGATCAGCTCGGTGGGGCGCCGTCCGTTGGGGCACGGCAATGTCGGCGTGGTCCCGAACAGCCGGCAGATCAGCGGGCGCTCCTCGTACACCGTGCATCCCTGCGGCCCCAGGTGCACACAGTCGAGGCGGGCCATCGCGGCCTCCTGCTCGGCGGCCGTCTTGCGCGGCAGCCGGGCCATTTCCTCGGACGATGTGGTCACCGGACCGCAGCAGTCGTGGCAGCCCGGCACGCATTCGAACGAGGGAATCTGCTCGCGAAGAAAGCGGAGCTTGTGGCTGTTGCAGCTCATGACGGGTCACCTGGTGGGCAAGGCGCCATTGTGCCGCGCGGTTGCCGCCATGGGAAACCCCGGCTTATGCTGCGTCAGGTTTTCCACACACTGCCATCAGGACCCTATCCATGAATGCTCACGCCGAGCACGCCGCTTCGTACTACGCCGCCAGCCTGCACCGGCAGCCGGTATACCCGCCCCTGCTGGGTGAGGTCAGCGTCGACGTCTGCGTGGTGGGCGGCGGTTTCTCCGGGCTCAACACCGCCATCGAGCTGGCTCAGCGCGGGCTCAGCGTCGCGCTGCTCGAAGCCCACCAGATCGGCTGGGGCGCCAGTGGGCGCAACGGCGGGCAATTGATTCGTGGGGTCGGCCACGGCCTGGAGCAGTTCCGCAAGGTCATCGGCGACGACGGGGTGCGCGACCTGACCCTGATGGGGCTGGAAGCGGTCGAAATCGTGCGCCGGCGCATCGACCAGCATCGTATCGAGTGCGACCTGACCTGGGGCTACTGTGACCTGGCCAACAAACCGGCCCAGTTGCAGGGCTTCATGGAAGAAGCCGAGGCGCTGCGCAGCCTGGGCTACGCGCATGAGTTGCAGATCGTCGAAGCGCAGGACATGCGCAGCGTGGTCGGGTCGGATCGCTACCACGGCGGCCTGGTCGACATGGGCTCCGGCCACCTGCATCCGCTGAACCTGGCCTTGGGCGAAGCCGAGGTGGCGCGGCAGCTCGGCGTGCAGCTTTTCGAGCACTCGCGGGTGACACGCATCGAGTATGGCCCGCAGGTGCGCGTGCACAGCGCTCAGGGCCAGGTACGGGCACGCTACCTGGTGCTGGGCTGCAATGCCTACCTGAACGATCTCAACCCACAGCTGAGCGGCAAGGTGCTGCCTGCAGGCAGCTATATCATCGCCACCGAGCCGCTGGATGCCGAGCAGGCGCGGCAGTTGCTGCCGCGCAACACGGCGGTGTGCGACCAGCGCGTGACGGTCGACTACTACCGATTGTCTGCCGATCGGCGCTTGCTGTTCGGCGGTGCCTGTCACTATTCAGGGCGTGACCCGAAGGATATCGCCCAGTACATGCGGCCGAAGATGCTCGAGGTGTTCCCGCAACTGGCGGATGTGCGCATCGACTATCAGTGGGGCGGCATGATCGGCATCGGCGCCAACCGTTTGCCGCAGATCGGCCGACTCAAGGAACAGCCCAACGTGTTCTATGCCCAGGCATACTCCGGGCACGGCCTGAACGTTACCCACCTGGCCGGCAAGCTGCTTGGCGAGGCCATCAGCGGCCAGGCCAGCCGTGGTTTCGACCTGTTCGCCAAGGTGCCGCACATGACCTTTCCCGGCGGTCGCCACCTGCGCTCGCCGCTGCTGGCGCTGGGCATGCTCTGGCACCGGTTCAAGGAACTGGGCTAGCGCTGCGAACGCTGCAGCCGCCAGGAACTCGCACGACTACAGGCGCCAGAACGGCTTCAAGCCTTCGCTACGCGCCTGCTGCGCATCCAGGCCGATATCGCGCAACTGGTCCTTGTCCAGTTCCAGCAAGGCTGGCCGTGTGCGCAGGCGATGCAGCATCAGCGCCCAACGTCCCAGGTCTGCCGGTGCGCGCTCGGCGCAGGGGCGCAGCCTCGGCTCTTCCAGCAATTCTTCGGTGCGCAGCAGCAGACGTACATCGGTCAAGCCGTTCATGGCCGTTCTCCTTGAAGTGTTTGGACAGCAAGGCCATGGTGCCGCAGCCGAGGGCATCTCATACAGATTCAAAAAGGGCTTATGTTTTCCATACAGCCAGCTGACCTGCCGGTCTGAATGCTGTATTTTGGGCGCATCTGTATGGTTACCCGCGCGAGCGACCCTATGACCCTGTACATGAACCTCGCCCAGCTGCTCACTCGGCGCATCGAACAGGGCCTCTATCGCCCCGGCGATCGACTGCCCTCGGTGCGCGCCCTGAGCATCGAGCACGGCGTCAGCCTGAGCACCGTGCAGCAAGCCTATCGCCAGCTCGAAGACCACGGCTTGGCGGCACCGCGGCCCAAATCCGGCTATTTCGTGCCCACCGTCCGTGAGCTGCCGGCGCTGCCAGCGGTAGGCCGGCCCATGCAGCGTCCGGTGGAAATCTCGCAGTGGGACCAGGTGGTCGAACTGATGCGCGCCGCGCCGCGTGATGACGTGGTGCAGCTGGGCCGCGGCATGCCCGATGTCAGCAGCCCGACCCTGCGTCCCCTGCTGCGCGAGCTGGCCCGCCTGAGCCGACACCAGGCCATGCCAGGCCTGTACTACGATTCGCTGTATGGCACCCAGGCCCTGCGCGAGCAGATCGCCCGGTTGCTGGTGGACGCCGGTTGCCAGTTGAGCATTGGCGAACTGGTGGTCACCACCGGCTGCCACGAGGCGCTGTCGGCCAGCGTGCGCGCCATCTGCGAACCCGGCGATATCGTCGCCGTGGACTCGCCGAGCTTCTTCGGCGCCATGCAGACGCTCAAGGGCCTGGGCATGAAGGCTCTGGAAATCCCCACCGACCCGCTGACCGGCATCAGCCTGCAGGCGCTTGAACTGGCATTGGAGCAGTGGCCGATCAAGGCCATACAGCTGACGCCCAACTGCAACAACCCATTGGGCTACGTCATGCCCGAAGCCCGCAAGCGCGCGCTGCTGACGCTCGCCCAGCGCTTCGACGTGGCGATCATCGAGGACGATGTGTATGGCGACCTGGCCTTCAGCTACCCACGTCCGCGCACGATCAAGTCGTTCGACGAAGACGGCCGGGTGCTGTTGTGCAGTTCGTTCTCCAAGACCCTGGCGCCGGGTCTGCGGATCGGTTTCGTCGCCCCGGGCCGCTACCTGGAACGGGTGCTGCACATGAAGTACATCGGCACCGGGTCGACATCGACACAGCCGCAGCTGGCCATCGCCGAGTTCATCAAGGGCGGCCACTACGAACCGCATCTGCGGCGCATGCGCACCCAGTACCAGCGCAGCCGCGACCTGATGATCGACTGGGTCACTCGTTACTTTCCCGCCGGCACCCGCTGCAGCCGCCCGCAAGGCGGGTTCATGCTGTGGGTCGAATTGCCCGACGGCTTCGATACCCTCAAGCTCAACCGCCTGCTGCTCGACCAGGGCGTGCAGATCGCCGTGGGCAGCATTTTTTCGGCGTCGGGCAAATACCGCAATTGCCTGCGCATGAACTTCGCCAGCAAGCCCACGCCGCAGATAGAGGCCGCGGTGCGCGCGGTGGGCAGCTGCGCACGGCAACTGCTGGTGGAAAATCCACACCCCGATGCTGACCTTTGACGGCCTGCCAGGGTCGAACTGCACGCCTCCCCCTCTGCCAAGGATGATCGCTTTGCCCTGCCCCAGGCTGTTACCGCTGCTGTTGACCTTGATCCTGGCCCTGCAAGGCTGCGCCAGCGTGAACGCGCCGCGGGACTACAGCGAGATGTTACCGGCCGAACAATCGGCCTTCGGCAGGTCGGTGCAGGCTCAGGTACAGGCCCACCACGGACAATCGGGGTTCCGCCTGTTGTCGAGCAGCGATGAGGCGTTTCGCGCACGCGCCGAATTGATCCGCAACGCCCAGGGCAGCCTCGACCTGCAGTACTACATCGTTCACGACGGTTTCAGTACCCGAGCGCTGGTCGACGAGCTGCTCAAGGCCGCCGAACGCGGCGTGCGCGTGCGCATCCTGCTGGACGACACCACCAGCGATGGCCTGGACAAGACCATCGCCACCCTGGCCGCGCATCAGAACATCCAGATCCGCCTGTTCAACCCGACGCACCTGGGCCGATCCACCGGCGCCACGCGTGCAGTGGGCCGCCTGCTGCAACTGTCGCGGCAACACCGGCGCATGCACAACAAACTGTGGCTGGCCGACAACAGCGTGGCCATCGTCGGCGGGCGCAACCTGGGCGACGAATACTTCGACGCCGAGCCGGACATGAACTTCACCGACATCGACCTGCTCGGCTTCGGGCCGGTGGCCCAGCAACTGGGCTACAGCTTCGATCAGTACTGGAACAGTGCGCTGAGCCAGCCGATCGCCAACTTTCTGTTCACCGTTCCCACGGCCAGGCACCTGGCGTCCACGCGCGTGCGCCTGGAGCAGTCGCTGCTTGAATCCAGACGCCAGCACCATGTTCTCTACGAACGCCTGATGACCTATCAGAGCGCGCCACAGATGGACATCTGGCGGCAGCAACTGATCTGGGCCTGGGGCCAGGCGCTGTGGGATGCACCTACCAAGGTGCTGGCCCGCGGCGAGCCCGACCCGCACCTGCTGCTGACTACCCAGCTCGCGCCTGAGCTGACCCGGGTCAAGCATGAACTGATGTTGATCTCTGCCTATTTCGTACCGGGCGAGGCTGGCCGCGACTACCTCACCGGGCGCGCCGACGCCGGGGTCGACGTCAGCCTGTTGACCAATTCACTGGAAGCCACCGATGTGCCCGCAGTACACGGCGGGTACGTGCCCTACCGCAAGGCGTTGCTCGAACATGGCGTGAAGCTGTTCGAACTGCGTCGCCAGCCAGGTGACGATGGCGACGTGTCCCTGAGTTTCACCGGCAGTTCCGATTCCAGCCTGCACAGCAAGGCGATGATCTTCGATGCGCGCAAATCCTTCATCGGCTCGTTCAATTTCGATCCGCGTTCGGTGTTGTGGAATACCGAGGTCGGGGTGCTGGTCGACAGCCCGGAACTGGCAGCGCAGATGCGCCACCTGACCCATGAGGGCATGTCGCCTGCGCGCAGCTATCAGGTGCGCCTGGAAAATGGCCAGGTGGTATGGGACACCGAGGACCACCAGCAGATGCATACCCTCTACCGCGAGCCGGGTGACTGGTGGCGAAGGCTGAACGCATGGTTCAGCGAGGCAGTGGGGCTGGAAAAGATGCTTTGATTCCCCAGCCCCCCTGGCGATGGATCAGAGCTTGATCCAGGTGGCCTTCAATTCGGTGTATTTGTCGAACGCGTGCAGCGACTTGTCACGGCCGTTGCCCGACTGCTTGAAACCACCGAACGGCGCGGTCATGTCGCCACCATCGTACTGATTGACCCACACACTGCCGGCACGCAACGCCTTGGCCGTCAGGTGCGCCTTGGAGATGTCCGCCGTCCATACCGCGGCGGCCAGGCCATAGGCGCTGTCGTTGGCGATGCGCACGGCCTCCTCGGCAGTATCGAAGGTAAGCACCGACAATACCGGCCCGAAAATCTCTTCCTGGGCGATCTTCATGGCATTGGTCACGCCATCGAAAATGGTCGGTTCTACGTAAGTGCCGCCGGTTTCCTCGAGGATGCGCTTGCCGCCCACCAGCAGCGTTGCGCCGCCTTCCTGACCGGCCGCAATGTACGACAGCACGGTGTTCATCTGCTGGGTGTCCACCAGCGCACCGACGTTGGTCGCCGGGTCCAGCGGGTTGCCGGGTTTCCAACCCTTGAGCGCCTCGACCACCATCGGCAGAAAGCGCTCCTTGACCGAACGTTCCACCAGCAGGCGTGAACCGGCCGTACAGACTTCGCCTTGGTTGAAGGCAATGGCACTGGCTGCCGAATCGGCCGCGGCCTGCAGGTCCGGCGCATCGGCGAACACGATGTTGGGGCTCTTGCCACCTGCTTCCAGCCAGACGCGCTTCATGTTCGACTCGCCAGCGTAGATCATCAGTTGCTTGGCGATCCTGGTCGAGCCGGTGAACACCACGGTGTCCACGTCCATGTGCAGAGCCAGCGCCTTGCCCACCGTGTGGCCGTGGCCCGGGAGCACGTTGAGCACACCTTTGGGAATGCCCGCCTCGATCGCCAGCTGGGCGATGCGAATGGCCGTCAGCGGAGATTTTTCCGAAGGCTTGAGAATCACCGAGTTGCCCGTGGCCAGGGCCGGCCCCAGTTTCCAGCAGGCCATCATCAGCGGGAAGTTCCACGGCACCACTGCGGCGACCACGCCCACGGCTTCGCGGGTGACCAGGCCGAGCTGATCGTGCGGGGTCGGGGCGACTTCGTCGTAGACCTTGTCGATGGCCTCGCCGCTCCAGGCCAGGGCATTGGCCGAACCAGGCACGTCGATGTTCAGCGAATCGCTGATCGGCTTGCCCATGTCCAATGTTTCCAGAAGCGCGAGCTCTTCGGCATTTTCCCGCAGCAGGCTGGCGAAACGAATCAGGGTGGCCTTGCGCTTGGCCGGTGCCGCCTTGGCCCAGACGCCGGAGTCGAACGTGGCGCGGGCATTCTCGACCGCTCGCTGGGCATCGGCAGCGTCGCAGCTGGCCACCTGGGCCAACAGCCGGCCATCGACGGGGCTTACGCATTCGAAGGTCTGGCCCGACACGGCGTCGGTGTATTCGCCGTCGATGAACGCGCGCCCTTCGATCTTCAGCTGCTGGGCACGTTGTTCCCAGTCAGCGCGAGTCAGAGTGGTCATACGGATCTCCTGTGATTGAATGCAAAGCCCGGCCGTGCAAGGCTGGACGGGATGACATCGAACCACCCTAAACCACCGGTGTGACGCTTTTCAATATATTTGACACTTGGCGCACAGAGGCCCACGGATGTGCGTTTTATCCAACAAGCGAGGGGTTTCCTGCATGAACATCACCAGCATCGTCGATTTTGCTCAACACAGCGTCGCCCCGGAACGCTACCGGCCTGCGCCCGAGAAGATCCTTGGCGGCGACCCCGAACAGACACTGTTCAACCACTACCAGAGCCCCTGCGGGCAGATGAACGCGGGGGTATGGGAAGGCCAGGTAGGGCAATGGACAGTCAACTATACCGAGCATGAATACTGCGAAATCGTGCAGGGCGTCTCCGTGTTGCGCGACAGCCAGGGCAACGGCAAGACGCTGCGCGCCGGCGACCGCTTCGTGATCCCCGCCGGTTTCAGTGGCACTTGGGAAGTACTGGAAGCCTGCCGCAAGATCTACGTGGTGTTCGAAGCCAAGGATTAAGGCTGCTCCACACACCCCCTGTAAGAGCGAGTGCACCTGTGGGAGCGGGTTCTACCCGCGAAAGCACCCCCGCGATCCAGAATTCACACCAAAAAAAAGGCCCGCATCTTTCGATACGGGCCTTTTTCTGGTCGCCAAAATCAATTACTTGATTTTGCCTTCCTTGTACATCACGTGCTTGCGAACAACCGGATCAAATTTCTTGATCTCGATCTTGTCCGGAGTAGTACGCTTGTTCTTGTCGGTAGTGTAGAAGTGACCAGTACCGGCGCTCGAGATCAAACGAATCAATTCACGCATGATAAAGCTCCCTTAAACCTTGCCGCCATCGCGACGGATTTCGGCCAGCACGACAGTGATGCCACGCTTGTCGATGATACGCATGCCCTTGGCGGATACGCGCAGACGCACAAAACGTTTCTCTTCTTCAACCCAGAAGCGGTGATGCTGCAGGTTCGGCAGGAAACGACGACGGGTTTTGTTGTTTGCGTGGGAAATGTTATTCCCAGTCACCGGACCCTTACCGGTAACTTGACAGACTCTCGACATGCCTCAGCCCTCTAAAACCACATGCCCAACCCGGCATGGGTTGGCCGCTTATCTTTCAGTCATTTGGCGCACGGCGCCGCGTTTCTTCAGGGTCTTACCCACCTCACCGTAAAGGCAGAGGAACAGGGCCCTAGAAAAGAGCGCTGCTTTATACCAGAAAGCCTTGGGCGCAACAACTGCAGATGCACAATCAATGTGTCGCGCAACACAGCTACTGGCTCACGCGCAGCAGTGGCGGGCGTGCTGCGGCACGACCACTCGTCGCGCAAAAAAACGATTTAGGGATAGTCAACGCTGCCGGACATCTCTAGGGTAGGACTTTTCTCCAGACTGCATAGGCAGATGGGCCCTCGACACGCCAAGGAACACACCATGCGTCTTGCGACTTTGCCGTTCTTGCTTGCTCCCCTGTTTGCCTCTGCGCTGGCTCATGCCGCGCCGCTGACAGTCTGTACCGAGGCCAGCCCCGAAGGCTTCGACGTGGTCCAGTACAATTCACTGACCACCACCAACGCGTCGGCCGACGTGCTGATGAACCGCCTGGTGGAGTTCGATGCCAAAGCCGGCAAGGTCGTTCCCAGCCTGGCGGACAGCTGGGCCGTATCGGCCGATGGCCTGACCTACACGTTCAAGCTGCACCCCGGCGTCAAGTTCCACGGCACCTCGTACTTCAAGCCCGACCGCGAGCTCAATGCGCAGGACGTACTGTTCAGCTTCCAGCGCATGCTCGACCCGGCCAACCCCTGGCACAAGGTCGCGCAGAGTGGCTTTCCGCACGCCCAGTCGATGCAGCTGCCGGGGCTGATCAAGAAGATCGAGGCGCCTGATCCGCTGACCGTCCGGTTTACCCTGGATCATCCCGATGCGACGTTCCTGGCGACCTTGAGCATGGGCTTCGCCTCGATCTATTCGGCGCAATACGCCGAGCAACTGATGCAGGCCGGTACTCCGGAAAAACTCAACAGCCAGCCGATCGGCAGCGGCCCGTTCATCTTCGTACGCTTCGAGAAGGACGCCGTGGTGCGCTACAAGGCCAACCCGGATTACTTCGCCGGCAAACCTGCGGTCGACCCGCTGCTGTTTGCCATCACCCCGGACGCCAACGTGCGCCTGCAGAAGCTGCGGCGCAACGAGTGCCAACTGACCCTCTCGCCCAAGCCGCTGGACATTGCCGCAGCCGCCGACGACAAGAGCCTTCAGGTGATCAAGACCGAGGCCTTCATGACCGCGTTCCTGGCCATCAACAGCCAGCACCCGCCGCTGGACAAGCCTGAAGTGCGCCAGGCGATCAACCTGGCGTTCGACAAGGACAGCTACCTCAAGGCCGTGTTCGAGGGCACTGCGGAGGCGGCCAATGGGCCCTACCCGCCCAATACCTGGAGCTATGCGCGGGACCTGCCGGGTTACCGGCAGGACACCGCCAAGGCGCGTGAATTGCTGGCCAAGGCCGGCCTGAAGGACGGCTTCAACACCACCATCTGGACCCGCCCATCGGGCAGCCTGCTCAACCCCAACCCCAGCCTGGGAGCGCAGCTGCTGCAGGCGGACCTGGCCAAGGTCGGCATCAAGGCCGAAATCCGCGTGATCGAATGGGGCGAGCTGATCCGTCGCGCCAAGGCCGGTGAGCATGACCTGTTGTTCATGGGCTGGGCTGGCGACAACGGTGATCCGGACAACTTCCTAACGCCGCAGTTTTCCTGCGCGGCGGTACAGTCCGGGACCAACTTCGCGCGCTATTGCGACAAGACCCTGGACAAGCTGATCAGTGATGGCAAGGCGGTGACCGACCAGGCCCAACGCAGCAAGCTGTACCACCAGGCCCAGATGCAGATCCAGCAGCAGGCGCTGTGGCTGCCACTGGCACACCCGACGGCGGCCGTGCTGGCCCGCAAGGGCGTCGAGGGGTACAGCGTCAGCCCGTTCGGCCGGCAGGACTTTTCCAAGGTGTCTGTGGGTAAATAGGACGCAGCGAGGCCACTCACATCCAGCCATGCTCGACCATCGACAGCGGCTCGCCTTCGCCGATGATGATGTGATCGAGCACGCGCACGTCGACCAGTGCCAGTGATTCCTTGAGGCGCTGGGTCAGCGCGCGGTCGGCCTGGCTCGGGGTCGGGTTTCCGGAAGGGTGATTGTGCGTCAGGATCAGCGCTGCGGCGTTCATGGCTATGGCCCGCTTGACCACTTCGCGCGGATACACCGCCGCACTGTCGATGGTGCCGCGAAACAACACCTCGAAACCCAACGGCTGGTGCTTGGTGTCCAGGAACAGGCAACCGAACACTTCCTGGCGCTCATGGCGCAGCTTGGCCTTGAGGTAGCGGCGTACCGACTCGGGATCTTCCATGGCCGGTCCGCGGTTCAGCCGCTCGGCCATGTAGCGGCGGTTCATCTCGATGGAGGCCTGCAGCTGGGCGTATTTGGCAGGCCCCATGCCGAAGTGCTGGCTGAAGGTTTTCTGGTCGGCCTCGAGCAGGGCCCGCAGGCCGCCGAATCGGATCAGCAGGTTGCGCGCCACGTCCACGGCGCTGTGACCGGCCACGCCGGTACGCAGGAATATCGCCAGCAGCTCGCCATCGGAAAGACTGCCCGGACCATGCGCCAGCAGGCGCTCACGTGGCCGCTCGGCCTCGGGCCAATCGCGAATACTCATCCCCACTCCCTGTCTGTGAGCCTCGCTGTTCCATAGCGAGCGCTGTGCTATCTTAGCGCAACTTTTTGCACGGCGACCCGGCCCCGGGAGGCGGTTTCACCGTGGTGTTATTACCAGATGATAAAGGCAGGCCTATGCAGCGGCTGTATCGAAAACGCATCATTCTGGGCGTCGGCGGCGGCATTGCCGCCTACAAGAGCGCCGAGCTGGTACGTAGGCTTCTGGAGCAGGGTGCCGAAGTACGCGTGGTAATGACCAAGGGCGGCAGCGAGTTCATCACGCCGCTGACGCTGCAGGCGCTTTCCGGCCACCCGGTACACATGGACCTGCTCGACCCCGCGGCCGAAGCCGCCATGGGCCATATCGAGCTGGCCAAATGGGCCGACCTGGTGCTCATCGCCCCCGCCACTGCCGACCTGATGGCGCGCCTGGCGCAGGGCATGGCCAACGACCTGCTGACCACGCTGGTACTGGCCACCGATGCCACCGTGGCCATCGCGCCGGCCATGAACCAGGCCATGTGGCGCGATCCGGCCACCCAGGACAACCTGCACCTGCTGCGCAGCCGTGGCCTGAAAGTCTTCGGCCCGGCTGCGGGCAGCCAGGCCTGTGGCGACATCGGCCTGGGCCGCATGCTCGAAGCCACCGAGCTCGCGCTGTGCGCGGCCGACTGCTTCGAGCACCTGGCCTTGACCGGCAAGCACGTGCTGATCACCGCCGGCCCGACCCAGGAAAACATCGATCCGGTGCGCTACATCACCAACCACAGCTCCGGCAAGATGGGCTTTGCCCTGGCCGAAGCGGCCGTCGAGGCCGGCGCTCGCGTCACCTTGATCTGTGGCCCGGTGCACCTGCCCACGCCCGACCGCGTGACGCGCATCGATGTGGTCAGCGCACGCGACATGCTCGCTGCCTGCGAAGCCGGCATGCCCTGCGACGTGTTCATCGCATCCGCGGCCGTGGCCGACTACCGCCCCGAAGTGGTGGCCGCGCAGAAGCTCAAGAAAGACCCGGCCAGCGGTGACGGCCTGCTGCTGCAGATGGTACGCAACCCGGACATCCTGGCGACCATCGCCGGCCGCGCCGATCGCCCTTTCAGCGTCGGCTTCGCCGCCGAAACCGAACACCTGCTCGACTATGCCGCGCGCAAGCTCCAGGACAAGAACCTGGACTTGATCGTGGCCAACGACGTCGCCAACCCCAGCATCGGTTTCAACAGCGAAGAAAACGCCTGCAGCGTGATCGACCGCCAGCTGCAGACCACTGCTTTCGCCCAGACCAGCAAGGGCAAGATCGCCCGCCAGCTGGTTTCCTTCATCGCCAAGCGCCTCGATCAGGTTTAACGACATTCATGCACGCCCTTCAAGCCAAAATCCTCGACCCACGCCTGGGCCGGGACTTCCCGCTGCCGCACTACGCCACACCCGGCTCCGCCGGCCTGGACCTGCGCGCCATGTTGCAGCAAGACACACTGCTGGCACCTGGGCAGACCTTGCTGATTCCTACCGGCCTGTCGATCTACATCGGTGATCCGGCCCTGGCGGCGCTGATCCTGCCGCGCTCGGGCCTGGGCCACAAGCATGGCATCGTGCTGGGTAATCTGGTCGGCCTGATCGACTCCGATTACCAGGGCGAACTGATTGTTTCGTGCTGGAACCGTGGCCACACCGAGTTCACCCTGACAGTGGGCGAGCGCATCGCCCAACTGGTATTGGTACCGGTGGTGCAAGCCCATTTCGAGCTGGTCGAAAGCTTCGACGAAAGCCAGCGCGGGACCGGCGGTTTCGGTCACTCCGGCACCCAGTAGACGGCCATGCAGAGCAGGCGGCCGTGGCGAGACCATGCCGTTCCAACGCGTTCAATGCGGAGATGACAGGTGAAAGGATTTCCTCGCAATGCCAAGACGGCCGAGCACGGCCAGGCTTCGAACGCACGGCCCAACGCCGGCAACCAGGCGTTGCTGCTCGCCATTGCCGGGGTGCTTGCCGCCCTGCTGCTGATCTGGTTTCTGGTGGTTGCACCGCTGGCCGGCCGCGCCTTCCAGAACGCCGAGGCGAGCGCCGCCGCGCCTTTCATCGCGGGCCTGGACGCTGCGATCGCGCGTCAGGCCGGCCAGGCGGCCGCCCTGGCCCATTCACCTGCACTCATGGCCGCGCTGGCCAGCCAGGACCCCGCAGGTATCGCCCAGGCCGCCAGTGCAGTGCCGTTGATCGACGGCCTGCAAGGCGTGCGCCTGAACCTGCCGGGACAGGCCAAGGTCGACCAGCAAGGCGCGGCCCCGATCAATTTTGCCGTACTGGACATGCTCAGCCGCGCCGAACGCGGCGTTGCCACCCCGCCTGAAGCCTACAAGGTCAACGGACGCTGGTGGATCTACACCGTCGCGGCCGTCCAGCAAGACCCGCAGTCACCCGTGCTGGGCACACTGCTGCTGGGGTTCGACATGCAGCCACTGGTCAAGGCGCTGGCATTGCCCGACGCCGAGTTCGGCCAGTTGCGCCTGCAGCAAAGCGTACTGGGCAGCCCACCGCAACTGCTGGTCGAGCAAGGCAGCAACGCGTCTGCCACACGCTATCCGTATGCGACCTCCAACCCCAACTGGCGCCTGGAATTCAGCCCGGGGCCGTTGTTCCAACCGCCCTTCGCCTGGAGTTCGCTGGGCCTGATGATGCTGGCGGCGGCAATTGCCATTGGCTGCGCGGCGCTGGCAGTGCGTCTTGCCCAGCGCCAGCTGTATGCGCGCATCGAGGCCGATGCGCGGCAACTCGAGCAGTTGCTCGACGAGTTGTCCGGCGGCAAGGCGGTCAAGGCGTTTGGCCTCAGCCTGGCGCCGCTCAATGGCCTGGCACAGGGCCTGGCGCGGCTGTCGCTGCGTGAAGGCAGCGCGCAACCCACCGACGGCACTGCCGCTGCGCCAGCGCCTGCTGCGGACAATTGGACCAATCCGATCTTTCAGGACACCGACATGCTCGAAGTCGACGCGGCGGAACCTGTCGCCCACCTGGGCACCCTGCCACCGGCGCTGCCCGACGGGATCTTTCGCGCCTATGACATCCGCGGCATCGTCGGCAGTACCCTGAATGCCGACACGGCCTACTGGGTCGGCCGCGCCGTCGGTGCGCAAAGCCTGGCCATGGGCGAGGCCAACGTCAATGTCGGCCGGGACGGACGCCTGTCCGGGCCGGAGCTGGTGCAGCCGCTGATCCAGGGGCTGGTCGACGCCGGCTGCCACGTCAGCGACGTGGGCCTGGTGCCGACACCGGCGCTGTACTATGCCAACCACGTGCTGACCGGACGTTCCGGGGTGATGCTCACCGGCAGCCACAACCCGCCTGAATACAACGGCTTCAAGGTGGTGATCGCCGGCGACACGCTGGCCAACGAACAGATCCTGGCATTGCACCAGCGCCTGCTGCACAACGACCTCAGCCAGGGCCAGGGCAGTGTCGAACAGGTGGACATCCTGCCGCGCTATGTCGCGCAGATCCGCGATGACATCGTGCTCACCCGTCGACTCAAGGTGGTGGTCGACTGCGGCAACGGCGCCGGCGCGGTGGTAGCCCCGGAACTGATCCAGGCCCTGGGGTGCGAGGTTATCCCGCTGTTCTGCGAGGTCGACGGGCATTTCCCCAACCACCACCCGGACCCGAGCAAAGCCGCCAACCTGCAGGCGTTGATCGCCAAGGTGGACGAAAGCGGCGCCGACCTGGGCCTGGCCTTCGATGGCGACGCCGACCGTGTGGGCGTTGTGACCAACACCGGTCGCATCATTCATCCAGATCGCCTGCTGATGCTGTTCGCGCGCGATGTGCTGTCGCGCAATCCCGGTGCCGACGTGATCTACGACGTCAAGTGCACGCGCCGCCTGGGCCCGCTGATCAAGGAGCACGGCGGGCGTCCGGTGATGTGGAAGACGGGGCATTCCCTGATCAAGAAAGAGATGAAGCGCACTGGCGCGCTGGTAGCCGGGGAAATGAGCGGGCACATCTTCTTCAAGGAGCGCTGGTTCGGCTTCGACGACGGCATCTACAGCGCCGCGCGACTGCTGGAAATCCTCAGCCGAGAAAACCTCAGCGCCGAAGAGGTGTTCGCTGCATTCGCCGACGACGTGTCCACGCCCGAACTGAATATCCCAGTGACCGAAGACAGCAAATTCAGCCTCATCGACGCCTTGCACCAAAGCGCCCAGTGGGGCGACGCGCAGCTCACCACCATCGATGGCGTGCGCGTGGACTACCCTAGAGGCTGGGGCCTGGTCCGTGCCTCCAACACCACGCCGGTGCTGGTGACACGCTTCGAAGCCGAAGACGCCGAGGAACTCGAACGAATCCAGGGCGTCTTCCGTACCCAGCTGTTGAAAGTCGCACCTGACCTGCACCTACCGTTCTGACCACTTGTTTCACTGGAGCCCCGCATGACCCTCGAACGTGATGCCGCCACCAACGTCGCCAAGGTATTGTCCGAAGCGCTGCCCTATATCCGCCGCTTCGTCGGCAAGACCCTGGTGATCAAGTACGGCGGCAACGCGATGGAGAGCGAAGAGCTCAAGACCGGTTTCGCCCGTGACATCGTGTTGATGAAGGCTGTCGGCATCAACCCGGTGGTGGTGCACGGTGGCGGGCCGCAGATCGGCGACCTGCTCAAGCGCCTGTCCATCGAGAGCCATTTCGTCGACGGCATGCGGGTTACCGATGCGCAGACCATGGACGTGGTGGAGATGGTGCTGGGTGGCCAGGTCAACAAGGACATCGTCAACCTGATCAACCGCCACGGCGGCAGCGCCATCGGCCTGACCGGCAAGGACGCCGAGCTGATCCGCGCGCGCAAGCTCACGGTGACTCGCCAGACGCCTGAAATGACCAAGCCGGAAATCATCGACATCGGCCACGTCGGGGAAGTCACCGGGGTCAACACCGATCTGCTGAACATGCTGGTCAACGGCGATTTCATTCCGGTGATCGCGCCTATCGGTGTCGGCCCGGACGGTGAGTCCTACAACATCAACGCCGATCTGGTAGCGGGCAAGGTGGCCGAGGCGCTCAAGGCCGAGAAGCTGATGCTGCTGACCAACATCGCCGGCTTGATGGACAAGGAAGGCAATGTACTGACCGGCCTGACCACCGAGCAGGTCGCCGGTCTGATCGCTGACGGCACCATCTATGGCGGCATGCTGCCCAAGATCCGCTGCGCACTGGAAGCGGTCCAGGGCGGCGTGACCACCTCGCACATCATCGACGGCCGCGTTCCCAACGCCGTGTTGCTGGAAATCTTCACCGACAGCGGTGTCGGTACCCTGATCAGCAACAAGAAAATCGGTTGATCCGACAGCGGTGCGCCAAACGCACCGCAGCGATCGCCGACGCGGCTTGCGCCGCTGCTACAGAGGGTTTTCGAGGAGCTTGACCAGTTGGGTTCGCTGCTGCGCAAAGCCGGCGTCGGCTTCGCTGCGCGATTGCTGCAGCCTGGCGATACGGGTTTGCAGCTCGGCGACTTGAGCGTGCACATCACGCAGCTGGTCGAGCATCGACGTCGACACCTCCTGACCTGCGCGTTCCTGGGCAGCAGCCTGCCCCTGCAATGTCGCCTGCTGACCCTGCAAGGTCTTCACGTTCGCCGTGGCCACGGCAATCAGCGCATCGATTTCCGCCCGACGACGGGCACTGGCCTTGTCCAGCTCTTCCAGCGATGGGTAGCGATCGAGCAGCTGTGCATCGGCCTGCGCCTGCACATCGGCCTGCTGCTTGAGACGCAGTTCCTCGGCCGTGGGTGCAGGCGGCACCGTCTGCACCACCCGACCGGTCTGGTTGAGCACCTGGTAACCCTTGCCCACGTACTCCGGGGGCACGCCCTGGCGATCCAGCACGGTCACGCCACGGCTATCGACGTAGCGATAGAGCAGCATGCCCGGCGCGTCGGCCGCCGTTGCTGGCAACATTGGCAGCAGGCTCATCGCCGCCACCGCCAGGCGCAGACGCACGTGCTCAGATACCGTATTGCGCACGGTAGGCTTCGACCGCCGGCAGATGCTGCTTGAGCTGCGCATCATCGGCGAGAAATTCCAGCACCTGGTTCAGCGAAACGATACTGACCACCGGCACGGCGAAGTCACGCTCCACCTCCTGAATGGCCGACAGCTCGCCGTTGCCACGCTCCTGGCGATTCAGGGCGATCATGACTCCAGCAGCAGTGGCACCCTGCTGCTGGATGATCTGCATCACTTCACGGATGGCCGTACCGGCGGTGATCACGTCGTCGATGATCAGCACGTTGCCGGCCAACGGCGAGCCGACCAGGCTGCCACCTTCACCGTGCGCCTTGGCTTCCTTGCGATTGAAGCACCAGGGCACGTCCAGCTGGTGCCTTTCGGCAAGTTGCACGGAAGTGGCGGCCGCCAGGGGAATACCCTTGTAGGCAGGGCCGAACAACACGTCGAAGGCAATGCCGCTGTCAACGATGGCTGCGGCATAATAGCGCGCCAGTTCGGCCAGTGCGGCGCCGGTATTGAACAGGCCGGCATTGAAGAAATAAGGGCTGGTACGCCCTGATTTCAGGGTGAATTCGCCGAAACGCAGAACGCCTCGATCAATGGCAAAACGAATGAAGTCGCGCTGATAGGCCTGCATCGAAAAAGTCCCGGATACCACGGATTTAGCTAATTAGGTAGAGCTCGGGTATCATACACGCACAAGATTTTTGGGGCCATGTATGCGGATCATCAGTGTGAACGTCAATGGTATTCAGGCGGCAGTCGAGCGCGGGTTGCTCAGTTGGCTGCAGGCCCAGAATGCCGACGTCATCTGCTTGCAGGACACCCGTGCTTCCGCCTTTGAACTGGACGATGCCGCCTTCCAACTGGACGGCTACTTCCTTTATGCATGCGATGCCGAAGTGCCCGCCCAAGGCGGCGTGGCGCTGTACTCGCGGTTGCAACCCAAGGCGGTCATCAGTGGGCTGGGTTTCGAGACAGCCGACCGCTACGGGCGTTATCTGCAGGCAGATTTCGACAAGCTCAGTATTGCCACCCTGCTGTTGCCCTCGGGCATGAACGGCGATGAAGACTTGAACCAGAAGTTCAAGCTCATGGACGACTTCGGCAAGTACCTGGACAAGCAACGGCGCAAGCGTCGCGAATACATCTACTGTGGCTCGCTGTATGTAGCGCAACAGAAACTCGACATCAAGAACTGGCGCGACAGCCAGCAGTCGCCGGGCTTCCTGGCACCCGAGCGCGCTTGGATGGACGAAATCGTCGGCAACATGGGTTACGTCGACGCACTGCGCGAAGTCAGCCGCGAAGGCGACCAGTACAGCTGGTGGCCCGACAACGAACAGGCCGAGATGCTCAACCTGGGCTGGCGCTTCGACTACCAGCTGCTCACACCTGGCCTGCGCCGTTTCGTGCGCAGCGCGCGCCTGCCGCGCCAGCCGCGTTTTTCCCAGCATGCGCCACTGATCGTGGACTACGACTGGACCCTGACGATCTGATCGCCAGGCACAAAAAAGCCGACCCTTCGAGGTCGGCTTTTTTGTTTGCTTCTTGCAGAGCTTGAAACACCACAAAAGGCCCTCTTCCACAAAAGGCCCGTTGCTATGAAAAGCTCGCCCCTGGAGAGAGCCTGCCCCCCCACAGAGGTTTGCATCACTCGCCCAAGGCGACTTTCTGCAAGGCGAAGATTTCTTCCATGCCGTGCTGAGCCAGTGCCAGCATGGCGTTCAGCTCGGCGGGCTGGAACGGCGCGCCTTCGGCGGTGCCCTGCACTTCGATGAAACCACCGGTGCTGGTCATCACCACGTTGAGGTCGGTCTCGGCGGCGGAGTCTTCCAGGTAGTCCAGGTCCAGGACCGGCTCGCCCTGATACATGCCCACCGATACTGCAGCGATCATCTGCTTGAGCGGATCGCCGCCTTTCAGGCCGCCGCGCTTCTTGACCATTTTCAAGGCATCGACCAACGCCACCATGGCACCGGTAATGGACGCGGTACGGGTACCGCCATCAGCCTGGATCACATCGCAATCGACGTAGAGGGTGATGTCGCCCAGCTTGCTCATGTCGAGCGCTGCGCGCAGCGAACGGCCGATCAGGCGCTGGATTTCCAGGGTGCGACCGCCTTGCTTGCCACGGCTCGCCTCACGCTGGTTACGGTCGCCGGTGGCGCGTGGCAGCATGCCGTATTCGGCGGTCAGCCAGCCTTGGCCCTGGCCTTTGAGGAAGCGCGGAACGCCGTTTTCGACGCTGACGGTGCAGATCACCTTGGTGTCGCCGAACTCTACCAGCACCGACCCTTCGGCGTGCTTGGTGTAGTTGCGAGTGATGCGGATCGAGCGGAGCTGATCGGCGGCGCGACCACTTGGACGTTTCATCGGGATACCTGTACTGGACTCAAATCTGACGGGCATTATAGGGCGTCCGACCACGAATTGCCCGCGCGGGGTCGGAGCGGGACATCGCAGATGGCCTCTGCGCGGGCACAGGGCTCGCCGCCCGCCCCCCTGCCACAGTGTGTGCGATGCCATGCGGGGATGGACAAGGCAGCATTGGGAGCCAGCGCCAGGTTGCGCTACAATCCTGCGCCTCGATTCATCCTCCACCGCCTGCGAGGTTTCCCCCCATGGTGCACAGCATGACCGCCTTCGCCCGCTGCGAACGCGCCGCGGCCCAGGGCACCCTGAGCTGGGAGCTGCGCTCGGTCAATCACCGCTACCTGGAACCGCACCTGCGCCTGCCCGAGGCCCTGCGCGACCTCGAAGGCTCGGTGCGCGAAGCTCTGCGCCAGGGCCTCTCGCGCGGCAAGGTCGAATGCACCCTGCGCTACACCGAGGAAACCGGCGGCCAGCCCCTGCAGGTCGATCGTGAACGCGCCACCCAACTGATAGCCGCCGCCGAGACCATCGCCGGCTTGATCAAGCAGCCTGCGCCACTCAACCCGCTGGAAGTGCTGGCCTGGCCTGGCGTGCTGGTGGCCGATGCCAGCGATCCGCAGGCCTTGAGCACGGCGGCCAACGAATTGTTCGCTCAGGCGCTGGCCGAGCTGAAGCATGGCCGCGTGCGCGAAGGCGCCGAACTGGCCCGACTGATCAACGACCGGCTCGATGCCATGAGCAGCGAGGTCGCCACCCTGCGCAGCCTGGTACCGCAGATGCTCAGCACGCAACGGCAGAAGATCCTCGATCGCTGCGCCGACCTGCAGGTCGAACTCGATCCGCAGCGCCTGGAGCAGGAAATGGTCCTGTTGGCGCAGAAAAGCGACGTGGCCGAAGAGCTCGATCGCCTCGCCACCCACGTTACCGAAGTGCGTCGCGTGCTCAAGGCCGGCGGCGCCGCCGGCCGACGCCTGGATTTCCTCATGCAGGAACTCAACCGCGAAGCCAACACCCTGGGCTCCAAAGCCTTCGACCCACGTAGTACGCAGGCTGCCGTCAACCTCAAGGTGTTGATCGAGCAGATGCGTGAACAAGTGCAGAACATTGAGTAAGGCCAACCCGTCATGAACCACAGCAGCGGCACCCTGTACATCGTTTCGGCGCCTTCGGGCGCTGGCAAGACCAGCCTGGTCAAGGCCCTGATCGACGCCCAGCCGTCCATTCGCGTCTCGGTCTCGCACACCACCCGCGCCATGCGGCCAGGCGAAGCCTGCGGCGTGAACTACCACTTCGTCGACCGCGAAACCTTCATAGACATGATCGGCCATGGCGATTTCCTGGAGCAGGCCGAAGTGTTCGGCAACCTCTACGGCACGTCCCAGAGCCACCTGCAGCAGACGCTCGACGAAGGCCACGACCTGATCCTGGAAATCGACTGGCAAGGCGCCGAGCAGGTGCGTCGGCTTATGCCAGGGGCGCGCTCGATCTTCATTCTGCCGCCTTCGCAACTGGCGCTGCGCCAGCGCCTGACCAACCGCGGCACCGACAGCGACGAGATCATCGAGACGCGCATGCGCGAAGCGGTCAGCGAGATGAGCCACTATGTGGAATACGATTACCTGATCATCAACGACGACTTCGCCTCGGCCCTGGAAGACCTGAAAGCGGTGTTTCGCGCCAACCGCCTCCAGCAGCAGGCGCAGCAGCAAAGGCACGGCAATTTGCTGGCCGAGCTGCTTGCCTGAAAACAAAGCTTCCCTAAACGCTGGTGATTTTTTAAACTGTCTAGTCCGCTCGCCCATCCGGGCTGCGCGCATAATCGCATTTGCTACGAGGAAGACCATGGCCCGCGTAACCGTTGAAGACTGCCTAGAACACGTGGATAACCGTTTCGAGCTGGTCATGCTCTCCACCAAACGCGCTCGCCAACTGGCGACCGGCGGCAAAGAGCCGAAAGTGGCGTGGGAAAATGACAAGCCTACCGTGGTAGCCCTGCGTGAAATCGCCGAAGGCCTGATCGACTATGCTGCTATCGCTGAAGCTGAAATCGTTGAAGACGAGCCCCTCTTCGCAGCGTTCGAAGACGAGGCCAACGAGGCCGTCTGAGTCCATGCCCGGTCGACGCTGTACGGCGCGAGGTTCTATCCCACATCGGCAGGAGGTTTTCCCTTGCCGAGCATAGACGCCCTCGCCGATCGCCTGTCGACCTACCTCGGCAAGGAACAGGTCAACCTGGTCCGCCGAGCGTACTTCTACGCCGAACAAGCCCACGACGGCCAACGCCGTCGCAGCGGTGAAGCCTACGTCACGCATCCGCTGGCGGTGGCAGGCATTCTCGCCGACATGCACATGGACCATCAGAGCCTGATGGCGGCCATGCTGCACGATGTGATCGAAGATACCGGTATCGCCAAGGAAGCACTCAGTGCCCAGTTCGGCGAAACCGTGGCCGATCTGGTCGACGGGGTCAGCAAGCTGACCCAGATGAACTTCGAGACCAAGGCCGAGGCCCAAGCGGAAAACTTCCAGAAAATGGCCATGGCCATGGCCCGGGATATCCGCGTCATTCTGGTCAAGTTGGCCGACCGCCTGCACAACATGCGCACCCTCGAGGTGCTGTCCGGTGAAAAGCGCCGGCGCATCGCCAAGGAAACCCTGGAGATCTACGCGCCCATCGCCAACCGCCTGGGCATGCACAACGTGCGCGTCGAATTCGAGGACCTGGGCTTCAAGGCCATGTACCCGATGCGCTCGGCGCGTATCTACCAGGCCGTCAAGCGCGCCCGGGGCAATCGCAAGGAGCTGGTCAACAAGATCGAGCAGTCCCTGGCCCATTGCCTGTCGGTGGATGGCATCGAGGGCGATGTCAGCGGGCGGCAGAAACACATCTATGGCATCTACAAGAAGATGCGCGGCAAGCGTCGTGCCTTCAACGAGATCATGGATGTGTATGCGTTCCGCATCGTGGTCGACAAGGTCGACACCTGCTACCGCGTGCTGGGCGCCGTGCATAACCTGTACAAGCCGCTGCCGGGTCGCTTCAAGGACTACATCGCGATCCCCAAGGCCAATGGCTACCAGTCGCTGCACACCACCCTGTTCGGCATGCACGGCGTGCCCATCGAAATCCAGATCCGCACCCGTGAAATGGAAGAGATGGCCAACAACGGCATCGCTGCCCATTGGCTGTACAAGTCCAGCGACGACGAACAGCCCAAGGGCACCCATGCCCGTGCCCGCCAGTGGGTCAAGGGCGTGCTGGAAATGCAGCAACGTGCCGGCAACTCGCTGGAATTCATCGAGAGCGTGAAGATCGACCTGTTTCCGGACGAGGTCTACGTGTTCACCCCCAAGGGTCGCATCATGGAGCTGCCCAAAGGCTCCACCGCGGTGGACTTCGCCTATGCGGTGCACACCGACGTGGGCAACAGCTGCATTGCCTGCCGCATCAACCGACGCCTGGCTCCGCTCTCCGAGCCGCTGCAGAGCGGCTCGACGGTGGAAATCGTCAGCGCGCCCGGCGCCAGGCCCAACCCGGCCTGGCTCAACTTCGTGGTCACCGGCAAGGCCCGCACGCACATTCGCCACGCCCTGAAGCTGCAGCGCCGCTCCGAGTCGGTGAACCTGGGCGAGCGCCTGCTCAACAAGGTGCTCAATGGTTTCGACAGCGCTCTGGACACGATCCCCGCCGAGCGCATTCAGGCGATGTTGGCCGAGTACCGCCTGGAACTCATCGAAGACCTGCTCGAAGACATCGGCCTGGGCAACCGCATGGCCTATGTAGTGGCTCGACGCCTGCTGGCGACCGATGGCGGCGAGCAGCTGCCAAGCCCCGAGGGGCCGCTGGCCATCCGCGGCACCGAAGGCCTGGTGCTCAGCTATGCCAAGTGCTGCACGCCGATTCCCGGCGACCCGATCGTCGGTCACCTGTCGGCGGGCAAGGGCATGGTGGTCCACCTGGAAAACTGCCGCAACATCAGCGAAATCCGCCACAATCCAGAGAAGTGCATCCAGCTGGGCTGGGCCAAGGACGTCACGGGCGAGTTCAATGTCGAACTGCGCGTGGAGCTCGAACACCAGCGTGGCCTGATCGCGCTGCTGGCCAGCAGCGTCAACGCGGCCGATGGCAACATCGAGAAAATCAGCATGGACGAACGCGATGGCCGCATCAGCGTGGTCCAGCTGGTGGTCAGCGTGCACGACCGCGTGCACCTGGCCCGCGTGATCAAGAAACTGCGCGCCCTGGCAGGCGTCACCCGTCTCACGCGTGTGCGTGCGTGAGGCGCAGAACCTTCATTTCAAGGAGCTGTTCATGACCAAGACCGTAATCACCAGCGACAAGGCCCCGGCCGCCATCGGCCCCTATTCCCAAGCCATCAAGGCCGGCAATACCGTCTACATGTCCGGCCAGATCCCACTGGATCCCACTACCATGGAGCTGGTCGAAGGGTTCGAAGCCCAGACCGTGCAGGTCTTCGAGAACCTCAAGTCGGTGGCCGAGGCGGCCGGTGGTTCGTTCAAGGACATCGTCAAACTCAACATCTTCCTGACCGACCTGGGCCATTTCGCCACGGTCAACGAAGTGATGAGCCGCTATTTCCAGCAGCCCTATCCGGCCCGTGCCGCCATTGGCGTTGCCGCCCTGCCCAAAGGTGCGCAGGTTGAAATGGACGCTATCCTGGTCATCGAATAAGCCGCTTCGCGCGCTGCGGCCACTGGCTGCAGCGCCGTTCGCCAGCAAGGACTTCCTTCATGCGTCACGCGCTCGCCCTATCTCTGGCCGCCCTGTTTCTGGGCGGCTGCGCCAGCCACGAAAACGTGGACCCCAACGGCGTCTGGATCAATCAGAAAGCCATCGATGCCGCGGCCAAGGGCGCAAGCCTGCGCCAGGCGCTGCTGGCCAACGGCCCGACCCTGGAGTGGTCGATCGACACCGTGGCCGGCCAGGCCCGGTTCAGCAATGGCTTCGAAGAGGGCGAAGGCAAGCTGCTGCCCCAGGCCGACGGCCAGCTCAAGGTGGACTTCTACGGTAACGGCGAAGACACCCTGAAGGTCGACGGCGATACCCTGCAGCAGGCAGCGAGCGATAACACCCCGGTGCAGACGTTCAGCAAGTCGGCGACGCCCGTGCGTGCGGACACGCCAGCGGGCAGCACCTTCGAGCAGGCACTGTACACCGCCTACATGGGTGGCGACTGGAAAGTGGTCGAGGGCCCGGGCAAGGGCGGCGTGGCGCACTTCCTTCCCGACGGCCGCATCGACGGGCTGGCCGGCCTGGATCGCTATGCGCTGTGCCTGGCGGGCGACTGCGCCGCCATGAGTGGCGAGTTCGACAGCATGTGGCTGGAGCAGCAACAGCGCGGCAATGCGTTCATCTTTCGTCGCAACGGCAATCAGCTGGAAATCCTGCAGGCGCTCAACCAGGCCCAGGATGACGAAATGCCCAACCTGGTGCCCGGCACCCGGCGCTGGTTGCTCAGCAAGTAACACCAGGCGAATGCACGACTATCGTTCCAGCAAGGCTGCGTAGCCTTCACGGTAGGTGGGGTACTGCGGCAGCCAGCCGAGCGCCTTGGCGCGCGCATTGCTGCAGCGCTTGGAACCGGTGCGGCGAATGCTCTGGGTCTGCGACCGATGGGTGACGCCAAGGTACCCCCGCAGCCAGTCCACGACCTCGTGCAGTGCTGCCGGGGCGTCGTCGACACCTATATAGCAATCGTCCAGCACCTCACCCCGAGCATCCGCTTGCAGCACGAACGCCAGCAGGCCGGCGGCATCGTCCGCGTGAATGCGGTTGCCATACAGCGGTGGCTGCGACGCGACCTGATACCCCTCGCGCACCTGAGCCGCCAACCGCTCACGGCCAGGACCATAGATGCCGGTCAAGCGCACAACGGTCGCCGGCACCGGGGCGTTCAGCGCCAGTTGCTCGGCCTTGCGCATCAGCTGCCCGGAAAATCCGCCTGGCGCTACCGGCGAGGTCTCATCGACCCACTCCCCTTCGCTCTGTCCGTACACGCTGCTGCTGGACACGAAGACTATTCGACTGGGTGTCTGCCGGTTCTCTGCCAACCAGGCCAGCACATGGCCCAGACCGTCGACATAGGCCGCCTGATAACCCGCCTCGTCATGCTGGGTGGCGGCCACGCAATACAGCAGGTAATCCAGGGGCTCCCGTGGCCAGGCGTCGGGGCATCGTGCCTGATGCAGGTCGGCAGCGACGCCGAGCACACCGGTGGGCAGCTGCTCGACCTGTCGCCGCAGGCCGTACACGCGCCAGTCCAGCGCCAACAGACGGCGGGCGACGCGACTGCCGATATCGCCGCAACCGGCTATCAATACAGTGGGTGAGGTCATGCGCAGGGCTCCTGAAAGTCAGGCGTCGAGCCTACCTGCGCCGGGGCTTTTGCGGCCAGCGGAATTAAATAAGTTACATTATTACTTTTGCTAACAAGAATTACTTGCAATAATACTTCCCCAATCTGTTCTCGGCCTTTCGCGAGGCCTTGAAGAACGTTGACCCCTTTTTCTCTCTTCTCAGGTCCGGCCAGCATGATTCGCAAACACCCTTCCGCTTCGCCAAACCAGCCACGCGCATGGCGCGCCATTGCAGCGTTGCTGCTGGGCCTGGCCATCGTCCCGCTGTCATTCGCCGACGCCACCGCTCCGAACACTGCACCCAACACCGCGCCCGCCAGCACCGCGGCACCGGCCAATGCCGTGCCTGCCGCAGCTCCTGCGCAGGGATCGGAGCAGCTGGCCCCTGCGCCGGCCGAGCAGGCGCTGGTCGAAGACACCACCCTGGGTATGGGCCACGACCTGTCACCCTGGGGCATGTACCAGAACGCCGACATCGTGGTGAAGGCCGTGATGATCGGCCTGGCCATCGCCTCGATCATCACCTGGACCATCTGGATCGCCAAGGGCTTCGAGCTGTTGGGCGCCAAGCGTCGCCTCAAGGGTGAAATTGCCGCGTTGAAGAAGGCTGCCAACCTGAAGCAGGCAAGCGAGACCGCCACCCGCAAGGGCACGCTGGCCAACCTGCTGGTACACGACGCGCTCGAAGAAATGCACCTGTCGGCCAATGCCCGCGAGCGTGAAGGCATCAAGGAGCGCGTGAGCTTCCGTCTCGAGCGCCTGGTAGCTGCCTGCGGCCGCAACATGAGCATGGGCACCGGCGTGCTGGCCACCATCGGTTCCACCGCACCCTTCGTCGGCCTGTTCGGCACCGTGTGGGGCATCATGAACAGCTTCATCGGCATCGCCAAGACCCAGACCACCAACCTGGCGGTGGTCGCACCCGGCATCGCCGAGGCCCTGCTGGCCACGGCACTGGGCCTGGTGGCGGCCATTCCCGCGGTGGTCATCTACAACGTTTTCGCCCGCTCCATCGCCGGCTACAAGGCGCAGGTATCGGACGCTTCGGCGCAGGTGCTGCTGCTGGTCAGCCGCGACCTGGACCACCAGCCAGGCGAGCGTGCAGCTCAGCCGCAGATGGTCAAGGTGGGCTGACCTATGGGCCTGCACCTGAACGAAGGCGGCGATGATCTCGCCGAGAACCATGAAATCAACGTGACGCCGTTCATCGACGTCATGCTGGTGCTGCTGATCATCTTCATGGTCGCCGCCCCCCTGGCGACCGTGGACATCAAGGTCGACCTGCCCGCGTCCACCGCCAAGCCGGCGCCGCGGCCCGAAAAACCGGTATTCCTGAGCGTCAAGGCCGATCAGAACCTGTACGTGGGCGATGACCGGATCGAGCGTGCGCAGCTGGGCCAGATTCTCGACGCCAAGACTCACGGCAACAAGGACACGACCATCTTCTTCCGGGCCGACAAGGGCGTGGATTACGGCGACCTGATGGAAGTGATGAATACCCTGCGCGGCGCGGGCTACCTGAAGGTAGGCCTGGTCGGACTCGAGACGGCAGCCAAGCAATGATCACGACGCGCCAGAAAACGACGCGTTATGGTGCCAGCCTGGCGGTAGTCCTCGGCGTGCATGCAGTGGCCGTGGTGATTGCCTTGAACTGGCCCGCGCCGCAGCCTATCGAGCTGCCGCCGCAGGCCATGATGGTGGAGATGGCGCCGCTGCCCGAGCCTGCGCCACCGCCGCCACCCCAGGTCGTCACACCCCCTCCGCCGCCTGAACCGGTGGTCGAGGATCCGTTGCCGAAGCTGGCCGAAGCGCCCAAGCCGACCATCTCCGTGCCCAAGCCGACGCCGCCCAAGCCCAAGCCCAAACCGCAGCCGCCCAAGGTCGAGAAGAAACCCGAACCGCCCAAGGAGCAACCGCCGGCCGAACAGACCGTCGACAGCCGCCCTGCCCCACCGCAACCGGCCAAGCCGGCAGCGCCCGCGCCAAGTGTGCCATCCAACAGCAACGCGCTGCCCAGCTGGCAGAGCGACCTGCTGCGTCATCTGGCCAAGTACAAGAAATACCCCGAAGACGCGCGTCGTCGCGGCATGACCGGGGTCAACCGCTTGCGCTTCGTGGTGGACGCCGACGGCAAGGTGTTGTCTTACTCACTGGCCGGCGGTTCAGGCAGTGCCGCACTGGATCGGGCGACCATGGAGATGATCCGTCGAGCGCAACCCTTGCCCAAGCCGCCGGCCGAGATTCTGGTCAACGGCAGCCTGGAAGTGGTCGCACCTTTCGTCTACTCGCTGGACAAGCGCTGAATCGCGGATATTGATGCGTTTCAGCACGGTTGATAACGTGCGTCTATCGGTTGCAGCCGCTATGCTGGGCTCGCAACTTCATGGACGCACGTTATGACCCTCACAGAATTGCGCTACATCGTTACCCTGGCCCAGGAACAACACTTCGGCCACGCTGCCGAACGCTGCCACGTCAGCCAGCCTACCCTGTCGGTAGGCGTCAAGAAGCTCGAGGACGAGCTCGGCGTGCTGATCTTCGAACGCAGCAAGAGCGCCGTGCGCCTGACCCCGGTGGGTGAAGGCATCGTCGCCCAGGCACAGAAGGTGCTCGAGCAGGCCCAGGGCATTCGCGAACTGGCCCAGGCCGGCAAGAACCAGCTGACTGCCCCGCTCAAGGTCGGCGCCATCTACACCGTCGGCCCGTACCTGTTCCCGCACCTGATTCCGCAGCTGCACCGCGTTGCGCCGCAGATGCCGCTGTACATCGAGGAAAACTTCACTCACATCCTGCGCGACAAGCTGCGCAACGGTGAGCTGGACGCAGTGATCATCGCGCTGCCGTTCAATGAAGCCGATGTACTGACCTTGCCGCTCTATGACGAGCCGTTCTACGTGCTGATGCCTGCCGACCACCCGTGGACGCGCAAGGAAACCATCGACTCGGGCCTGCTCAACGACAAGAGCCTGCTGCTGCTGGGTGAAGGCCACTGCTTCCGTGACCAGGTGCTGGAAGCCTGCCCCACCCTGACCAAGGGTTCGGAGGGTGCCAAGCACACCACCGTCGAGTCCAGTTCGCTGGAAACCATTCGACACATGGTCGCGTCGGGCCTGGGTGTTTCGATCCTGCCGCTGTCGGCAGTCGACAGCCATCACTACGCCCCCGGCATCATCGAAGTCCGCCCACTGACCCCGCCGACGCCGTTCCGCACCGTGGCCATCGCCTGGCGCGCCAGCTTCCCGCGACCCAAGGCGATCGAGATCCTCGCCGACTCGATCCGCCTGTGTTCGGTGGCCAAACCGGTGGGCCGCGACACGCCATGACCGAGCTGGCTCAGGTAGCGGTCACTGCGCTCAAGGGCGTGGGCGAGGCCATGGCGGAAAAACTCGCCAAGGTCGGTCTTGAAAACCTGCAGGACGTGTTGTTCCACTTGCCCCTGCGCTATCAGGACCGTACCCGCGTGGTGCCGATCGGCGCCCTGCATCCCGGCCAGGATGCGGTCATCGAAGGTGTAGTCAGTGGTGCCGACGTGTCCATGGGCAAGCGGCGCAGCCTACTGGTGCGCCTGGGCGACGGCAGTGGCTCGTTGAGCCTGCGCTTCTATCACTTCAGCAATGCTCAAAAGGAGGCGCTCAAGCGCGGCACGCACCTGCGTTGCTACGGCGAAGCGCGGCCCGGCGCTTCGGGGCTGGAGATCTACCACCCCGAATACCGCGTCCTGACCGGTGAAGAAGACATTCCGGTCGAACAGAACCTGACGCCGATCTACCCGACCACCGAAGGCCTGACCCAGCAGCGTCTGCGTCAGTTGTCCCAGCAGGCCCTCGACCTGCTGGGGCCGCGCAGCCTGCCCGACTGGTTGCCCCTGGAGTTGGCGCGCGAGCATCGACTGGCGCCGCTGGACGAAGCGATCCGCTACCTGCATCGTCCACCACCGGACGCCGATCTCGAGGAGCTTGCGGTCGGTCATCACTGGGCTCAGCACCGCCTGGCCTTCGAAGAGCTGCTGACCCATCAGCTTTCGCAGCAACGCCTGCGCGAAAGCCTGCGTGCCCAGCGCGCACCCGCCCTGCCCCTGGCCAAAGACCTGCCGGGGCGCTATCTGGACAACCTGGGTTTTGCGCCAACCGGCGCTCAACGTCGCGTGGGTGCCGAGATCGCCTACGACTTGAGCCAGCCAGAGCCTATGTTGCGCCTGGTGCAGGGCGACGTTGGTGCGGGCAAGACAGTAGTGGCGGCCCTCGCGGCACTGCAAGCGCTGGAAGCGGGCTATCAGGTGGCCCTGATGGCGCCGACCGAGATTCTCGCCGAACAGCATTTCATCACCTTCCAGCGCTGGCTCGAACCGCTGGGCATCGAAGTCGCGTGGCTGGCCGGCAAGCTCAAGGGCAAGGCGAGGGTCAGTGCACTGGAGCGTATCGTCGGCGGCGCGCCCATGGTGGTGGGTACCCACGCGCTGTTTCAAGCCGAGGTGCAGTTCGCCCGCCTGGCCCTGGTGATCATCGATGAGCAGCATCGTTTCGGCGTGCAGCAACGTCTGGCGCTGCGGCAGAAAGGCGTGGGCGGCACCCTGTGCCCGCACCAGTTGATCATGACCGCCACGCCCATCCCGCGGACCCTGGCCATGAGCGCCTACGCCGACCTCGACACCTCGGTGCTCGACGAGCTGCCACCCGGGCGCACGCCGGTCAACACGGTGCTGGTGGCCGACAGTCGTCGCCCGGAAGTGGTGGAGCGGGTGCGCGCCGCCTGTGCCGAGGGCCGCCAGGCCTATTGGGTCTGCACCTTGATCGAGGAATCCGAAGAGCTGACCTGCCAGGCCGCGCAGAGTACCTTCGAAGAGCTGACCCTGGCCCTTGGCGAGCTGCGCGTCGGACTGATCCACGGGCGCATGAAGCCGGTCGAGAAGGCCGCGGTGATGGCGCTGTTCAAGGCCGGCGAACTGCAGCTGTTGATCGCTACCACGGTGATCGAAGTCGGGGTCGATGTACCCAACTCCAGCCTGATGATCATCGAGAACCCGGAACGCCTCGGGCTTGCCCAGCTTCACCAGTTGCGCGGTCGGGTTGGTCGCGGCAGTGCCGCCAGCCACTGCGTGCTGCTCTACCACCCCCCACTGTCGCAGATCGGCCGGGAACGGCTGGGCATCATGCGCGAGACCAATGACGGCTTCGTGATCGCCGAAAAGGACCTGCAGCTGCGGGGCCCTGGCGAGATGCTCGGCACCCGGCAGACCGGACTGCTGCAGTTCAAGGTCGCCGACCTGATGCGCGACGCCGACCTGCTGCCGGCCGTGCGCGACGCTGCTCAAGTGCTGATCGAACGCTGGCCCGGGCACGTCACGCCGCTGCTGGAACGCTGGCTGCGCCACGGGCAGCAATACGGTCAAGTCTGACGCGCGCCGGAAACTTGCGCGATAGAGGTCTCGGTTTCCCAGACAAGCTGAGTATACTGAGACGAATGTAGGACAATGGATGCAGACCATGAATGAATATGCGCTGGAAGCCGTCACTCCGCACGCCGCCTCGGTGATCCAGAAGATGCTCGACGATTTCGGCATCGCCTGGAGCCAGGTGGACGCAAAGCACGTGACCGCTGCCGATGCCAGTCGTACGATCCAGGCCGTGCTGCTGGCCGATGCGATCGGCGCGCTCATGGTGCTGTTTCCGCAGAGCAAGCTGCTGGACCTCAGCCGCCTGGCCGAATTGACTGGGCGCAAGCTCACCGCGGTGCCCGAAGAGCGCCTGATGAAGATGCTGGGCAAGCACCAGCTGACCGTGCTCCCGGCCCTGCCGATCCTCACCAGTTCGCCGTGCCTGTACGATGAGCGCCTGATGCTCGAACCCACACTGCTGATCAGTTCCGGGGAACCGGGTACATGGCTGGAGATCAGCGGCAACGATTTCCGCAAGATGCTCACCAAGGCCAGCTCAGGCGTGTTTGGCGAACCACTGGCCAATGTTCGCCCCAACCTCGATCGCCCCGACGACGACAGCCAGGAAATCGATCGCGCCGTGCAGAATTTCACTGCACGGCGAATCCAGCAGCGCCTGGAGTCGACCATCGAGATTCCACCGCTGGCGGCCACTGCGCAGAAAATCATCAAGCTGCGTGTCGACCCCAACGCGACCATCGACGACATCACCGGCGTGGTCGAAACCGACCCGGCGCTGGCCGCGCAAGTGGTCAGCTGGGCCGCTTCACCCTACTACGCGTCACCGGGCAAGATCCGTTCGGTGGAAGATGCCATCGTCCGCGTGCTGGGTTTCGACCTGGTCATCAACCTGGCGCTGGGCCTCGCCCTGGGCAAGACCATGAGCCTGCCCAAGGATCATCCTCAGCACGCCACGCCCTACTGGCACCAGTCCATCTATGTCGCGGCGGTGATCGAAGGCCTGACGCGTGCCATGCCTCGGGCCAGTCGTCCGGAGGCAGGCCTCACTTACCTGGCCGGTCTGCTGCACAACTTTGGCTACCTGCTGCTCGCCCACGTCTTTCCGCCGCATTTTTCCTTGATCTGTCGCCACCTGGAGGTCAATCCGCATCTGCAACACGACTTCGTCGAGCAGCACCTGCTGGGTGTTACCCGCGAGCAGATGGGTGCCTGGCTGATGCGCTATTGGGAAATGCCGGAAGAGCTGAGCACGGCGCTGCGCTTTCAGCATGACCCTGGCTACACCGGCGAGCACGCCGCCTACGCCAACCTGGTCTGCCTGGCCATCCGCTTGCTGCGCAGCCGCGGTATCGGCAGTGGCGAGCAACACATTCCGGACGCCCTGCTCGAACGCCTGGAGCTGAGCCGAGACAAGGCCGAAGATGTCGTGAGCAAGGTGCTGGAAGCCGAAGCGCTGTTGCGCGAGCTGGCCCACCAGTTCGACTGACCGGTGCGCGGGTGCCTCAGCGCTTTTTCGGCCTGAGGTACTTCATCGCGCCCTGGAACCACACGACCAGTGCCGGATTGCCCTTGATCTGAATGTGCTTGTCCTGGATGCCTTGCATGAAGGCCAGCTGTTTATTGCTGGCCTGCAAGGTGTCGTAGCCGTATCCGGCATCCCTGAAGGCAATCGCGAAGGCCGGCTGCGCCACGCTGCCGCTGCGGCTGGTCACGCGTTGATCACGCACGGTGAAGTGCCGGGCGATCTTGCCGTCCTGTGTCTGCAGCTGGAACACCAGGTCCTTGTCCTTGAGTTGCTGGGCGAATGCCGGATTGTTGCGGCTGGCGCGGGCCATCATCAGGCCCATGGCCCAGAGCAGAAGGCGGAATTTCATGGCGAAGTCTCGGCACGGGAAAGTGCCGGCGAGTGTACCGGCAATGCCTTGGCCAAGGCAGCCCGGCTACGCCTGGGCACGATGTTTGGCAGGTATGCCGGCAGTGGCGGCGGCGCGTACGTCGCAGGCACCCGGCGAACCGGGTGCCATGGGACTGCGCTCAGCGGCGCGGCAGCAGACACCTCACTTGGTGGTGTTCACGCTGTCCTTGAGAGATTTCCCAGGCTTGAAGGCAACGGTATTGCTGGCCTTGATCTTCACCGGCTCGCCGGTCTGCGGATTCTTGCCGGTGCGGGCGCCGCGGTGACGCTGGATGAAGGTGCCGAAGCCCACCAGGGTGACACTGTCCTTGCGATGCAGTGCGCCGGTGATTTCTTCGAGTACGGCATTCAAGACGCGGTTGGCCTGTTCCTTGGTCAGGTCCGCTTTTTCAGCAATGGCATCTACGAGCTCTGGTTTACGCATGGTGAAGCCTCTCATTGACGGTTTTTGTTTTTATTGGCGGCTGCCTGGAGGACGGCGACGCCCAACTCGCCGCAGGCTCTACGCTGCGGCAGACGGAGTGAGAATGGCACGCTGCACGAGGGCGCGCCAGTGTCTGCCACGGGTTTGTTGCGGCCAGATGCCGGTTATTCCGACAGAACGGCGCCGATCCGCACGCCGGGCCTGCCTGTGGGTAGCAATCAGCCGATCTCGATCATTTCGAAATCCATCTTGCCCACGCCACAATCGGGGCAAAGCCAGTCTTCGGGCACGTCTTCCCAGCGGGTTCCGGGGATGATCCCGTCCTCGGGCCAGCCATCGGCTTCGTTGTAGATCAGGCCACAGACGATACATTGCCACTTCTTCATCATTTCCCCTTGGTATTCAGGCGGTCTGGCGGGCGCTCGATGGTGTGACGTTGTCGCCCGGCTCTCGCGGTTTGTACTGATCAACGCCGTGCGATGCAAGCTTCATCAGGCGCGGGCAGCCAATCGGCGTTGGCAAACATGATAAGCTCGGCGTCTTTCCGGCCGACCCGATCCACTACCGTGCCCCACTCAGGATACCCCTCCCCCGATTGGCAATGCCTGGCCAATGCCGAACCGCTGGTACACGACTGGCTGTTCGACCCAGGCTCCCTGACCCGCCGCTTGGTCCAGCTCAGCGATGATCATTTCGGCGTCACCGTGCTGCTGCAGGACTGGCAGCCGCTGCGCGATGAAGAGTGCCTGATGCTGGGTGTGCCGTCGGCCAGCCAGGGTTGGGTGCGCGAGGTCTGCCTGCTCGGCCACGGCCAGCCATGGGTGTTCGCCCGCAGCGTGGCGGCGCGCAGCAGCCTGCAGGCCAGCGACCTGGATCTGCAGGCGCTGGGCAACCGTTCGCTGGGCGAGCTGTTGTTCTGCGACCCGGCGTTCGTCCGCGGCCCCATCCAGACCTGCCGCTACCCGGCCCGGTGGCTGCCCGCGCAGCAGGCTGGCGAGGGCCTGTGGGCGCGGCGCTCGCGTTTCGACCGTGGGCCGTTGGCAGTGCTGGTTGCCGAAGTATTCCTGCCGCCGCTGTGGCACGCCGTTCGTACCCAAGTGGAGAGCCGTTGATGTACCAGAGCCTGCTCAAGTCGCTGAACCGGCTGAACCCGCGCGCCTGGGATTTCGTTCAGCTCACGCGCATGGACAAGCCCATCGGCGTCTACCTGCTGCTCTGGCCGACGCTGTGGGCCCTGTGGATCGCCGGCGAAGGCCGGCCTTCGGCGGCCAACCTGGTGATTTTCGTTACCGGCGTGGTGCTGATGCGTGCGGCCGGCTGCGTGATCAACGATTTCGCCGACCGCAAGGTCGACGGGCACGTCAAGCGTACCGAAGCGCGGCCACTGGTCAGCGGCAGGATCAGCAGCAAGGAGGCACTGGTGTTCTTTGCCGTACTGGTCAGCATCAGTTTCATTCTGGTGCTGTGCACCAACGCCCAGACCATCGGCCTGTCGGTCGGCGGTCTGGTATTGGCGGCGAGCTACCCGTTCATGAAGCGCTACACCTACTACCCACAGGTGGTGCTGGGCATGGCGTTCTCGTGGGGCATGCCGATGGCGTTCACCGCCGAAACCGGCGAGCTGCCAGCCGCCGCCTGGCTGCTGTGGATCGCCAACCTGCTGTGGACGGTGGCCTACGATACCTATTACGCCATGACCGACCGCGACGACGACCTGCGCATCGGGGTGAAGTCGACCGCCATCCTGTTCGGCGCTGCCGATCGGTTGATCATCGTCATTCTACAGGGGCTGGCGCTGGCCTGCCTGCTGCTGGCCGGCGCGCGGTTCGGCCTCGGCGGCTGGTTTCATGCAGGCCTGGCGGTAGCCGCCGTGTGCTTCGGCTGGCAGTGGTGGCACAGCCGCGAGCGCGAGCGGATGGCCTGCTTCAGGGCGTTTCTGCACAACCACTGGGTGGGCCTGGCGATTTTCGTCGGTATCGTGCTCGACTATGCGTTGCGTTGAGGGGCGTTGCGTCGATGCCGTCCCTGGCAGCTGCAGCGTAGCGCGCGAAGCGGATCAGTCTTCTACAGGGCGCGCCACCTGCCAGGCATTCTCCTTCTTGCCATCGCCACTGGTTTCGCCAGGCTTCTTGTCGCCCTTGTAGGTGTACAGCGGGCTGCCCATGTAGGCCCATTGCAGGCTGCCGTCGTCGCGGCTGAGCACGGTCCAGTCGCCATCGTCGCTGGCGCCCTTGTCGGCCATCAGCGGCGGCCAGTTCTTGGCGCAGTCGGCGTTGCACGTCGATTTGCCGTCTTCGTCCTCGGCGTAGGTATAGAGCGTCATGCCGCGACCATCGACGAATGCCTTGCCCGGTTCCAGGCGCGGATGATCGGCGGCCATCGCCATGCCGGACAGCGTCAGCGCCAAGGCGCCACACAGGGCCGTCCAGGCCGAAGTCGTGCGAGTCTTCATGAGTGCTTCTCGTCTTCAATGAACAGGGATTTACAGCTTAGTACAGTCTGACTAATTTGATACGCTCGAACACCTGTCACACGACTGCAATAATTGCGTTATCTAATGCGGCGCATGACAGGGTAATGACAAGAGGTTCGCACAATGGCTGGCAGGAGCATTCTCATCGTCGACGATGAGGCACCGATCCGCGAAATGATCGCCGTGGCCCTGGAAATGGCAGGCTACGACAGCCTTGAGGCGGAGAACGCGCAGCAGGCCCACGCGATCATCGTCGACCGCAAACCCGATCTCATCCTGCTCGACTGGATGCTGCCCGGCACCTCGGGCATCGAATTGGCCCGGCGCCTCAAGCGCGACGAGCTGACCGGCGATATCCCGATCATCATGCTCACCGCCAAGGGCGAGGAAGACAACAAGATCCAGGGCCTGGAAGTCGGTGCCGACGACTACATCACCAAGCCGTTCTCGCCGCGCGAACTGGTGGCCCGGCTCAAGGCCGTGCTGCGCCGCGCCGGCCCCAGCGATGGCGAATCGCCGATCGAAGTCGGCGGCCTGCTGCTCGACCCGATCAGCCATCGCGTCACCATCGACGGCAAGCCTGCCGAAATGGGCCCCACCGAATACCGCCTGCTGCAGTTCTTCATGACCCATCAGGAGCGTGCCTACACCCGCGGGCAGTTGCTCGACCAGGTCTGGGGTGGCAACGTCTATGTCGAAGAGCGCACCGTGGACGTGCATATCCGGCGCCTGCGCAAAGCCCTGGGTGACGCCTACGAAAATCTGGTACAAACCGTGCGCGGCACCGGTTACCGCTTCTCCACCAAGAGCTGAACCGGCAGGCTTTCACAGCAAAGGATGCGCGATACGTGAAACAAGACTGGTATGCCACCCTGGTGCGTCACATGCTGCTGCTGGTGGCGGGGTGCCTGTTGGTCGGGATGCTCACTGGCCACTACGGCTGGTGCCTGGCAGCGGGGCTGGCGGTGTACCTGGCCTGGACCCTCAAGCAACTGTTGCGCCTGCACCGCTGGCTGCGCGAGCACCAGCCCGACCAACCGCCGCCCGACGGTTATGGCCTGTGGGGTGAAGTGTTCGACAGCATCTATCACATGCAGCGCCGCGATCAGCGCGCGCGCGGGCGGCTGCAGGCCGTGATCGACCGCGTGCAGGAGTCCACTGCGGCGCTGCGCGATGCGGTGATCATGCTCGACGCCGACGGCAACCTGGAATGGTGGAACCGCGCCGCCGAAACCCTGCTGGGGCTCAAGACCCCACAGGACAGCGGCCAACCGGTGACCAACCTGATACGCCATCCACGCTTCAAGGAATACTTTGCGCACGAGCAGTACGCCGAGCCTCTGGAAATCCCCTCGCCGGTCAACGACCGCCTGCGCGTGCAGTTTCTGATCACCCGCTACGGCAACAACGAACACCTGATGCTGGTGCGCGATGTGACCCGCATTCATCAGCTGGAGCAGATGCGCAAGGATTTCGTGGCCAACGTGTCCCACGAGCTGCGCACGCCGCTGACGGTGATCACCGGCTACCTGGAAACCCTCCTGGACAACGTCGAAAACGTCAATCCACGCTGGACCCGGGCCCTGCAGCAGATGGAGCAGCAAGGCGTGCGCATGCAGACCCTGCTCAACGATCTGCTGTTGCTGGCCAAACTGGAAGCCACCGACTACCCCTCGGACAACCTGCCGGTGGCGGTCACGCCTCTGCTGCAGAGCATCGTCAGCGACGCGCGGGCCTTGTCCGGACCGCGTAACCAGACGATCAGCCTGGACATCGAAAACGATGTACTGCTCAAGGGCAGCGAGGCCGAGTTGCGCAGTGCGTTCTCCAATCTGGTGTTCAACGCGGTGAAATACACGCCGGAACAGGGGACCATCCGTGTGCGCTGCTGGGCCGATGCCCAGGGCGCCCATCTGCGGGTCCAGGATTCGGGAATCGGCATCGACGCCAAGCACCTGCCGCGCCTCACCGAACGCTTCTACCGAGTGGACTCGAGCCGGGCTTCCAACACCGGCGGTACCGGGCTGGGCTTGGCCATCGTCAAGCACGTGCTGCTGCGCCATCGGGCCACGCTGGAGATCAGCAGCGTGCCGGGCCGTGGCAGCCTCTTCACCTGCCACTTCTCGGCGGTGCAGGTAGTGATCCGGTAACCGCGCAGGGCGCGATCCTGTCGCAGGCGCGGTCATTGGCCGCGAAGCAGGCGCTGCGGTCTGCAGGGGGGAGCGCGGCGCGCCCTTCGCGGCCACGGACCGCTCCTACGGGAATCGTGGTGTTCCTGTAGGAGCGGCCATTGGCCGCGAAGCAGGCGCTGCAGTCTGTTGGGAGAACGCTGCATATGGCAGCCTTATCGGCGCACCCCACTAGGCAAGTGCCCGCCCAGCCGTTACATTGCCAAACACATTACCCGCGCCGGGTATCGCCTCACTTCCCTTCCAGCACACGGACACCGTAAAACGCCACCATGGACCCTTCCACAGGCATCTCCCTTTCGTCATTGTTCGCCGACTTCGGCATGATTCTTTTCGCTCTGTTCCTGGTATTGCTCAACGGCTTCTTCGTTGCCGCCGAGTTCGCCATGGTCAAACTGCGCTCGACCCGCGTGGAAGCCATCGCCAAGAAGCATGGATGGCGCGGCAGCATCCTGCGTACCGTGCACAGCCAGCTGGACGCCTACCTGTCCGCCTGCCAGTTGGGCATCACCCTGGCCTCGCTGGGCCTGGGCTGGGTCGGTGAACCGGCGTTCGCGCACATACTCGAACCCCTGCTGGGCGCAGTCGGCGTGCAGTCGCCGGAAGTGATCAAGGGCGTGTCGTTCTTCAGTGCCTTCTTCGTCATCTCCTACCTGCACATCGTGGTCGGCGAGCTGGCGCCCAAGTCCTGGGCGATCCGCAAGCCCGAGCTGCTGTCGATGTGGACGGCTGTGCCGCTGTATCTGTTCTACTGGGCGATGTACCCGGCCATCTACCTGCTCAACGCCAGCGCCAACGGCATTCTGCGCATCGCCGGCCAGGGCGAGCCCGGCCCGCACCACGAACATCACTACAGCCGCGACGAGCTCAAGCTGATCCTGCATTCGAGCCGTGGCCAGGACCCCAGTGACCAAGGCATGCGCGTGCTGGCGTCGGCAGTGGAGATGGGCGAGCTGGAAGTGGTCGACTGGGCCAACTCCCGCGAAGACCTGGTGAGCCTGGAATTCAACGCGCCGCTCAAGGAAATCCTGGCGATGTTTCGCCGGCATAAATTCAGCCGCTATCCGGTGTACGACACCGAGCGCGAGGAATTCGTCGGCCTGTTGCACATCAAGGACCTGCTGCTGGAGCTGGCCGCACTCGACCACCTGCCGGAGTCGTTCAACCTGGCCGAGCTGACCCGCCCGTTGGAGCGCGTATCGCGGCACATGCCGCTGTCGCGCCTGCTGGAGCAGTTCCGCAAGGGCGGCGCACACTTCGCCTTGGTGGAGGAAGCAGACGGCAAGATCATCGGTTATCTGACCATGGAAGACGTGCTGGAAGTCTTGGTCGGCGATATTCAGGACGAACACCGCAAGGCCGAGCGCGGCATCCTCGCCTATCAGCCCGGCAAGTTGCTGGTGCGTGGCGACACGCCGCTGTTCAAGGTCGAGCGGCTGTTGGGCGTGGACCTGGATCACATCGAGGCGGAAACCCTGGCAGGCTTGATCTACGAGACCCTCAAGCGGGTGCCCGAGGAAGAAGAGCTGCTGGAAGTCGAAGGGCTGCGCATCATCATCAAGAAGATGAAGGGGCCCAAGATCATCCTGGCCAAGGTGCTCAAGATCGAGTGATGTGTGGCAGGTCGGTACTAGCTGCGAGCAGGCCGGGCACTGTGCAGTGACCTTGCTGGCCTCTTCGCGGGTAGAACCCGCTCCCACATGGGTCAGTAGCACAAAGGTCTGCTCACGCAGGGGGTGGTTCCTGCGACGAGGCTACTGGCCGCCGACGGCAAAGTTGGGGAGCACGCCCAGTGGCCGGTCGAACTGGTAGGGGATCGATTCCAGCGCCAGGCCGACGTTGCGCTGCACCACGAAATGCAGGTGCGGGCCGGTGCTGTTGCCGGTGTTGCCCGAGCGCGCCAGCGCTGAACCGACACTGACCTGCTGCCCCTCCCTGACGCTGACCGAACCGCGCATCAGGTGCAGATAGACGCCCATGGTGCCGTCCTCGTGGAGGATGCGCACGAAGTTGCCCGACGGGTTGTCACCGCGATTGTCCTGCTCGTTTTCCACCTTGATCACCGTGCCGCCGCGCGCTGCTATGATCGGCGTGCCTTCGGGCATGGCGATGTCCATGGCATAGCGCCCCTTGGCGCCGAAATGGCTGTATTTGCCATTCGGGCCCTGGGTCAGGCGGAAAGGTCCGCCGCGCCATGGGAACGGATAGCGATAACCATGCGCCTCGCCCTGCGGGTCACCGATCGAGGACACCAGCGTCTGCGCATAGCCCAACGGCTTGCCGGCCTGCTGGGCCGTGAGCACCACCAGGCTGACGCTGCTGCGCGCGGGCACCACCCGGCGGATGCTGCTGGACGGCAGGCCTTGCACGTTGCGCAACTTGCTCAGCTTCAGCTCGACCTCGACGGGCGCGTAGAGATCGTTGCGCACCATGAAATTGGCGCTGCCCTTGCCTTTCTTCACCTCCAGACGAACCTGCCGGTCGATGCGCTCGACGATGCGCTCGCGCAGCACGAAGACCCGCGCGCCGGGCACGGGCCGGTCGGTATAGGAGGTGACGCCATCGGCATTGGTGAACTTGTAGACGGTCGCCGCCTGAGCCATGGGGGCGGCCGCGAGCAGGCCGCAGATCAGCAGGAGGCGATAGACCATGGGGGCGATGTCTGAAGGGGAACGAGCGCCAAGATTAGCAGGTATCGGCGCAGCGGCAATGTGCCATCTGTCAGGCGCCTGGCACGAAATGTTTCTGCACCGATCCACGGGCGATCAAGCGCGAAACGTAGTCGAGCTTCTGCGCATCCTGATCGAGAAAACGGAACGTCAGCTGCAGCCAGTCGCTGTCGGGCTTGGGCTCGAAGGCGGCGACGGCGTGCAGGTAGCCGTTGAGGCGAGCCACCTCGGCATTCTCGCCCTGCTCAAGGTCCAGGACGGCCAACTCCAGCACCTGGGGCAACACGGCTGCGCGGCGTACCACCAGCAACGCTTCCTTGAGGCTCAGGGCCTTGATCACGCACTGCTGGCTGCCACCCGGCAAGCGCAGTTGGCCCTGCCCGCGGCCCATGGGCGCTGAAGCTCGCGGAGGCGGCGGCGCTGCACCTGCCAACAGTGGGCTGACAGGACGAGACGCCGGAGCTGCAGCCCGTGCAGGCTCGGCACGGCCCGAGGTCAACGCACTGAGTGAATCGTTGGCAAAGGCCGAAGCGGCCTGCTGGCGAGTCGGCGCCCCGGCGGCCAATGCCTGCAGCTTGCCGACCTTGGCCAGGGCCTTCTTGACCTTGGTCATCAGCTGTTCGTTGGTGAACGGCTTGCCGATGTAATCGGAAACGCCGGCCTGGATCGCCTGCACGACGTTTTCCTTGTCGCCTCGACTGGTCACCATGATGAAGGGCAAGGTCTTGCTGTTTTCCTGCTCGCGGGTCCAGGTCAGCAGTTCAAGGCCTGACATTTCCGGCATTTCCCAGTCGCACAGCACCATGTCGTAACTGTTGTGCATCATCAAGGACTGCGCCTTGCGTCCGTTGACTGCATCTTCGACGACGATGCCGGGAAAGGCATTGCGCAGGCATTTCTTCACCAGATCGCGGATGAACGGCGCGTCATCCACTACCAGTACACTGATCTTGCTCATCGACCGCTCCTGAAAACCGCGCAGGCATTACCGCTCGCCAAGGGCCACGTGCCACGTGCCACGTGGCGTGGCTGGCCACACGGCTGCCTCGCTTCGACCCACAATGAAAAACGCCCGGCAAAGGCCGGGCGTTCGTGTCGGGCCACCTTACTTATCGTCAGGTTGGTCCAGAACATTAGCGCTGTCGAGGGTGCCTTCGACTTCCTGCTTCATGCGCTTGAGGCCCATGTGCCGTACATCGGTACCGCGCACCAGGTAAATCACCAGTTCGGAGATGTTGCGCGCATGGTCGCCGATGCGCTCCAGCGAGCGCAGCACCCAGATAACGTTGAGCACTCGGGAGATGGAGCGCGGGTCTTCCATCATGTAGGTCACCAGCTCGCGCAGCGCCGTCTTGTACTCGCGGTCGATGGTCTTGTCGTACTGCGCCACCGACAGGGCCAGGTCGGCGTCGAAGCGGGCGAAGGCGTCGAGCGCGTCGCGCACCATGATGCGTACCTGGTCGCCGATGTGCCGCACCTCGACGTAGCCACGCGGCGACTCGCCCTCCTCGCACAGCTGGATGGCGCGACGGGCGATCTTGGTCGATTCGTCGCCGATGCGCTCCAGGTCGATCACCGACTTGGAAATGCTGATGATCAGCCGCAGGTCGGAGGCCGCGGGCTGTCGACGTGCGAGGATGCGCAGGCATTCCTCGTCGATGTTGCGCTCCATCTGGTTGATCTGCTCGTCGACCTCGCGCACCTGCTGGGCCAGGCCGGAGTCGGCCTCGATCAGCGCGGTGACCGCGTCGTTGACCTGCTTCTCGACCAGCCCGCCCATGGCCAGCAGGTGGCTGCGCACCTCCTCGAGTTCGGCGTTGAACTGCTGCGAGATGTGATGGGTGAGGCCTTCTTTACTGATCATGAGTCGAATCCTTGGTGCGTCCACTCGGGATGATGCCAGCAACCGCTGCGAAGCCCTAGCCGTAGCGACCGGTAATGTAGTCTTCGGTCTGCTTCTTGGCGGGATTGGTGAACAGCGTGTCGGTATCGCCGAACTCCACCAGCTTGCCCATGTACATGAACGCCGTGTAGTCCGACACCCGCGCGGCCTGCTGCATGTTGTGGGTCACGATGACGATGGTGTACTTGGACTTGAGCTCGTAGATCAGCTCTTCGACCTTGAGCGTGGAAATCGGGTCGAGCGCCGAGCACGGTTCGTCGAGCAACAGTACCTCGGGCTCGACGGCGATGGTGCGGGCGATCACCAGACGCTGCTGCTGGCCGCCGGACAGGCCCAGCGCCGACTCGTGCAGGCGGTCCTTGACCTCGTCCCACAAGGCTGCGCCCCTGAGCGCCCATTCGACCGCTTCATCGAGGATGCGCTTCTTGTTGATGCCCTGGATGCGCAGGCCGTAGACCACGTTCTCGTAGATGGTCTTGGGGAACGGGTTGGGCTTCTGGAACACCATGCCGACGCGGCGACGCAGCTCGGCGACGTCCTCGCCCTTGCTATAGATGTCGTGGCCATAGAGGTTGATAGCACCCTGTACGCGGCAGCCATCGACCAGGTCGTTCATGCGGTTGAAGGTGCGCAGCAGGGTCGACTTGCCGCAGCCCGACGGGCCGATGAAGGCGGTCACGCGCTGCTTGGGAATGTTCATGCCGATGTCGAACAGCGCTTGCTTGTCGCCGTAGAACAGGCTCAGGCCAGGCACTTCGATGGCCACGGTCTCTTTCGCCAGGTTCAGGCTCTGCTTGTCGCGCCCCAGGGCCGACAGGTTGATGCCATGGGATGGGTTTTCATGCTGCATGGCAGACTCCAGAGGCTGTCAAATTCGGTTCAACGTTGGAATATTCCGGGGGCTGTGATGAGCTGTTCGCGGGCGGAGCGGGCTCTGCCCGCGAAGGGGTCATCACTGACACACCCCTCAACTGTCCAGCGCCTTGTACTTCTCGCGCAAGTGGTTACGAATCCACACCGCCGACAGGTTCAGCGTAGCGATCACCAGCACCAGCAGCAATGCGGTGGCATACACCAGCGGTCGCGCGGCCTCCACGTTGGGGCTCTGGAAACCGACGTCATAGATATGAAAGCCCAGGTGCATGATCTTCTGGTCCAGGTGCAGGTACGGGTAGTTGCCGTCCAGCGGCAGCGACGGCGCCAGCTTGACCACGCCCACCAGCATCAGCGGCGCCACCTCGCCAGCAGCGCGGGCCACGGCCAGGATCATGCCGGTCATCATTGCCGGGCTGGCCATGGGCAGGACGATCTTCCACAGGGTTTCTGCCTTGGTCGCGCCGAGGGCGAGCGAGCCCTCGCGCACGGTCCGCGGAATCCGTGCCAGGCCCTCCTCGGTGGCCACGATCACCACCGGCACCGCCAGCAGGGCCAGGGTCAGCGACGCCCACAACAGCCCCGGCGTGCCGAAGGTCGGCGCCGGCAGGGCCTCGGGAAAGAACAGCCGATCGAGCGAGCCACCGAGCACATAGACGAAGAACCCCAGGCCGAACACGCCATAGACGATGGCCGGTACACCCGCCAGGTTGTTCACCGCAATGCGGATCAGACGCGTGAAGGTATTCTGCTTGGCGTACTCACGCAGGTAGACCGCCGCCAGTACGCCGAACGGCGTGACGATGACGGCCATGATCAGGGTCATCATCACCGTGCCGAAGATGGCCGGAAAGATCCCGCCCTCGGTGTTGGCTTCGCGCGGGTCATCGCTGAGGAATTCCCACATCTTGCTGAAATAGAAACCCAGCTTGGTCAGCGTATTCATGGCATTGGGCTGATAGGCGTGGACGATCTGGCCCAGCTGAACCTCGATTTCCTTGCCGTTGGCGTCACGCACCGTGACGCTGTCGCGATTGACCTGGGCATGCAGCGCGCCCAGGCGGGTTTCGATGTCTTTGTAACCCGCGTCGAGCTCGGCGCGCTCGGCGTCCATGTCGGCCTGCGCCACAGGCGTGAGCTGGCCTTCGAGCTCCAGTCGGCGGGCCTGCAGGCGCAGCCTTTCCAGGCCGGCGTTGACCTTGCCGATATCGGACTTCTCCAGCCGCCTCAGTGCCTCCGCCAGGTCGCTGACCCGGGCGATGCGGCTTTGCAGTTCCGGCCAGGCAGTTTCGCCCTCGGCCACGACCTTGCCTTGTTCCTTGATATTGACCAGGTAGCCATAGAAATTGCCCCACTCGCGCCGCTCCAGCGCCATGAGCTCGGGCGGGGTGCTCTGCTCGGCCAACCAGTCGCCGACGATCCAGGTGAAATCGGCACCATTGATGTCGCGGTTGCCGACCTTGACCAGCTCGCGGGTCATGAATTCGGGGCCGCTGTCCGGCACCGGCAGGCCGGCACTTTTCAGACGTTCGCGCGGCACCTCTTCCTTCTGCACGATTTCGCCGATGACCAGGTGGTTGGCCATTCCCGGCACGTTGTAGCTGGCGTGTATCAGGTCGGCCGGCCAGAAATGTGCCAGGCCACGCGCGGCGATCACCGCCAGCAGCCCCAGGGTCATGATCACCGCGATGGACACGGCCCCGCCGCTCAGCCATACGCCGGGCGAGCCGCTCTTGAACCAGCCTTTCAGGGAGTTCTGCTTCACAGCTGGCTACCTTTTCTCAAAGCGATGAATACTTTTTGCGCAGGCGCTGACGAATCAGCTCGGCCGCGGTGTTCATGACGAAGGTGAACAACAGCAGCACCAGGGCCGAGAGGAACAGCACGCGGTAGTGACTGCCGCCCACTTCCGACTCGGGCATTTCCACCGCGACGTTGGCCGCCAGGGTGCGCAGGCCTTCGAACAGGTTCATTTCCATGACCGGTGTGTTGCCGGTGGCCATCAGCACGATCATGGTTTCGCCCACGGCCCGGCCCATGCCGATCATCAGCGCCGAGAAGATGCCTGGGCTGGCGGTCAGAATCACCACCCGGGTCAGGGTCTGCCAGGGTGTGGCGCCCAGCGCCAGCGAACCCAGGGTCAGGCCGCGCGGCACGCTGAACACGGCGTCCTCGGCAATCGAATAGATGTTCGGAATGACCGCGAAGCCCATGGCCAGGCCCACCACCAACGCGTTGCGCTGATCGTAGGTGATGCCCAGGTCGTTGCTGATCCACAGGCGCATGTCGCCGCCGAACCACCAGGTTTCCAGGAACGGGCTCATGTACAGCGCAAACCAGCCTACCAGCAGGATCACCGGGATCAGGATCGCGCTTTCCCAACCGTCCGGAATGCGCAGGCGGATCGACTCCGGCAGGCGACTGACCACGAAACCTGCGCTCAGGATGCCCAGCGGGGTAAGCAGGAGCAGGCTGAAGATACCGGGCAGGTGACCTTCGACATAAGGTGCAAGGAATAGGCCGGCGAAGAAGCCGAGGATCACCGTAGGCATGGCTTCCATCAGCTCGATGACCGGCTTGACCTTGCGGCGCATGCCGGGGGCCATGAAGTAGGCGGTGTAGATCGCCGCGGCAATGGCCAGCGGTGCGGCCAGCAGCATTGCGTAGAACGCGGCCTTCAAGGTGCCGAACGTCAGCGGCGCCAGGCTCATCTTGGGTTCGAAATCGGTGTTGGCTGCGGTCGACTGCCAGACATAGGCTGGTTTGTCGTAGTTTTCGTACCAGACCTTGCTCCACATCGAGCTCCAGGACACTTCCGGGTGCGGGTTGTGCAGGGTCAATGGCTGCAACGCGCCGTTGGCTTCGACCATGAGCTTGTTGGCCCGCGGCGCCATGGCGTAGATACCCGCACCATCGACCACGGGCTCGATCAGCAGGGTGCGGTGCGCAGTGCTGTGGAAAACCCCCAGCTGACCGGATGCATCCAGGGCGGTGAAGCCCTTGCGTCGCTGTTCGGAGCTGATCTGGATGATCGGCGCGTGCCCCATCTGGAAGGTACGGATCTGCTTGAGGCGTGGTTCGCCGTCTTCGTCGCGGGCCATGAACCATTGCGCCAGGCCGCCCCTGGAGTCGCCGATGATCAGCGAGATGCCGCCGACCAACTGGGCGCTGGCGGTGATCTGGGTGTCGGCGTTTTCGCTGAGCTTGTAGCGGCCGTTCATGCTGCGGTCGCGCAGGCTGAAAACATCGACCTGGGCACGGCCGTTGATCACATAAAGCCACTGCTGGCGCGGGTCGATGAAGATCGCCTTTACCGCCTGGTTCATCTGCGGCAGCTCGATGCGCTTCTGCTCGTTGGCGACCTCGCCGGTCATCATGTTTTCTTCGCGGGTGAGCTGCAGCACGTGGAGCTGGTCACCGGTGGAACCGGCCAGGATCAGGCTGGAGTCGCTGGCATTGATGCTCACCCGCTCCAGCGCGCGGCCTTGAGGATCAAGTTCGATGGGGGCGTTGCCGTAGGGGTATTCGATCGCCGGGGTCACCGTCTTGTTGCCACCCGGGTAAGTCACCCGGTAGGTGTGGCGAAACACCAGAGCCTGGCCGTTGGACAGGCCCAGTACCACCAGTGGCGCACCTGGCTGGTCCTTGGCGCTGGCGGTCACGGTCACGCCGGCGGGAATCGGCAACGCCGTGCGCGACAGCTCTTCCCCGGTATGAGCATTGAAGAACAGTGCCGTGCCCTGCTCCGAGACGCGCATGCCCGCCTCGTTCTGCTCTTCGAGCGCATACACCAGAGGCTTGCCGGCATCCTGCAGCCAAGCGGGATGCAGCGGCGGCTCGACCGTCAGGTCTGCGCCTTTGAACAGCGGTACCACCACGTAGGCGAGAAAGAAGAAGATCAAGGTGATCGCGGCCAGCACGGCCAGGCCACCGACCAACACATACCAGCGCGTGAAGCGATCCTTGAGCGCGCGAATACGCCGCTTGCGCTGCATCTCGGGCGTGTTGAAATCGATGCGCTTGGGTGGAGAAGTCGGGGTCATCGGGGAATTGGCCAGATCGTTCATGCGCACACCCTAGCGATCCTGTATGACAGAAACATGACAATGAGGTGACGCGACAAAAACGCCGGCCGGCTCAAGGCCGTCGGCGAATGGATGTAGGTTAATCCCGTAGGAGCGGTCTGTAGGCGCGAACCTGTCACTGCGGTGCATCAGGTGTACCGCGGCGCTCGTTTCGCGGCCACCGGCCGCTCCTACGGGGTGGCGATGTTTATTGCTTGGCGACGTCTGCGCCTTCCTTCAGACCCAGGTCGGCCAGGGCCTTGGCGGCGACTTTGGCCGGCAGGGGAATGTAGCCATCCTTGACCACGACTTCCTGACCCTGCTTGGACAGCATCAGCTTGACGAACTCGGCCTCCAGCGGCGCCAGCGGCTTGTTCGGCGCCTTGTTGACGTACACATAGAGGAAGCGCGACAACGGATACTTGCCGTTCAGGGCGTTTTCCTCGGTGTCTTCGATGAACTCGCTGGTGCCTTTCTTGGCCAGCGGGACGGTCTTCACACTGGCGGTCTTGTAACCGATACCCGAGTAGCCAATGCCATTGAGCGAGCTGCTGATCGACTGTACCACCGAGGCCGAGCCTGGCTGCTCGTTGACGTTGGCCTTGTAGTCACCCTTGCACAGGGCCTCTTCCTTGAAATAGCCATAGGTACCGGACACCGAGTTGCGCCCGAACAGCTGCACCGGTTTGTTGGCCAGGTCGCCGGTCACGCCCAGGTCGCCCCAGGTCTTCACATCGGCCTTGGCGCCACACAGGCGAGTGGACGAGAACACCGCGTCGACCTGTTCCATGGTCAGGTGCTGGATCGGGTTGTCCTTGTGCACGAACACGGCCAGGGCGTCGACGGCTACCGGAATGGCCGTGGGCTTGTAGCCGTATTTCTGCTCGAAGGCCGCCATCTCGGTGTCCTTCATCTTGCGGCTCATGGGCCCCAGGTTGGCGGTGCCTTCGATCAGCGCCGTGGGCGCCGTGGCCGAACCTGCTGCCTGGATCTGGATATTGACGTTCGGGTATTCCTTCTTGTAGTTCTCGGCCCACAAGGTCATCAGGTTGGCCAGGGTATCGGAGCCCACACTGGACAAGTTGCCCGACACGCCAGTGGTCTTGACGTAGGCAGGGATGGAAGGGTCGACGGCGGCTACCGCATTGCCAGTGGCAACGCCTGCGGCGACGAAGGTCATGGCGGCCATCAAACGCGTGAGTTTCATGCCTTGCTCCTAGCAAATCCAGAAAAGGGTGTTGACTCGGCGCTCGGTATTGGCGGGCCGTGGGGACACTCTATGAAAGGATTGTGACAGTAGGATGAATGGCCATCATCCTCCGTGCGGGCCTCGTTCGCAGGCTCTGCCAGCGAACGAGGCCAACTGATTCAGCGCTTCTTGGCCATCAGGTACAACCCGCACAGGAAGCCGATCACACAGATCGCCGCCACATAATAGGCCGGCCCCATGGGATTGGACTTCATCAGCAGGGTCACTGCCATCGGCGTCAGGCCGCCGAAGATGGCATAGGCCACGTTGTACGAAAACGACAGGCCGGAGAAACGCACCACCGCCGGGAACGCCTTGACCATCACGTAGGGCACCGCGCCGATCACGCCCACGCACAGGCCAGTCACCGCATACAGCGGAAACAGCCAATCGGGATGCGCGTGCAGGCTGTGGAACAGGGTCCAGGAAGTGGCCAGTAGCGCCAGGCTGCCGACCACGAACACCTTGCCGGCGCCGAAGCGGTCGGCCAGCGCGCCCGAACCGATGCAGCCCAGGCTCAGGAACACGATGGCCAGGCTATTGGCCTGCAGCGACTGCTTGGGGGTAAAGCCGTAGAGGGTCTGCAGAATGGTCGGGGTCATCAGGATGACCACGATGATCCCCGCCGAGAGCAACCAGGTCAGCAGCATGGAAATGGCCACGGCCCCACGATGGTCGCGCAGCACCGTGCGCAGCGGCACTTCGGCGGCCAGCGCCTTGCGCTGCTGCAGTTCGGCGAAGACCGGGGTTTCATGCAGCCAGCGACGCAGGTACACCGACGCCAGGCCGAACACACCGCCGATCAGGAAAGGGATACGCCAGGCGTAGTCCGAAACCTCGGCCGGGGTGTAGATGCTGTTGATAGCAGTGGCCATCAGCGAGCCCAGCAGGATCCCGGTGGTCAAGCCGCAGGTCAGCGTGCCGCAGGCATAGCCGACGTTGCGCCCCGGCACATGCTCGGAGACGAACACCCAGGCCCCGGGTACTTCGCCGCCGATGGCCGCGCCCTGGATCACCCGCATCAACAGCAACAGGATGGGCGCAAAGATGCCGATCTGTGCATAGGTAGGCAGTAGGCCCATGATCAGGGTGGGCACGGCCATCATGAAGATGCTCAACGTGAACATCTTCTTGCGCCCCAACAGGTCACCGAAGTGCGCCATGATGATGCCGCCCAGCGGCCGCGCCAGATAGCCAGCGGCGAAGATGCCGAAGGTTTGCATCAGCCGCAGCCACTCGGGCATGTCGGCAGGAAAGAACAACTTGCCCACCACCGCCGCAAAGAACACGAAGATGATGAAGTCGTAGAACTCAAGTGCACCGCCCAGGGCGGACAACGAAAGTGTCTTGTAATCACTGCGGGTCAGCGGACGCGAAGGCGGAGCGATACTCGAAGGCGCGGCGGTCATTTGATGTTCTCTTATATACAAATCCACAGCTTTGTTGCTGTTTTGGGTTTGGCAGTGCAGGCACGATAGCAAATTGCTAGAAAAAGCACATGGCCTGTATTGGCAATTGCAGTAATTGGACAGCGAACGGTCGTTATGGTGGTTCTGCGCCTATATACTGGCCTTAATTAAAGGGTGTTGTGCGAAAACGCAGCTAGCGTTGTAGCCGATTTCGCAGAGGTACCCTGTGTGCGCCAGTTGAAAGAAAAGCCGTGTAGGCTTTTGTCATTGGCGCCGATCAATGCGCCACTCCAATAAAGCGTCACGGGTCAGAGGCCCCCCCGGCATGATTGAACTCGAACAAGAAGATCCCATCCCCCAAGGCGACCTGGCCTTGCAGATCACCGCGCTGCCGCGCGAAACCAACGGCTTTGGCGATATTTTCGGCGGCTGGCTGGTCGCCCAGATGGATCTGGCCGGAACGGCCATGGCCAGCAAGGTCGCCGGTGGACGGGTGGCGACGGTAGCCATCGATCGCATGGCGTTCCTGGTCCCGGTTGCCGTCGGCGCGCAATTGTCCTTCTATACCCAGACCCTGGAGATCGGCCGCAGCTCGATCCAGATGATGGTCGAGGTATGGAGCGACGATCCACTGTCGAGCGAATGGCGCAAGGTCACCGAGGCCGTCTTCGTGTTCGTCGCCATCGACGGCAGCGGCCGCACACGCGCGGTACCACCGCGGCGCTGATGCACCACCGGCGCATCAGCCGACTTTTTGAACCCATAGCGAGAACTCTTCATGTCTGAGCCGCAGGTCGAATCGGTCAAGCTCGATGAACTCAATTGCTGGCGCATCAGCACCGATCAGGCTGAGCTGCTGATCGCGCAACAGGGCGCCCAGGTGATCAGCTATCAGCGTCACGGTCAGCAGCCGCTGATCTGGCCCAACCCGGCCGCCCTCTACAAGCCGGGCAAGGCCGTTCGCACCGGCGTGCCGGTGTGTTGGCCATGGTTCGGCAACCTTGGGCGCAATCCCGAGGCGGTACAGGCCATGCGCACCGCCAGCGACGAGGCACCTGCCCACGGCCTGGTGCGGACGCTGGACTGGGAGTTGCTGGGTATCGACCAGCTCGAATCGGGCATCAAGGTCGAATTGAGCGTGCCGCAGGCAGCTCGCGGTGAATTGCCAGGGTGGCCGCACAAGGTCGAGGTCAGGCTGTGCGTGGTACTTGGCGAGGCGCTGGAGATCACCCTGCACAGTCGCAACCTGGACGACCATCCCGTCAGCCTGAGCCAGGCGCTGCACAGCTACTTTGCGGTGAGCGACGTGCGTCAGGCCACCGTCGAGTGCCTGGGCGGCCTGACGTACATCGAAACCCTGGACGGCTGGCAGCCCCGCCAGCAGGCTGGCGTGCTCGGGTTTGCCGGCGAAACCGACCGGATCTACCTGAATACTCCAGCGCAGCTGAGTTTCGTCGACCCAGGCTGGCAACGTCGGGTGACCCTCGCCTCCACCGGCTCGCGCAGCGCGGTGGTGTGGAACCCGTGGGTCGAGCGCGCCACGGCCTTGCCGGACATGGCCGACGACGGTTGGCAGGGCATGCTGTGCATCGAGACGGCGAACGTCTGGGATGACGTAGTGACGCTGGCACCCGGTGCGGCCTGTGCCATGGGCGTCAGGTTTACAGCTTCAGAGCTTTGATATTTGCAGGCAGGTCCGGCCTCTTCGCGGGCAGAGCCCGCTCCCACATGGACGCTGTATGCCCCACTGTGGGAGCGGGGCGGGCGGCGAGCCTTCTACCCGCGAAGAGGCCAGACCTGCAGAATCACAAATCCGACTCCTCTACCACCCGCACTTTCTGCGCATCCAGCGCATAAGCCGCATCGGCCAGGTCGTTGCTGACCTTCTCCACCTTGACCTTGCCCGTGACCCACAACGGCGTGTAGATATCGGCCAGCTTCAGCCCCTTGGGGTAGCGCACCAGGATCAACTGGTTCGGCGGCGGCGGCGGAACGTGAATGCACGCGCCTGGGTATGGCACCAGGAAGAACAGCGTGCTGTTGCCCTTGGCATCGCTTTCCAGCGGAACGGGGTAGCCACCGATGCGAATGTCCTTGCCGTTCATGGCCGCCACGGTCTTGGTGGAATACATCACCGCCGGCAGACCCTTGGCTTGCTTCATGCCACCCTTTTCGGTGAACGTGCCCTGCGCCTCGGGTGAGTCGTGGTCGATTTCGGGCATCCGCTCCAAAGCCTGCTGGTCGGCCTTGGGCATCAGCTGCAGCCAGTCGGTTTCCGGCAGTTCAGCATGCGCAGTGGCTGCGGCGAACATGAAGCAGAGCAGTAGAAGTCGGCGCATGGCAGGGCCCAGAGTGGAAAGTCGGCCATTCTAACCACAGCCCAGACGTGACGCAGCCCCCATCGAGGCAAGCTCGAGGGGGGCTGCGGTGCGACCAGTCAGGTACCTGCAGGGCTGCCGCAGGTATCAGGCGCGTTGAATCAACGCTTCTTGCTGACCATGCCGTAGATCACCAGCAGGATGATCGCGCCGACCAGCGCGCCGAGGAAGCCGGCACCTTCGCCAGCTCGGTAGATACCCAGCGCCTGACCACCGTAGGTCGCAGCCAGGGAACCGGCGATACCCAGCAGAATGGTCATGATCCAACCCATGCTGTCATCGCCAGGCTTCAGAAAACGCGCCAGCAGACCAACGATCAAGCCGATGAAGATAGTCCCGATGATTCCCATGATATTCCCTCTGATATGAACAGGCTTGATGCCAAGCTGCGATAGCAGCCTTGGCGTACAGCCATCAGAGGGTTGATGGTCGGCAATGGTTCCTCAACCCTGGATAAGGGCCTGCACTTCGGCGATCTGGCGTTGCAACGTGGCGCGATCGGCACAGCGCACGGTGGCATGACCGACCTTGCGGCCGACCTTGAACGCCTTGCCGTAGTGGTGCAGATGGCAGTCGTCGATGGCCGCGACCTGCGCCACTGCCGGCACTTCGCCGATGAAGTTGAGCATGGCGCTTTCGCCGACCTTGGCGGTCGAACCCAATGGCAGCCCGGCCACGGCGCGCAGGTGGTTTTCGAACTGGCTGCACTCGGCGCCTTCGATGGTCCAGTGCCCGGAGTTGTGCACGCGGGGCGCGATTTCATTGGCCTTCAAGCCACCGTCCACTTCGAAGAACTCGAACGCCAGTACGCCAACGTAGTCGAGCTTCTCCAGCACACGACCAGCGTAGTCTTCGGCCAGCCCCTGCAGTGGATGCGCGGTGCTTGCCACCGACAGGCGCAGGATGCCGGCCTCGTGGGTGTTGTGCACCAGCGGGTAGAAGCGGGTCTCGCCATCGCGTGCGCGCACGGCGATCAGCGACACTTCGCCGGTAAAGGGCACGAAGCCTTCGAGCAGGCACGGCACGCTGCCCAGTTCGGCGAAGGTCCCGGCCACATCAACGGCGCTGCGCAGGACCTTCTGGCCTTTGCCGTCATAGCCCAGGGTACGGGTTTTCAGCACGGCGGGCAGGCCGATGCCGGCCACCGCGGCGTCGAGATCGGCCTGGGACTGGATGTCGGCGAACGTCGGCGTCGGCACGTCCAGGTCCTTGAACATGCTTTTTTCGAACCAGCGGTCACGGGCGATGCGCAGCGCGTCGGCACTGGGATACACCGGTACGAATTGCGACAGGAACGCCACGGTCTCGGCCGGAACGCTTTCGAACTCGAAGGTGACCAGGTCGACTTCGTCGGCCAACTGGCGCAGGTGATCCTGGTCGCCATAGTCGGCCCGCAGGTGCTCGCCCAAAGGGGCGGCACAGGCATCGGGCGCCGGGTCCAGGAAAGCGAAATTCATCCCCAGGGGGGTACCGGCCAAGGCCAGCATGCGGCCCAGTTGGCCGCCACCGATTACACCGATCTTCATGTCAAAGAACCTCAGGCCTGGCGCGGGTCGGGATTGTCCAGAACGTTGTCTGTCTGCTCGGCGCGGAACGTTTTCAGCGCAGCGTGGAACTGCGGGTGCTTGGCGCCCAGGATGCTGGCCGACAGCAGCGCGGCGTTGATCGCGCCGGCTTTGCCGATGGCCAGTGTGGCGACCGGAATGCCCGCCGGCATCTGCACGATGGACAGCAGCGAGTCGACGCCCGACAGCATGGACGACTGCACCGGCACGCCCAGCACCGGCAGGTGCGTCTTGGCCGCGCACATGCCTGGCAGATGCGCCGCGCCGCCGGCACCGGCGATGATCACCTCGATGCCGCGGCTTTCGGCCTCGTCGGCATACTGGAACAGCAGGTCCGGGGTGCGGTGGGCGGAAACCACCTTGACCTCGAAGGGAATACCGAGCTTTTCCAGCATATCGGCGGTGTGGCTAAGGGTGGACCAATCGGACTTGGAGCCCATGATCACGCCAACCAATGCACTCATCGTCGAGCCTCTTCTCTTGGGCGCCCGCAGGCGCGTCAAAAAACAACGAGCCACGCAGGAAGACCGGCGTGGCTCGTTATGCGAATAATGGCCGGAACAGACCGGCCGAAGGCCGCGCAGTATACCGTAAGAATGAAGATTTATTGCAGCCATCTCGACCGACCGTCAAATGGCTGCGAAGCGCGGGTTTGTTGACTTTCAGGTCAGTGAAATCGGCGGTGAACGCTTCGCGGCCACTGGCCGCTCCTACACGAAACACGATGGCTTTGCGTAGGAGCGGCCAGTGGCCGCGAAGGCAGCACCGCCGAATCGAGTCAGGCGCTGCCCGCCGCCGCACCCTCCAACCGCTTCCACAACAGCCGCACATTGGCCTTGCGCACCAACGCACAGCGATACACGCGAATCTCCAACGGCACGTGCCACTGCTGCCCGCCACACACCACCAGCTCGCCGCGAGCCAGCTCGGCGCGTACGCTCAGGCGCGGCACCCAGGCGATCCCCAGGCCTTCGAGCGCCATGCTTTTCAGGCTGTCGGCCATGGCGGTTTCGTACACCGTGGTATAGCGCAGGCTGCGCTGGCGCAGCAGCAGGTTCACCGAGCGCCCGAGAAACGCGCCTGCAGAATAAGCCAGCAGTGGAATGCTGCCCTCGCCTTCCAGGTCGAACAACGGCTGGCCCTGGGCGTCGCTGGCGCAGATGGGCAGCATCTCGGTGGTGCCCAGATGCAGGGACGGAAATATCTCAGGGTCCATCTGCATCGCCGAATCGGGGTCGTAGAACGCCAGCATCAGGTCGCAGCCGCCCTCGCGCAACGCATGCACTGCATCGCCGACGTTGGTGGCCACAAGACGCGTGGCGATGGGCAGGCCGTCGTTGCGCAGTTTCGCGATCCAGCCCGGAAAGAACCCCAATGCCAGCGAGTGCGCTGCAGCCACCTGCATGACTTCACCCTGTCCGCCTTCCAAGTGATGCAGATGACGCAAGACCTCGCCCAGTTGGTCGACCACCGTGCGCGCCGTGACCAGAAACAACTGACCGGCCTCGGTCAACTCGACCGGCGTGCGCGATCGATTCACCAACGTCAGGCCCAGCGCAGCTTCCAGGCTGCGGATACGCCGGCTGAACGCAGGCTGGGTGACGAAGCGGCGTTCAGCCGCTTGTGAAAAGCTGCGGGTGGCCGCCAGTGCGCTGAAATCTTCCAGCCATTTGCTTTCCAGGTTCATGTCGGTTCTCGGTACGTTGATTCGGGCAGCGTGTAACAGCCGGACGCGGCTCGCGCCGCTGCTACAGGGATCCCTTGTAGCAGCGGCGCAAGCCGCGTCGGCGGACAACACCGACGTCATTGGAATACGCCGGATCACCCTTGCGCGTCACATGCGCCATTATGCCGATTATGCATACCCCAGCAAGCATCAGCATTAGCCGCAAATCTGCTACAGGCCTAGCATTGCAAGCATTCCGGCACTTGCCGGGCCTCTACAGAGATTATCTCTATCATGTCCTCCGCTGCATCACTGCGCACTGAAAAAGACCTGCTCGGCGTTCTCGAAGTCCCGGCTGAAGCCTACTACGGCATTCAAACCCTGCGCGCCGTGCACAACTTCCGCCTCTCCGGCGTGCCGTTGTCGCACTACCCCAAGCTGGTCGTGGCCCTGGCCATGGTCAAGCAGGCCGCCGCCGATGCCAACCACCAGTTGGGGCATCTGAACACAGCAAAGCATGCGGCAATCAGTGAAGCGTGTGCCCGCCTGGTGCGCGGCGATTTCCACGATCAGTTCGTGGTCGACATGATTCAGGGTGGCGCCGGTACGTCCACCAACATGAATGCCAACGAGGTGATCGCCAACATCGCCCTGGAAGTCATGGGCCATCAGAAAGGCGAATACCAGTACCTGCACCCCAACAACGACGTGAACATGGCGCAGTCGACCAACGACGCCTACCCGACGGCCATTCGCCTGGGTCTGCTGCTGGGCCATGACGCCCTGCTGGCCAGCCTCGACAGCCTCATCCAGGCATTCGCCGCCAAGGGCGTGGAATTCGCCCACGTGCTGAAGATGGGTCGGACCCAGCTGCAGGACGCCGTGCCGATGACTCTGGGCCAGGAATTCAAGGCCTTCGCCACCACGTTGACCGAAGACCTCAACCGCCTGCGCAGCCTGGCTCCGGAACTGCTGACCGAAGTCAACCTGGGTGGCACCGCCATCGGCACCGGCATCAACGCCGACCCGGGCTATCAGGCCCTGGCCGTGTCGCGCCTGGCCACCATCAGCGGCCAGCCGCTGGTGCCCGCCGCCGACCTGATCGAAGCAACCTCCGACATGGGTGCCTTCGTGCTGTTCTCCGGCATGCTCAAGCGCACTGCGGTCAAGCTGTCGAAGATCTGCAACGACCTGCGCCTGCTGTCCAGCGGCCCGCGTACCGGCATCAACGAAATCAACCTGCCGGCGCGCCAGCCGGGCAGCTCGATCATGCCGGGCAAGGTCAATCCGGTGATTCCCGAAGCGGTCAACATGTGCGCCTTCGAGATCATGGGCAACGACCTGGCCCTGACCATCGCCGCCGAGGGCGGGCAGTTGCAGCTCAACGTCATGGAACCGCTGATCGCCTACAAGATCTTCGACTCCATCCGCCTGCTGCAGCGCGCCATGGACATGCTGCGTGAACACTGCATCGTCGGCATTACCGCCAACGAACAGCGCTGCCGCGAGCTGGTGGAGCACTCCATCGGCCTGGTCACCGCGCTGAACCCCTACATTGGCTATGAAAACGCCACCCGTATCGCTCGCATCGCCCTGCAGACAGGTCGCGGCGTGCTGGAGCTGGTACGTGAGGAAGGCCTGCTCGACGACGCCATGCTGGCCGACATCCTGCGCCCGGAAAACATGATCGCGCCGCGCCTCGTGCCCCTCAAGGCCTGAGCCGGCCGTACGCTCACCAGGTTGAGGGACTAGACACCTCTCACCTTTTGAGGGCTCCGAGAGCAATTTCGGAGCCCTTTTTTTGTGCCGCTGTAACGCCCTGGGTCAAACATCCCACAAGATGAATATGCCCAGTCCTATGCACCAAAAAGCTGCGCGGCCTTACACCTATGGGTATAGTGCCGCCCTTTTGAACTTGACGAGGTAACCCCCATGCTTGAAGTCATCAACGACTTCCTCTCGGGAAAAGTCCTGATCGTGCTTATCGTCGGCCTCGGTGGCTATTTCACCGTGCGCTCGCGCTTCGTCCAACTGCGCCACTTCCTGCACATGTTCAGTGTGTTCCGCGACAGCCTGCGCAACAGTTCAGACCAGCTCAGCTCGTTTCAGGCACTGATGCTCAGCCTGGCCGGGCGAGTCGGCGCCGGTAACATCGCAGGCGTCGGCATTGCCGTGACCCTGGGTGGCCCGGGCGCGGTGTTCTGGATGTGGGTCACCGCCCTGGTGGGCATGGCCAGCAGCTTCTTCGAATGTACCCTGGCGCAGGCCTACAAGCGCTGCGACCCCGACGGCCAATACCGCGGCGGTCCTTCGTTCTACATTCAGCACGGCCTGGGCAAGCGCTGGCTGGGCATGGTCATGGCGGTGCTGTTGCTGCTGACCTTCGGCTTTGCCTTCAACGGCCTGCAATCGCATGCGGTCACCAGTTCGCTGAACGATGCCTTCGGCCTGTCCACCACTTGGACCGGCGTCGGCCTGGCCGCGTTGCTGGGCCTGGTGTTCTTCGGTGGTATCAAGCGAATCGCGGCGGTCGCCGACCTGCTGGTGCCGGTCAAGACCCTGGCCTACATCGCCGTCAGCCTCTATGTGATCGTGCTGCAGTTCGATCAGGTTCCGGAAATGCTGGCGACCATCGTGCGCAGCGCGTTCGGCCTGGACCCGGTATTCGGCGGTCTGCTCGGCAGCGCCATCGTCATGGGCGTGAAACGTGGTGTGTTCGCCAACGAAGCGGGCCTGGGCAGTGCGCCTAACGTGGCCGCCGTGGCGCAGGTCGAACACCCGGTTGCACAGGGCGTGGTGCAGGCGTTCAGCGTCTTCCTCGACACCTTCGTGATCTGTACCTGTACCGCACTGGTGATCCTGCTGTCGGGCTTCTACACGCCGGGCTTCGAGGGCGATGGCATTGCTCTGACGCAGAACTCGCTGGCCAACGTGGTGGGTGAATGGGGCCGGGTGTTCATCAGTGTCGCCTTGTCGCTGTTCGTATTCACCTCGATCCTCTACAACTATTATCTGGGCGAGAACAGCCTGCGCTTCCTCATCGGCGACAACCGCAAGGCGGTGCTGGTGTACCGCGCGATCGTGCTGTTGCTGATCTTCTGGGGCGCCATCGAAAACCTGGAAACGGTGTTTGCCTTCGCCGACATCACCATGACCCTGCTGGCCTTCGTCAACCTGATCGCTTTGGCCATGCTGTTCAAGACCGGCCTGCGCCTGCTGCGCGACTATGATGCGCAGCGCAGTGCCGGGATCAAGGTACCGGTGTTCGATTCGCGGCAGTTCGCCGACCTCGACCTGGACCTCAAGGCCTGGCCGGTGCCAAATCCGGCAGCAGCCGATGAAAAGGCCCAGGCACCCCTGCCCGTCCAGCGTTAAGGAGGCTTCTGCATGAGCATCGCATCCCCTGCCCGTCATGTGCGGGTGCTGTACACCGGCGGCACCATCGGCATGCAGGCCAGTGCCAATGGCCTGGCTCCGGCTTCGGGCTTCGAGGCGCGCATGCGCGAACAGCTCGCCGCCCAGCCTGAACGGGTGGTGCCGCACTTCAGCTTCGAGGAACTGCTGCCGCTGATCGACAGCGCCAACATGACGCCGGCCTACTGGCAGCGTCTGCGCGAAGCCGTGGTTCGAGCGGTGGATGAGCAGGGGTGCGATGCCGTACTGATCCTGCATGGCACCGACACGCTGGCGTACAGCGCGGCGGCCATGAGTTTCCAGTTGCTGGGGCTCCAGGCACCGGTGCTGTTCACCGGTTCCATGCTGCCTGCCGGGGTGCCCGGCAGCGATGCCTGGGAAAACGTCAACGGCGCCCTGGCAGATCTCGCCAGGGGCCTGGAGCCGGGTGTGCACCTGCATTTCCACGGTGCGTTGCTGCCGCCGACCCGCTGCGCCAAGGTGCGCAGCTCGGGGCGCAATCCGTTTGCCGCATTGCGGCGCACGGGTGGCGCCGCCAGGGTCGCACCGATGCCGGCGGCGCTGGATTATCGCCAGCCACGTCAGCCTGCCAGCATCGGTGTATTGCCGCTGTACCCCGGCCTCGGCGTGCCGCTGTTGCAGGCGGTCGTGGACAGCGGGGTGCAGGCCTTGCTGCTCGAATGCTACGGCAGCGGCACCGGGCCGTCCGACAACGCGCCGTTCCTCGACGCGCTGCGGGCAGCCCAGGCGCGGGGCATCGTGGTCGTGGCGCTGACGCAATGCCAGGAAGGCGGCGTCGAACTGGATGTGTATGAAGCCGGTAGCCGCCTGCGCGATGCAGGCGTGCTCTCCGGCGGCGGCATGACCCGCGAGACGGCACTGGGCAAGCTGCACGCATTGCTGGGTGCAGGCTTGCCGGTGGAAGAAGTCCGCCGCCTGGTAGAACTCGACCTGTGCGGCGAACTGGCCTGATCGAAACCGCGGCGCGCCCTTCGCGCTGCTCCAAGGGTTGCGCACATCCGTAGGAGCGGTCAGCGGCCGCGAAACAGACGCTGCGGTGCATCAGACAGACTGCGGCGCGCCCTTCGCGGCCACGGACCGCTCCTACGAAGCTTGCACGATCCCGTAGGAGCGGTCATCGGCCGCGAAACAGGCGCTGCGGTGCATCAGACAGACTGCGGCGCGCCCTTCGCGGCCACGGGCCGCTCCTGCGAAGCTTGCACGATCCCGTAGGAGCGGTCAGCGGCCGCGAAACAGGCGCCGCGGTGTCACTGTCACTCAGCAGCCGGTCAGGCGTTCCACGCGCGCTTCGTTGGGAAAGAACAACGGACGCAGGCGAACGCCAACGCTGTTGCCGATGAAGGCGGCGACCAGCCACAGCCAGCCATGCAGGCTGCCAGAGGCAATGCCGCTGAAATACGCACCGATGTTGCAGCCATAAGCCAGGCGCGACCCATAGCCTAGTAACAACCCGCCAATCACGGCCGCGATCAGTGACCGGCGCGGGATCTTCAAGCTGGGCGCGAAATGTCCGGCCAACCCCGCCGCCAGCAGTGCACCCAGCACGATACCGATGTCCATGACGCTGGTGATGTCCTCCCACACCGGCGCAGCCAGCGCCTTGGCGTTGGATGCGGTTTGCCAGAACGCCCAACTGCCCACGTCCACGCCCAACCCACTGGCCACTTTCGCCCCCCACAGCGCAAACGCCGAAGTGATGCCCCAAGGCCGCCCGGCCAGCGCCAACGTGGCGAAGTTCAGCAGCGCCAGCGCGACTGCTCCCCACACCAAGGGCCACGGCCCGCGCAGGAACCTGTTCGAACCAGGCGTCGCCCGCACGTCGGGTGTTTCCAGCGCACCATGCCGACGCCGTTCCAGGCCCACGGTCACCCACGCGATCAGCGCGAACACGCCCAGGCTCAGCAACAGCGCCGGCACCACGCCCAGGCTCTTGACAATCGAGATCGCCGGCAACGATGGCAAGGCAAACCACCAGTCCACATGGTGGGTCGCGATCAGTGAGCCACAGATGAAGAACAGCAGGGTCACCAGCATGCGTGCGTTGCCACCACCGACGGTGAACAGCGTCCCCGACGCGCAACCGCCACCCAACTGCATGCCGATGCCGAAAATGAAGGCACCGAACACCACCGACAAACCGGCGGGCGCGACCAGCCCCACCACCGGCTGGCCGAACAGGCTGCCTACACCCAGAACCGGAAAGAACAGCAGCACCGCCAGCGCCAGCATGACCATCTGCGCCCGCAGCCCTGCGCCTCGGCGATCACTGATGAAAACCCGCCAGGCAGACGTGAAGCCGAAGGCTGCGTGATAAAGCGTCAGACCCAGGGCCGCACCGACCGCCCACAACAGCACTTGGCGCGAACCCACCGCAGCGGCGAGAAACATCCCACCGAGCACCAGCAGAGAGATCGCCACCAGCGGCGCACCCAGTGCACGCCGTGGGGCAACAGAAAAAGTCGAACTCATGGCAGCATCCGAATAGAGAGACAAGACAGCGCAGCAGTATAAAACCTAAAGCCAGGTGTTGATGCGTCTCTGCGACCAGAGCGACTTCAGGCCGCAGGTGATCGGTGCCAGGCACCCGCAGGATTTTGTGAACAACCTTCTTGCAACGTTCCCTCGACGCACCGGTCAGAAACTGTCCAACCACGGCTGAGCAAGCCATTTCACTGTATGTAATACCAGATGATTAGCGCGATCTGTGGATAAGCCTGTGTATAACCTTGGGTATAACCCTGTGGATACCTGTGTGGATAATCTTCCGAGTGCTGTTGGATGCACTCGCTCGCACAAGATGCCAAGATGACCGTCACGACCCACCGGAGCACGACCATGTCCGACCTCGCCATTCGTCCTGTTACCGCAGCCGACCATCTTGCCTGGCTGAACCTCTGGCGGGCCTACCAGCTTTTCTACCAGACCGAGATTCCCGACGCCGTGACCCAGGTCACCTGGCAACGCATGCTCGACGACGCCGAACCCATGCACGCGGCGCTTGCCTGGCGCGACGGCGTGGCCATCGGCATGGTTCACTACATCTATCACCGCTCGTGCTGGACCATTGAAAACTCCTGCTACCTGCAGGATCTGCTGGTGGATGCTTCGGTACGCGGTGGGGGCGTGGGTCGCCAGTTGATCGAGTTCGTCTACGCAACCGCCAAGACCGCCGGTTGCGCCAAGGTCCACTGGCTCACCCATGAAACCAACAGCACCGCCATCGGGCTGTACCGGAATATCGCCGAGCAGCCCGGTTTCATCCAATTTCGCAAGCCACTCTAGGAGCTGCCATGCCCACATCCGCCTCCGCATCCGACTGGAAGCCCGTCAAAGCACCCGTGGCGACCACCATGAACGGTCGCTTCATCCGCCTGGAGAAACTCGATCCCAAGCGCCATGGTGAAGACCTCTGGGAAGCCCTGCAGGGGCCGCAGTCCGACGCGCAGCTGTGGGACTACCTGCCCTACGGCCCCTTCAACGACCTGGAGCTGTTCTACATCTGGCTCGACGGCTATGCCATCAGCAACGATCCGCTGGGCTTCTGCGTGGTCGACCAGCACACCGGCAAAGCCGAGGGCATCCTCAGCCTGATGTCCATCGTGCCGGCGCACGGACGCCTGGAAGTGGGCCACGTGGCCTTTGCCGCCTCCATGCAGCGCACGCCCAAGGGCACCGAGGCGATCTACCTGGCGCTCAAGCTGGCATTCGGTCAGGGCTATCGCCGGGTCGAATGGAAGTGCGACAACGCCAACAAACGTTCGCGCCGCGCCGCCGAACGCGTCGGTTTCAGCCTCGAAGGCGTGTTCCGCCAGCACATGGTAGTCAAGGGTCGCAACCGTGACACGGCGTACTTTTCCATCACCCACAGCGAGTGGCCGGCAATCGAGGCAGCGTTCGAGGGCTGGCTGGCGGTAGACAACCAGCCTTCTTCCGGCCAGCGCAAACCCTTGGAACAGTTTCGCGTCGGCGTTTAAATAATTCTGTAAAGACCAGGGGCTATACAGGACGACCTCACTGCAATCAGGTCGTCCGCTCATGCCGTACTCTCCGCACCGCCTCGCCCTTGCCATCGCTCTGCTCGCCCCGGGCACGCCGATGTCGGCGGCCTTCGCCAAAGACCTGCAGATCGATACCGCCATCCAGGCGACGCAAAGCCTGAGCGATACCGATCGCCTGACGGTGAGCAAGGGTGGGAGCATCACGGCCAGTGCCGAGGCGATCAAGCTCAAGGGTTCGGCAGCGGGTACTGGCGTGGTTGTGGATAACTCGGGCCGGCTGATCTCCACTGCCGATCGAGCCATCGACAGCTCCAGTAGCGGCGCAGTGCGCAACTACACCCTGATCAATCGCGCGGGTGCGCTGATTCAAGGCTCGTCCGATGCCTTTCGCATCAAGGACGATTTCAGCCGTGGCGCCATCGTCATCGACAACAGTGGCACGCTGCGCTCGCTGAACAAGCGCGCTATCGATCTGGAAGCCCTGGAAAGCGCTGGCATCGCCACCACCCTCGACAACCGCGCCGGCGGGTTGATCCGCAGCGAAAAGAACGACGCGATGAAAACCGGCATCAATGCCACGATCATCAACCACGGCGAGATATCCACAGGCGACACCTTCAGCCTCGACGACAAGTACGACGGTATCGACGTGGCGGCCGCCACTGGCGTGTCCGTGTACAACCATGGCTTGATCAGCGGCGGCCGCCACGGCCTGACCACGGACGAAGGTGCGCTGCTGTACAACGAAGGCACGCTGATCGGCCGCAATGGCTCGGGCTACGGTTCGGACGGCAACGGCACGGTCATCAACCACGGCCTGATCTCCGGCGATGTGTCCGGCCTGCAGGCCGTGGGTGACGGCGACGGTGTGGACATCGACTACATCGGCCATATCGAGAACTACGGCACCATTCGCGGCACCGGTGCATCCGGTGCCAAGCCAGGCGATCCCCTCAATGCCAGCGAAGGCATCGCCATGGGCGGCGGTTATATGTTCAATGCGGCAGGCGCCACCATCAGCGGCGCCGACAATGCCATCCTGATCGACGATGGCAGCAATGGCTCGGCCCATGGCGCCGCCTATCTGGAGAACCATGGCAGCATCAGCGGGCTCAACGGCTTCGGCGTGCAGCTCAATGGCGCCTTCGCCGACACCGTCATAAACGCCGGCTCCATTGGCGGCAGCAATGGACAGGCCCTGCAAATGGGCGCAGGCGATGACCGTTTGACCGTACTTAGCGGTGGTCGCTTCAACGGTGTGGTCGACGGCGGCAGCGGCCGCGATCGTGTGATCCTGGAGGGCAACGCCGGCGGCAGTTTCGGCAACAGCCGCCACTTCGAAACCCTGGAAGTGCAGAGCGGCACCTGGACCCTCACCAGCATCGGCGACTTCAGCGCCGACAGTCGCATTGCCAACGGCGCCACGCTGATCAACCAGGGCAGTATTGCCGGCAACCTCAGCGTTGACCCGGGCGGCGTCTACGCCGGCGGTGGCGCAGTGGGCAACCTGCTCGTCAACGGCACCTTGTCGAGCAACAGCCAACTGGGCACTGCCTTGGTCAACGGCGACCTGACACTGGCACGCGGCGCAACCCTGGCGTATGGGGTGAACGCCGATGGCAGCAGTGCGCCGCTGCAGGTCGCAGGCGCGGCCAATCTCGACGGCGCCACCCTGGCCGTTGTCCCGAGCAGTGGCGAATACCCCTGGCAAAGCCGCTACACCGTGCTGCAGGCGGGCAGCGTGAACGGTCGCTTCGGTACGGTGACGAGCGACTACGCCTTTCTGACCCCGACCCTGAGCTACGGCGCGACCGCGGTCGACCTCGACTACACCCGCAACGACATCGCCTTCGCCGACTTCGCCAGCACCACCAATGGCGGCAATGCGGCCCGCAGCCTGGCTGCCGCAAGCAGCGGCACCTTGTACAACGCCCTGCTCGGCACCAGTACCGCCAGCGCAGGGGCGGCCATCGAGCAACTGGCTGGCAGCAGCAACGCCAACCTGGCTGCCGCAACCCTGGCCGGTACCACCCAGGTCGGCAGCAGCATGCTCTCGGCCATGCGCCAGATGGGCAGCGGCAGCGGCCTGCTGGTGGGCCTGGGCGCACAAGACACGCCGGTGCTGGCCGCCAGCGGCATACCCGACCAGGCCCTCAACCTCAACGACCCCAACGCACAGGGCCGTGTCTGGGTCCAGGCACTGGGCAGCTACGGCAAGCTCGATGGCGAACACGGCAGCGATGGCCTCGAACAACGGACTTCGGGCGCCCTGCTGGGCACCGACTGGGCACTGACCCCGGACTGGCGCGTGGGCCTGCTGGGTGGTTATTCGCGTACCGACCTGGACGCATCCGGCGTGGACGGCAAAATCGACAGCTGGCACGCAGGCATCTACGCCCTGCGCCAGAACGGTCCGCTGGCCCTGCGCCTAGGTGCGGCCTACAGCCAGCATGATGGCAACAGCAAGCGCAGTGTCGACTTCGCCGGCTTCAGTGATCGTTTGCGCGGCGACTACGACGCCGACAGCCAGCAAGCCTTCGCCGAACTGGGCTACGACCTGGGCAGCGGCCGGCTCAGCGCCGAACCGTTCGCCAACCTGGGCTACCAGCGCTACAGCCGCGACGGCTACCGCGAAAAAGGCGGAGCCGCCGCCCTCGCCGTGGACGCCCAGACACAGGAAAACTTCACCAGCACTTTCGGCGTGCGCCTGGCTCACTTGAGCCAACTGGACAACGGCATGAGCCTGACCCCGCGTGGCAGCCTGGGCTGGCGTCATGCCCATGGAGACGTCGACAACAGCACCCGGCAGGCGTTTGCCAGTGGTGGCAATGCGTTCAGTGTCGAAGGCAGCGCCCTGGACCGCGACAGCCTGATGGTCGAAGCCGGCCTGGACCTGGGTGTCAGTGCGCGGCAGAGCGTCGGCATCGGTTACACCGGCGAGCTGGGTAGCAACAGTCGCAACCATGCTGTGGTCGGCCAGTGGCAGATGCGCTTCTGATCAGTCTCGCGGCTGCCGGGTGGACAAAAAAAAAGGGGGCCACCCGGCCCCCAGAGGAAAACCTTGAAACCTGAGATCAGCCCTCGATCTCGATCAGTATTTCGCCGGGGTTCACGCGGTCGCCCTTGGCCACGTGGATCGCCGTGACCTTGCCTGCCACACCGGCCTGGACCTCGGTTTCCATCTTCATCGCCTCGGTGATCAACAGCGCCTGGCCGGCCTTGACCGAGTCACCCAGCTTGACCAGCACATCGACGATATTGCCGGGCATGGCGGTGCTGACATGGCCCGGTTCGCTGGCCTGCTTGCGTTTGCCGATACCGCTGCCGACGAACTCGTTCAACGGCTCGAACACCACCTCTTCAGGCATGCCGTCGATGGACAGGTAGAAGTGCCGCTTGCCTTCGGCCTTGACCCCGACACCGGTGATGTCGACTCGATAGCTTTCGCCGTGCACATCGATGACGAATTCGGTCGGTACCCCTTCACCGCTGCGCGCAACCTGCGCTCCGGCCTCGGGGATCGGCAGCAACACCTCGGGCACCAGCGTGCCGGCGGCACGCTCTTCGAGGAACTTGCGCCCGATGTCGGGGAACATCGCAAACGTCAGTACATCCTCCTCCGACTGGGCCAGCTCGCCGATGTCCTTGCGCAGCTTGTCCATCTCCGGCTTGAGCAGGTCGGCGGGACGTACGTCGATGACCTCCTCGCTGCCGATCGCCTGGCGCCGCAGTTGTTCGTTGACCTTGCCCGGCGCCTGGCCATAGCCGCCTTGCAGGTACAACTTCACTTCGTTGGTGATGGTCTTGTAGCGCTCGCCGGCCAACACGTTGAAGAATGCCTGGGTACCGACGATCTGCGAGGTGGGCGTGACCAGTGGCGGGAAGCCGAGGTCTTCGCGCACCTTGGGGATCTCGGCCAACACCTCGTTCATGCGGTTCAGCGCGCCCTGCTCCTTGAGCTGGTTGGCCAGGTTGGAAATCATCCCGCCCGGCACCTGGTTGACCTGCACGCGGGTATCGACCGCGGTGAATTCGCTTTCGAACTGGTGGTACTTCTTGCGCACGGCGTAGAAATACAGGCCGATTTCCTGCAGCAGTTCCAGGCTCAGGCCGGTATCGAATTCGCTGCCCTTGAGCGCCGCGACCATCGACTCGGTGCCCGGATGGCTGGTGCCCCAGGCGAAGCTCGAGATGGCGGTGTCGATGTGATCGGCGCCATTTTCCACGGCCTTGAGCTGGCACATCGCGGCCAGGCCTGCCGTGTCGTGGCTGTGGATGAACACCGGCAGCGACTGCTCGGCCTTCAACGCCCTGACCAGCTCGCCGGTCGCATAAGGTGTCAGCAAGCCGGCCATGTCCTTGATCGCTACCGAGTCGCAGCCCATGGCTTCCATCTGTTTGGCCTGGGCCACGAACGCGGCCACGGTATGCACCGGGCTGGTGGTATAGGCGATGGTGCCCTGGGCGTGTTTGCCGGCTGCCTTCACGGCCTCGATGGCCACGCGCAGGTTCCGCACGTCGTTCATGGCATCGAAGATGCGAAACACGTCGATACCGTTGTCGGCCGCCTTGGCCACGAAGGCCCGCACCACGTCATCGCTGTAATGCCGGTAGCCGAGCAGGTTCTGCCCGCGCAGGAGCATCTGCAGACGCGTGTTCGGCAGCGCCTCGCGCAGCTTGCGCAGGCGTTCCCACGGGTCTTCCTTGAGAAAGCGCACGCAGGCGTCGAAGGTGGCGCCGCCCCATACTTCCAGCGACCAGTAGCCCACCCGGTCGAGCTTGTCGCAGATAGGCAGCATGTCCTCGGTGCGCATGCGCGTTGCCAGCAAGGACTGGTGGGCGTCGCGCAGGATGGTGTCGGTAACGAATATTCGCTTGGAAACAGGCGTATTGGACATTGTTGTGTTCCTCACAGGCCGGCGTGGGCGGCGATGGCGGCGGCGATGGCCAGGGCCAGCTCTTCGGGTTTGCGCTTGATCGAGTACTGGGTCAGCTCGGGGTGGCTGTCGACGAAACTGGTGTTGAACTGGCCACTGCGAAACTCGGGGTTGCGCAGGATTTCCTGGTAGTACGCCGCAGTGGTCTTGATGCCTTGCAGGCGCATGTCATCCAGCGCACGCAGGCCGCGGTCCATGGCCTCCTCCCAGGTCAGCGCCCAGACCACCAGCTTCAGGCACATGGAATCGTAGAACGGCGGAATGGTGTAGCCGGTATAGATCGCCGTGTCGGTGCGTACGCCCGGCCCACCAGGCGCGTAATAGCGGGTGATCTTGCCGAAGCTGGGCAGGAAATTGTTCTTCGGATCCTCGGCATTGATGCGGAACTGCAGGGCAAAGCCGCGGTGCACGATGTCTTCCTGCTTTACCGAAAGAGCCAGCCCCGAGGCGATGCGGATCTGTTCACGGACGATGTCGATGCCGGTGATTTCCTCGGTGATGGTGTGTTCGACCTGCACCCGGGTGTTCATCTCCATGAAATACACCTCGCCCTCGGCGAGCAGGAATTCCACGGTGCCGGCGTTCTCGTAACCCACCGCCTTGGCCGCTCGCACCGACAGGTCGCCGATGTAGGCGCGCTGCTCGGGGGTCAGCTGCGGGCTGGGCGCGATCTCGATGAGCTTCTGGTTGCGCCGCTGAATCGAGCAGTCGCGCTCGAACAGGTGCACCACATTGCCGAAGCTGTCACCCAGAATCTGTGCTTCGATGTGCTTGGGATTGACGATGCATTTTTCCAGGAACACTTCGGCCGAACCGAAAGCCTTGGTCGCTTCGGAAATCACCCGCGGGAACGCCTGCTCCAGCTCCTCGCGGCTGTTGCAGCGACGAATGCCGCGCCCGCCGCCACCGGAAGTGGCCTTGAGCATGACCGGATAGCCGATGCGTTCGCCCTCCTCCAGCGCTTCGCGGATGTCGGCCACGTTGCCCTCGGTGCCGGGCGTGACCGGCACGCCCGCCTTGATCATGCTGCGCCGGGCTTCGGTCTTGTCACCCATGCGGCGGATGACTTCGGCAGACGGGCCGATGAACTTCACCCCTCGCTCGGCGCAGATATCCGCCAGCTCGGCGTTCTCGGAAAGAAAGCCATAGCCTGGATGCAGGGCATCACAGCCGGTTTCCACCGCCAGGTTCACCAGCTTGCGTGGGTTCAGGTAACCGGCCAGGGGCTCGGCACCGATGCTGTGGGCTTCGTCGGCGCGCTTGACGTGCAGCGCATGACGATCGGCTTCGGAGTAGATCGCGACCGAACGAATGCCCATTTCGGCGCAGGCTCGTACGATACGTACGGCAATCTCACCTCGGTTGGCGATCAGGATCTTTTTTATCACTTGGAATTTCCTCGACCGATGAATCCATTCGGGTCGGTGCGTGGCCGACCCTTTGGGTAACCAGTTGTTTCCTGGTTGCCCCTGCAAGCTAGCGCGGCATGAGGATTAATAAAAATAAATCTTTGTTGGGTTACATATTAGTAAAAGCTTATATTTGAGGAACTGCCCACCGCACATCGGATTGAGAAATGCGTAAGTCATTGATGCGCCTGACGTTGCGTCAGCTGCAAGTGTTCAACGAAGTGTGCGACCTGCGCTCCTACAGCCGCGCGGCAGAAGAAATGTCGCTGACTCAACCGGCAGTCAGCTTGCAGATTCGTCAGCTGGAAGAGCTGGTGGGCCAGCCCTTATTCGACTATGTGGGCAAGAAGCTCTACCTGACCGAGGCAGCGCAAGCGCTGCAGGCCGCCAGCCGGGATATCTTCGGCCGCCTGGAAAACCTCGACATGCAGCTGTCCGACCTGCAGGGCTCGCTGCAGGGGCAACTCAAGCTGGCGGTCGAATCCAGTGCCAAATATTTCACGCCACACCTGTTCGCCGCCTTCCGCACGCTGCATCCGGAAGTCAATCTGCAGCTCACGGTGGTCAACCGTGCGCAGGTCATTCGCCGTTTGAGTGACAACCGCGACGACGTGACCATCATGTCGATGGTGCCGCAGGACATGGGGCTGGACTTCATGCCCTTCCTCAACAATCCGATCGTGGCGGTGGCTCCGCCCGAGCACCCGCTGTGCCAGCAGGAACGGGTGAACCTGCAGGACCTGCAAGCCTATACGTTGCTGGTACGCGAACAGGGTTCGGGCACACGACGAGCGTGCGAGGAATATTTCAAGGAGAAGCGCGTGCATTTTGCGCAGACGCTGGAAGTGTCTTCCGCCGAGGCTCAGCGCGAATGCGTGATTGCGGGGCTGGGGCTGGCACTGCTGACACGCCACGCCGTCGCCAGGGAGTTATCCACAGGCACGTTGTGCGAATTGCGTGTGGAAGAGCTGCCGTTGCAGCGCAGTTGGTGCGTGGTGCAGGCCAAGGCACGGCGTCAGTCGCCGGTGGCGTTGGCCTTTGCCGCATTCATCCGCGCCGAACGTGCACAGATCACGGCGCTGGTCGAGCGCTTTGCCGGGAACCCGTCGATGCCGCCTGCCAGTAATTGAGCTCGGCATCGTCGCCGATTTCCTGGAGCAAACGACGCTGCTCGGAATAGCTCTCGATCGCGCGGCGAAACTCCATGCGGCGCTGATCTTCCTGCTGACGTTTGGTACGGGTCGCGCTGTTGCCCTGCGGTTGCGAGCCATCGAAGTAACGAGCCATTGCGTGTCTCCCAGTTCGAGTTCGGGAGTACAGGGTGGCGTGGCTATGTGAAGGTTTGGCGACGAGGCGGTGAACATCGGGTTAAACCGCAGCGGTCGCTCAGTCCTCGTGAGCCTCGTGGGCCTTCAACGACTTGGGCGACAGGCGCAGGCTGCGCAGACTGCGCTTGACGCTCTTCAAGTGGTTGACCAGGTCTGGGCCGCGGGCCATTGCCACGCCCATGGCCAGTACGTCGATCACCACCAGGTGGGCGATGCGGGAGGCCAGCGGGGTGTAGATCTCGGTGTCTTCATGCACGTCGACCGCCAGGTTGACCGTCGCCAGTTCCGCCAGCGGCGTCTGCCCCGGGCACAGCGAAATCAGGGTGGCGCCGGTTTCACGCACCAGGTTGGCGGTGATCAGCAGGTCCTTCGAGCGCCCGGATTGGGAGATGCACACGGCCACGTCGGTCGGCTTCAGTGTCACTGCCGACATGGCCTGCATGTGCGGGTCCGAGTACGCCGCCGCCGTCAGCAGCAGACGGAAGAACTTGTGCTGGGCATCGGCGGCCACTGCGCCGGATGCGCCGAACCCGTAGAACTCGACCCGCTGCGCGGTGACCATGGCGCTGATCGCCCGCTGCAAGGCCTCGGGGTCAAGCTTCTCACGCACCTCCATCAGGGTGTGCAGGGTGGTGTCGAAGATTTTCAGGCTGTAGTCGGCCACCGAGTCGTCTTCGTGGATGGCGAACTGACCGAAACTCGCCCCCGCCGCCAGGCTTTGCGCCAGCTTGAGTTTGAGGTCCTGAAAACCGGTGCAGCCGATCGCCCGGCAGAAACGCACGATGGTCGGCTCGCTGATGCCCACGCTGTGCGCCAGGTCGGCCATGGAGCTGTGCATCACCGCCGCAGGGTCCAGCAGCACATGCTCGGCAACCTTGAGTTCGGATTTGCGCAGCAGGTGGCGAGACTGGTCGATGTGTTGCAGCAGGTTCAAGGGACAGCTTCCGCTAAAGGGGTCGAAGGGCCGGGATGTAGCTAGTCTGCAGTTATACTACAGGCCTCTGTGATCGCCCAGTTAAACGTCTCAGCAAGGATGATCGGCCGCCAATCCGGCCCTTTGCGAATGTCATCGGTACCCATGAGTCTCACCTGCGCGTACCCCGGCCCAGGCTAGGGGTGGTCACCGGTACGCGCCGACACGTCGGTGACCAGAACGATGGTCTGGTGAACTTCACCTCGGGCATTTCGCACGCCGATCAGTTGTAGCCATTGACCATACTGCTCCCCATTCAGTCGCGTCTCGGTCAGCGCTCCCTGCCATGAACCCTCGACGTCCATGGCATGCCGAATCGACGCCTCGCACCTGCGCGCATCGCGACTGCAAGGCAGTTGCCACCAGGATCGCCCGCAGAGTTGATCCGCAGCCAGCCCGGTAATACGGCTGAATGCCGGATTCGACGTCAGTACTTTGCAATGAGCATCGAGCACCAGGATGCCATCGCTGGAATGGTCGAACACCAACCCCGCCAGCTCCAACTGGCCGCTCAGGGCGATGTCGTGGCTGGCGTCGCGGCGGGTGCCGACCATGCGCAGGACACTGCCATCCGCCGCACGCTCCACGGCCCGACCGTGGTCTTCGATCCACAACCAGTGGCCTTCATGGTGGCGGATCCGGTACTGCACCAGGTAGTCGTCGCTGCGACCCTTGAGGTGGTCGATCATGGCGCGCTTCACCCGCGGCACGTCCTCCGGGTGCATGCGCGGGCGCAGTTGCTTGAGCATTGCCTGCATGAATTCCGGCTCCAGGCCGAACAGCTCCTTGAGTTGGGTGTGATAGACCTCGTCTGTGCTCAGGTTCCAGTCCCACAGGCCCAAACCGCTCGCCTCCAACGCCAGGGCCAGACGCTGCTCGCTCTTGCCCAGCGCCTGGTTGGCCTGATCCAGTTCACGACTGCGCTGCTGCACGCGATTTTCCAGCTCCGCATGGGCTTGAGCCAATTGCTGCTGGGCCTCGCGGCGCTGGCCAACTTCGGTGGTCAGGGCCTGGTTCAGGCGCTCGCTGCGGCTTTGCGCCAACTGCAGGGTCTCGATCAGCTCCTGGTTGCGAAAGCGCCGCAACAGGCTGCGGTTGGTCAGGCGATTGACCTGCCAGGCGACCACCAGCAATGCCCCCAGGAAAATCAGCCCGAACCAGCCCCAGCCGCGCTGGGCGCCGTCGTTCCATACGAACAGGTAGGCGGTGGGCGGCAGCAGGCACGGCAAGGTATAGGCAAGAAAGCCCGGCAGGCTGACCGCGTAGGCCACGCTGGCCGACAGCGTCGCCGCGCCGAGCAGGCCGAACACCCAGGCCTGTTGGATGAGGTTGTCTTCGGACACCAGCATGATGGCCGCCGCCGCCAGGGTCGCGCCGCTGACGGCCGAGCCGAGGATGAACATGCGCCGCCAGTGGGCCTGGGCCTGCCGGTCCGGCATGGCCGCATCGAACGCCGCCACCTGGATGACCCGTCCGGCCACCAGCAGCAACAGCCACAGCAACCCGATGCTGACCCCCAGGTAATGCTGCGGAGTCCATAGCAGCCAGGCGCACAGGCCGCCGTTGAGCAGCATCAGCAAGGTCGGCAGCAACGAGCCCTGGTACAGCAGGCGCGTGCGCTCGGCGGCCAGTTGCGCGGCGTAGCGCTCCTGCAGGGCCTGCTGCTCCAGGGGCGAGTCCAGCGGGTTGGGGTTCGGCGTCATGGGCAATGTGCTTGTCGTGAGGTGCCATCCGTCGAGCCAGAATACACAAGCACAGGCGGCGCACTTGCACCTTATGTCCGACTCTGCAGGTATTTATCCAAAGACGCGCAACTCTTGTTTGCCCCAACTCCATCGCGCACCCTAAAATGCCCGGATGCGCGATGACCTCTCCCTTCTGCTGAACTCCCTCAACGATGCCCAACGCCAGGCCGTAGCGGCCTCCGTCGGCCGTCAGTTGGTCCTGGCCGGTGCTGGTTCCGGTAAAACCCGAGTGCTGGTGCACCGTATCGCCTGGCTGATCCAGGTCGAAAACGCCTCGCCGCACTCGCTGCTGTCGGTGACGTTCACCAACAAGGCGGCCGCCGAGATGCGCCAGCGCATCGAGCAGCTGATGGGCATCAACCCGGCCGGCATGTGGGTCGGCACCTTCCACGGCCTGGCCCATCGCCTGCTGCGCGCGCACTGGCAGGAAGCTGGCTTGAACCAGAACTTCCAGATCCTCGACAGCGACGACCAGCAGCGCCTGGTCAAGCGGGTCATGCGCGAGCTGGGCCTGGACGAGCAGAAGTGGCCGGTGCGCCAGGCGCAGTGGTTCATCAACGGGCAGAAGGACGAGGGCTTGCGCCCGCAGCACATCCAGACCGGTGGCGACCTGTTCCTGGCGACCATGCGCTCGATCTACGAAGCGTACGAGGCGGCCTGCGCGCGGGCGGGGGTGATCGACTTCTCCGAACTGCTGCTGCGCGCCCTCGACCTGTGGCGCGACAACCCTGGCTTGCTGGCGCACTATCAGCGCCGTTTCCGCCATGTGCTGGTCGACGAATTCCAGGACACCAACGCCGTGCAGTACGCCTGGCTGCGGTTGCTGGCACAAGGTGGCGACAGCCTGATGGTGGTAGGCGACGACGACCAGTCGATCTACGGCTGGCGCGGCGCCAAGATCGAAAACATTCACCAGTATTCCGCCGACTTCCCTGATTCGCAGCTGATTCGTCTGGAACAGAACTACCGCTCCACCGCCGGCATCCTCAAGGCCGCCAACGCCCTGATCGCCAACAACAGCGGGCGTCTGGGCAAGGAGCTGTGGACCGATGGCGGCGATGGCGAGCCGATCAGCCTGTACGCCGCGTTCAACGAACACGACGAGGCGCGCTATGTGGTCGAAACCATCGAGAGCGCGCTCAAGACAGGCCTGGCGCGCAGCGACATCGCTATTCTCTACCGTTCCAACGCCCAGTCGCGGGTGCTGGAAGAGGCGCTGTTGCGCGAGCGTATCCCTTATCGCATCTATGGCGGGCAGCGCTTCTTCGAACGCGCCGAAATCAAGAACGCCATGGCGTACCTGCGCCTGCTCGAAGGGCGCGGCAACGATGCCGCCCTGGAGCGGGTGATCAACGTCCCGCCACGCGGCCTGGGCGAGAAGACCGTCGAAGCCATCCGTCAGCATGCCCGTCATGCCGAAGTGTCGATGTGGGAAGCCGGCCGCCAACTGGTGGCCAACAAGGGCCTGACCGGGCGTGCCGCCAATGCCCTGGGCGCGTTCATCGAGCTGATCGAGAACCTCGCCGCCAAGGTCATGCAGATGCCGTTGCACCTGATGACCCAGACGGTCATCGAGCAGTCCGGCCTGATCATCTACCACCAGGAAGAAAAGGGCGAAAAAGGCCAGGCACGGGTGGAAAACCTCGAGGAACTGGTCAGCGCTGCGCGCAACTTCGAAAACGGCGAGGCAGAAGCCGACCTGACGCCGCTGGCGGCATTCCTGGGCCATGCCTCGCTCGAGGCCGGCGACACCCAGGCCGAGGAGCACGAGGACAGCGTGCAGCTGATGACCCTGCACAGCGCCAAGGGCCTGGAGTTTCCCTACGTGTTCCTGGTGGGCATGGAAGAAGGCCTGTTCCCGCACAAGATGAGCCTGGAAGAGCCTGGCCGTCTCGAGGAAGAGCGTCGCCTGGCCTATGTCGGCATCACCCGGGCCATGCAGCAGCTGGTCATGACCTACGCCGAAACGCGCCGCCTCTACGGCAGCGAGACCTACAACAAGGTGTCGCGCTTCGTGCGCGAGGTGCCCGCCGGGCTGATCCAGGAAGTGCGCCTGTCCAACAGCGTGAGTCGTCCTTTCGGCGGTGGCCAGGCGCAGAACTCGAGCAGCCTGTTCGGTGCGGCTAACATTCCGGAAACCCAGTTCAACCTGGGCCAGCGCGTGCAGCATTCGGTGTTTGGCGAGGGTGTGATCCTCAACTTCGAAGGCTCCGGCGCGCAGGCGCGAGTGCAGGTCAACTTCGCCGAGGGCAGCAAGTGGTTGATGCTGGGGTACGCGAAGCTCGAGCCAGTGTAGCCACTGGCTGCAGGGTTTTGTCGCGGTGCCCGGCGGCCGCGAAGAAGCCGACACGGCCTTTCCAGGGAGCAACGAATTTTCCTACGCCGTGCTTCGCATTTACGCAAAAGCTCGAAACATGTTGTCACTAGCTATGTACAGCACACCTGTGCAACATGACTCGCGTGCAATCCACCTAACGGAATGAACCTATGCAACGTTTTCTCAGCATGGCCCTGGCCCTGTGCATCGGCCTGACCATGAGCCTCGATGCCAGTGCCAAACGCTTCGGCGGCGGCAAGAGCATGGGCGCAGCCCCGACTCACCAGACTCGCCAGGCCGCGCCCACCACCCCAGGTGCCGCAGCAGCCGTCCCAGGCCGTGCAGCCCCAGCCGCCAGCGGTGCCTCGCGCTGGTTGGGTCCTCTGGCCGGCCTCGCCGCCGGTGGCCTGCTGGCGTCCATGTTCATGGGCGATGGTTTCCAGGGCATGCAGATCTTCGACTTCCTGATCATGGCGGTCATCGCCTTCCTGATCTTCCGCTTCATCGCCGCTCGCCGTCGCAAGCAGCAGCAGGGCCCGCAAATGGCCGGCGCCGGTGCTCCGTACCAGCGTGAAGCGATCGACCAGGCACCTGCCCAACCGTCGATCTTCGGTGGCGCCAGCGGTGCTTCCGCAGCCCGTCCGGTGATCAACGCGCCGGCCTGGTTCAACGAAGAAAGCTTCCTGAACGCAGCCCGCAGCCACTTCCAGTCGCTGCAGCAGCACTGGGACGCCAACGAGATGGACAAGATCGCCGAGTTCGTCACGCCGCAGATGCTGCAATCATTGAAGCAGGAACGTGCCGAGCTGGGTGATGGCTTCCAGTCCACCTACATCGACGATCTGCAAGTGCAGCTGGAAGGTGTCGACGACCGCGCCGAGAAAACCATCGCTACCCTGACATTCGTCGGCGTATCGAAGACCTCGCGCTTCGACAAGGGCGAACCCTTCAGCGAAAGCTGGAACATGGAACGCGCCCAGGGCGAAAATCAGCCTTGGCTGGTCGCGGGTATCCGCCAGAACTGATACACGTCACGCTTTGCAAAGCCCCGGCCCTGGTCGGGGCTTTTGCATTTTGAACGTTGCATCCATTTCCAGCTAAGGTATAAACCGCAGCGCGTATTCTGGTCAGAGGAAAACATCGTGGAAGAAGTGATCGAGCAGCTCCGAGAAGCCAATGAACCGGTACCGGTTCCCCTGGAACTGCCAGACGAAGACCTGCTGGTCGAGATCGAAGAGCAGTTGTTCATCAATATTCCGTTTGTCTTCAAGGAGTATCTGCTCACCGTCAGCGACGTCGTGTATGGCAGCCTGGAACCGGTCACCGTGACCGACCCGCAATCGCATACGTATCTGCCGGAGGTCGCCGCCAGCGCCTGGGACATCGGCGTACCACGCGAGCTGATCCCGATCTGTCAGGACGGCGAGGACTACTACTGTGTCGAAGAAGACGGCACCGTGGTGCTGTGGTCGGGCGAGGAAGAGCTGGTGACCGAGGAAAGCTGGGAGTCGGTCTGGCACTGGGTACGAGACGTCTGGCTGGAAAGCTGATCGGTAGAGGCAGGTGTGACCTTTTCACAGCTCGACGGCGCGCCGCCAACCCTGTGGGAGCGGGTTCTACCCGCGAAAAGGCCAAACCTGCCTACCCAAATTCAATGCTCGACGTTGTTATCCAGGGTTTCCAGCAAAGCCACCTGCATCCGCGTATGCACGCGAATGAACCAGCGCCACAACACGGCCACCACTGCAGCTGCAACCACCGCAATCAACAGCAGTAATTCCATGGTCGGCAATATGCTCGCTGACAGTGCCGCCAGCAGCACGAAAATCACCAGCAGCGACAGCAGCGGAATGACTTCGGCGATGACGCGCCGCACCCGCTGGGTATGCCTGCCAGCCATTTCAGGCTTCACCCCCATTTCCGCCAGCAGCATCGACAGTGCCTTGAGCTTGCGATAGGCGGCGATCAAAAACGGCAGCGACAGCAGCAACGCTGCGCCCCAGATCAACGCCTTCTGCCCGCCTGGCTCGGCCACCCAAGTCGTCAGGTGACCGCCGATACGTTCGGCAAAATAGGCGCCGGCCAGAAAGATGCCGATCACCAGTGCCAGGTTGACCCCTACCTGCAGGAGGATCTTGCGGATCATCGATGCCAGCATGGCGCCCTGCCCGCGCGGCTGGATGCTGCGCAGCCATTCCCCGTACATGCCCAGCACGCGTGCGACACGTTGCGGCACGATAGCGCCGAGGCGATGCGACAAGGGATCGGCTGCCCGGATCAGGTACGGCGTGGACAGCGTGGTCAGCACCGACACGGCCACGGCAACGGGATAGAGAAAATCGCTGGTGACCTGCAGGGTCATGCCCAGCGCGGCGATGATGAACGAGAACTCGCCGATCTGCGACAAGCCCATGCCCACCCGCAGCGATGTCTTGCCATCGTTGCCGGCAATGAATGCGCCCAGCCCGCAAGAGACGATCTTGCCGAGCACCACGGCCACGGTGATGACTGCAATCGGCCAGGCATAGTCGAGCAGGATGGCGGGGTCGAGCATAAGGCCGATGGCGACGAAGAAGATCGCGCTGAACATGTCGCGGATGGGTTCGATCAGACGCTCGATCTTCAGCAATTGCCGCGATTCGGCCATGATCGCCCCGATCAGGAAAGCCCCGAGCACCATGCTGTATTCAAGCTTGACCACCAGCAGGCAAAAGCCGAAGCACAGGCCCAGCACGGTCACCAGCAGCATCTCGTTGCTTTCGAAGGTGGCCACATAGGCCAGCAGTCGGGGCACCACCAGGATGCCTACGACCAGGGCAATGACCATGAACAGCGAGAGCTTGCCGACCGTCGAGAACACCTCGCCCGAACTGACCGCGCCGCTGACGGCAATCCCCGACAGCAGGGCGATGATACCGATACCTAGAATATCCTCGACGATCAGCACGCCGAAGATCAACTGGGCGAAGCGCTCGTTCTTCATCTTCAGGTCGTTGAGCGCCTTGACGATGATGGTGGTCGAGGAAATGGCCAGGATAGCCCCGAGGAACAGCGAGTCCATGGTGCCCCAATCGAACCAGCGGCCGATTTCGTAGCCGATCCAGATCATCAGCACGATTTCCAGGAACGCAGCGATAAAGGCCGTGGCACCGACCTTGAACAGTTTGCGCAGGCTGAATTCCAGGCCCAGGCTGAACATCAGAAAGATCACGCCCAGTTCGGCCAGGGTCTTGATGGTGTCTTCGTCGTGGATCAAGCCGAACGGCGGCGTATGGGGGCCGATGATGAAGCCGGCAACGATGTAGCCCAGCACCACGGGTTGCCGTAGCCGGTGAAACAGAATCGTCACCACGCCGGCTACCAGCATGATCACCGCCAGGTCCTGGATAAAACTGATGGCATGCACGGTGATAGCCTCCATTGCTATTCAGAATTGCTGTACCAATTGTTTCAGAAAGGCAGATTAACACCGGCCATTGCAGGCGAACGTCGGTGCAATATGCGGAAACAGATCGCCGCTATGCCCTGCGTAATGGCACGATAGACGTGACGGCGCCCGTCCGTTCGGCGTCCGCTTCTGGATGCAACTCTTTGAAAGCGGCAAACGCCAATATAGGCGACGCCCCTGCACTTCTGCCAACCAACCGTGAGTTCACTATGGAACCTGGAAACGCCCAGCTGTCGATGACGGTGCTGATGACCCCCGACATGGCCAATTTTTCCGGCAATGTGCACGGAGGAACGCTGCTCAAATACCTCGACGAAGTGGCATACGCCTGCGCCAGCCGCTATGCCGGCCGGTATGTGGTGACCTTGTCGGTGGATCAGGTGATCTTCCGCGAGCCGGTGCATGTCGGCGAACTGGTGACGTTCCTGGCTTCGGTCAATTACACCGGCAATACTTCGATGGAAGTGGGCATCAAGGTGGTCACCGAGAACATCCGCGAACGCTCCGTGCGCCACACCAACAGCTGTTTCTTCACCATGGTGGCAGTGGATGACCAGCGCAAGCCGGCCAGCGTACCGCCCCTGCAGCCGCAGGATGCCGAAGGCACGCGGCGCTTCATCCAGGCACAGCAACGTCGACAGATTCGCCAGGAGCTGGAAAAGCGCTACCGCGATCTCAAGGACGAGCCGATTTAAAGCGCCACGGCGTCGAAACGCAGGCGCGGGTGCACGATGCGGTCCTGGGCACGTACCAGTTCCAGCTCGTAGCTGGCACAGGCCTGGGTTTCCAGCAGTACTTCATGCACCGCCGCCGCAGTGAATTCGAAAGCGGCCAGCCAATCATCGCCCAGCAGCAGCCGGGCGAGGAACAAGCCACTGGTCAGGTCACCCACACCGACCGGTTGGCGCGGAAACGCCAGCAGCGGACGACGCAGGTGCCAGCTGCCCGCGGCAGTGACCAGAAGCATTTCGAAGTCTTCGGCCGATTTGCCCGGATAGGCCAGGTGCTTGACCAGCACCGCCTTGGGCCCGCGCGCCAGCAACGCCCGCGCCATGGCCACGCAGTCCGGCAGGGATTGGGCCTTGCGCCCGCTGAAGCTGTCGAGCTCCAGCTGGTTGGGACACAGTACGTCGGCAGCGGCAACGGCTTCATCGAGCAGAAAGTCGCTGACCTCGGCCGGCACCACGCAGCCTTTTTCCGCATGCCCCATCACCGGGTCGCACAGATACAGGGCCTTGGGATTGGCCGCCTTGACCCGACGTACCACGCCCAGGATCGCTCGCCCCTGCGCGGCGCTGCCCAGATAGCCACTGAGCACGGCATCGCAGTTGCCCAATTCGCCAATCGTCGCAATCCCTTCGACCAGTGCGGGAATGTGTTGCGGCGCCAACACTTCTCCCGTCCACTGGCCATACTGAGTGTGATTGGAAAACTGCACCGTATTCAGTGGCCAGACCTTGACCCCCACCCGCTGCATCGGAAAAACCGCCGCGCTGTTGCCGGCGTGGCCGAACACGACATGGGACTGGATGGCGAGCAGGTGTGGTGTACGTTTCATGCAAGGATTCCGGACCGGTGACAGGACTTCATGGCGCGCAGTATCGCGCGAAATGCAGCCTGTACGACAGACCGGAGACACAGTTAAGCTGCGAGCAACCGGTTGGAGCGCACTTCGATGTTGACCCTTGGCAATATGTTCATCCTGATGTTGATGGCCGCAGGTGCGGCTTGGCTGTGGCACAACCATGGCCTGCGTGAAAAAGCCCTGGCGCGGGTCAAGCAGCATTGCAGCAAGCTCGATCTGGAACTGCTCGACGACAACGTGGCCTTCAAGCGTTTTTCCTGGCTGGCCGATGCCAACGGCCGCAAGCGTCTGGCGCGTGTGTACAACTTCGAATTCACGGTGACCGGCGAGCAGCGCCATGCAGGCATCGCCACCCAATTCGGGCCACACGCGGTGCAGATCGAGCTGGCGCCCTACCCGTTCGAAGTGAAAACCGCGACCAGTGCCGAAGTCATCGAGATGAGTCAGTGGCGTCAGGAACACAAGCGCTGGCGTCCCTGAGCGACGTCAGCGCTGCGATGGGTCGTCCACGCGTGCCTGCTGCAAGTTATCCTGAAGAGCGGCTGCGTCCTGCGGCGTATCGAATATCAGCTCCAAACGTGAATCACGACGCCATTCACTGGTTTTCCACTGCACCGACTGCCCCGCCAGCAGGTTGCTCGAAAACCATCCATTCGGGCTGTGGATAACCAGCTTGGCCCGTCGCCAAGACCAAGGGGCCAATGCGCGCTCCACTGCTGGCAAATCGAACTGCGTTCGGGCTTGCCATCGCCAGCCGATGCTCCAACCATCGCGGTGATCCTGCACCTGGCATTGCGGCTGGGACTTATCCACCCAGATTTCACCCATGGCTTGCGGGGGCTCCCTCAGCCTGTCCACAACCAGTGGCGCTGAATTATCCACAAGGGGTAATTGCTCGAACCGCACCTGATCGACATCGAGCCACAGCAGTCGGTCTGTGGGTAACCCTGAAGTTATGCACACTCCTGGCGTCGGCTTTGCCTTGTTCATGATCACCAAGCCTGCCACTTCAGCGGCTTCGCGCTGTGCAGCTGGCAGCGCGACGCCTTTCGCAAGGGTCAGCGCGTCGAGCACCATCACCAGCGGTTGCACCGCCAGAACGCCGCGCCAGGGCGCTTTGCTCAGTTGCGAAAGGATCTGCAAAGGATGACCCAGGCCCGAGGGTTCGATGAACAGGCGATCCGGCCGGGCTTTGCGTAGCAGGCGGCCCAGGCCGATCTGAAACGGCGCACCGTTCACGCAGCACAGACATCCTCCGGCGATTTCGCCGATTGCGATACCATCATCGGTGGTGGCAAGCAGCGCGGCGTCGATGCCCACCAGGCCGAATTCGTTGATCAGCACGGCCCAACGCTGGTTTGTCGGCTTGCACGCCAGCAGACGACGAATCAGGCTGGTCTTGCCGGCGCCCAAGGGGCCTGCGATGACATGGGTGGGGATGTTCTGCAGCATGGTCGGATATCTATGGAGGTTGAGCGATGCGTGTGTGGGGTTTGCTGGGGCTGCTGGCCATTACCCAGGTGTGGGCCGAGGCCTGCGTGGTGCATAGCCAGGCAGAACGGGTAAGCGTTGAAGTGTGCCAGCAGAATCGCACTATACCGCCGAAGCTGTTCAAGGAAGGTTTTTGTCGACCCAACCTGCCGGGGCAGCAGGTCGAAGTGCAATTCCTGGCGCAGTGCCCACAAGGCGCCTACGGCATCTGCCGCGGCGCTCGGGTCGAGCGCATGCCCTATGAACAGGACATCCACTACTACGGTGTGGCGAGCGACGCCGCCTACCTCAAGCCGTTCTGCGAGCAAAACAGTCAGGGACAATGGATCTTGCCCTGAGCAATCTGGATCACGCCTGCTGGCCTTGATCGTGCCACTCGCCGAACGGATCCGGCCAGTGCACCCAGGCCTGTGCGCCCTGGGCCAGTTCCTCATCATCCAGCAGACACTGGTCGAGGGCGTGGCCTAACGCTGCGAAATCCATGTTCTGCCCGATGAATACCAGCTCCTGGCGGCAGTCTCCGGTGTCGGTCTGCCAGGTTTGCTGGATGGCAGCCACACTCTCGGCCTCCTGCGGCCATTGCGTTTGCGGCACGAAACGCCACCAGCGGCCAGCGAAGCCATAGCGCATCAACCCACCCGCCTGGGACCAGCTTCCTGCTTCCTGGGGTTTGCTGGCGAGCCAGAAAAAGCCTTTGGAGCGCAGCAGCCGACCGTTGGTCCAGGGTTTGTCGATGAAGTCATGGAAGCGCTGTGGGTGGAACGGACGCCGGGCGCGGTAGGCCGTGGATGCAATGCCGTATTCTGCGGTTTCCGCGACATGCTCACCCCTGAGCACCTTCAGCCAGCCTGGCGCTTGCGCTGCGCGCTCGAAATCGAACAGCCCGGTGTCCAGAATGCGTGCCAGCGGCACCTGGCCCATGACCATGGGCATGACCTGCGCGCCGGGGTTGAGTGTGTGCAGTACTGCCATCAGCTCGGTGCGTTCAGCCTGACTGATCAGGTCGATCTTGCTGACGAGGATGACGTCGGCAAATTCCACCTGTTCCACCAACAGATCAGTGATGGCTCGCTCGTCGTCCTCTCCCAGAGTTTCGCCGCGCGTCGCCAGGCTTTCCGCTGCCTGATAGTCGAGCAGGAAATTGACCCCGTCGACCACCGTGACCATGGTGTCGAGCCGGGCCAGATCGGCCAGGCTCTGGCCGTGCTCGTCGCGGAAGGTAAAAGTCTCGGCCACCGGCAGCGGCTCGGAGATGCCCGTCGATTCGATCAGCAAATAATCGAAACGCCCCTCGGCAGCCAGCTTGGCCACTTCTTCGAGCAGGTCTTCGCGCAGCGTGCAGCAGATGCAGCCATTGCTCATCTCGACCAGTCTTTCTTCGGCCCGGTTGAGGCTGACGTTACGCTGCACTTCACTGCCGTCGATGTTGATCTCACTCATGTCGTTGACGATCACGGCAACGCGCAGATCTTCGCGGTTGCGCAGGATGTGATTGAGCAACGTGCTCTTGCCGGCCCCCAGGAAGCCGGACAACACGGTGACGGGTAAACGGTTGGGCATGACGGACCTCATCGGTGACGGGAGCAACGAACGCTGCATCGCTTATATTGTTATAACATAACATATAAGTCGCCACTGACTTGATCACATTGTGCTTTAGGCAACAATTGCATGGCCGAGAAACGCGTGTTCCACGTGGAACACGCATTGCAGCTATCAGGTGCGAGGCTTCACTGACCCACAGTTGTTTCCCAACCAAACGGCGCGAGTGTTCATGCTGCCCTTCTGCGCTACGCCTGAGGCATTGAACGTGCCGTTGACCGTGGTAAGAAACTCTCTATCGCTGAGAAACTGGGCTTGTCCGGTCCCCTGGGCCTTGGGGCAACTGAACTGAAATTTCCAGACATTGCCATTGCGCTCGGTGATCTTCTGCGTGCAGCCGGACTTCGCATCTTGTAACGGAATGTCGTTGGTCTTCACCTGTTCAGGCGTCAGGCACGAGCGAATGCCATTGCCGCCCACCGTAATGCCCTGGTTGGCAAGCACGCCTTCCATCATTGCCCTTTGCTCGGGTGGAAGCATCTTCAACTGACCCAGCATCACCTGCATGTCAGGCAGCGGCTTGCCATCGACTTGCATGTTACTGGTGGTCATTTCCCATAGGCCCGGCTGGAGCATCTGCGCCTGTGCCCCTGTTGCCGAAAGGCCCACTACCAATGCAGCCATCGGCCATTTAAATCTCATCTGATTCCACTCCTCAAGAACGTTGGGAAAAGTCCGGGCATGGGTCTTTGACGTCGAAACGGGTGCCGAGTTGCGCGGTAATAAAAACGCGACAACCGCCACTGAACGTGGTCTGTTTAGCACAGCGCATCAAGGAGCCGCCGTGCAATGGATTATCACAGTCCGATTTTTTTTGGGTATCTATTTGGCCTGCTGCACGTGTTGGGCATCGCTGCCGCCGTTCATGCAGTTCTTACCGTACGCACCGCGCAAGGTTCGATTGCTTGGGCCTTATCGCTGTTGTTCATTCCCTACCTCACGTTGATCCCCTACCTGGTGTTTGGCCGCAGCACGTTCGACGCATACATCAAGGCCCGCCGGCATGCCAACAAGGAGATGCACACCGCCATCGCCGACATGGATTGGCGCCCCTGGATAGAGGAAGCACTTGCCGCACGCAAATCCACGTCTTACGCGTCACTCAGGGCCATGCCCAAACTTGGCCGGATGCCATGCCTGGCCAATAACCGGGTCGGTCTGCTGATCAATGGACACGCCACCTTCGATGCCATCTTTGCAGCCATCCGCGAAGCCCGGCGAGCGGTACTGGTGCAGTTCTTCATCATCCACGACGATCATATCGGCCGGCAGCTGCAAGGCTTGCTGCTGCAAAAGGCCTCCGAGGGGGTCGAGGTCTACGTGCTTTACGACCGAGTGGGGAGCCACGCCCTGCCCCGCGAATACGTCGAGCGGCTGCGCGAGGGTGGCGTCAATGTGAAAGCATTCGCTACCCAGAGCGGCTGGTTGAACAGGTTCCAGGTCAATTTCCGCAACCATCGCAAGATCGTCGTGGTGGACGGAGTAAAAGGCTTCATCGGTGGCCATAACGTGGGCGACGAATATCTGGGCGGCAACCCCAAGCTCTCGCCTTGGCGCGATACCCATGTGAGCATCAGCGGGCCGGTGATCGCCTGCCTGCAAGAGTCGTTTGCCGAAGACTGGTTCTGGGCAGCACGGGAATTGCCACCCTTGATCCTCCCCGAAGCGTATGAGGAAGACGGCGTGTTGTGCCAAGTGCTGGCCAGTGGCCCGGCCGACCCCTATGAAACCTGCTCGCTGTTTTTCGTTGAATCGATCCACGCTGCGAATGACAGAGTGTGGATAACCACTCCTTATTTCATACCGGACGAAGCGGTTTTTGCCGCACTGCGGTTGGCGGTACTGCGCGGGGTGGACGTCCGTATCCTGCTGCCCTCGCGTCCGGATCACAAAGTGGTGTATGCCGCATCCAGCCTGTTCGCGTTCGAAGCAGTGCGCGCCGGGGTGAAAATGTATCGCTATGGCCCAGGCTTTCTGCATCAGAAAGTGGTGCTGGTCGACGATGAAATTACGGCAATCGGCAGTGCCAATATGGACAACCGCTCGTTTCGTTTGAACTTCGAAATCATGTTGCTGACCGTCGATAAGGCATTCACCAGCGAAGTGGAACAGATGTTGCTCGATGATTTCGCCCAGTCACGAGAAATAGATGTCCGTGATAGCAAAGAGACACATCGTTTGGAAAAGCTCGGTATGCGAGTGGCGCGCTTGATTTCGCCTATCCTGTAGCGCGCAGTAGGCGAATTTGTCAGCTGATCGGCAACGAAGCCTGCCTTTAGACATATAAGGAAACATTGGAAACGCTTCGTGTACCATGAGCGGGCTTCGATATTACTAAAGGGAAGTGGACCTGCATGAACGCAGAGAAAGAGAGATTCATCGGTTTGGAATGGCTGCGGTTTTTCCTGGGCGTGTATCTGGTGATGTTCCACACGCTGCCGTTCTACGAGGAATACACACAGCTGAGTGGGTTGGTGGAATTCACCGAATTGGGTTTCTTTGCCACAAGCAGCTTTTTTGCGTTGTCCGGTTTTCTCCTCGCGCACGTCTACCTCGACGGTAACAAACTGCGGGAGCCGCCGGTCTCCTTCATGACCAAACGATTTGCCAACCTCTATCCGATCCACATATTCGGCCTCGCCAGCTGCGTGGTCCTGATATCGCTGACAGGCCTGTTCGACAGCAACACTGACCTGAGTGTGGCGTATCGTTCCGATGACCTGCTCAAGCGTACCGCGCCCGAGCTGCTCAAATACAAACTCAGCGATTTCCAGATAGCCGTGAATGCTGTGCTGCAGGTTACCCTGCTGCAGGCCTGGAACCCGGTTTACCTGGCCTACAACGGCCCGCTGTGGTCGATCTCGGCGCTGTTCTTCTTCTACCTGACATTCCCCTGGTTTGCGCCACGCCTGGCAGCCGCCAAACATAAGGTAGGGTTGCTGCTGATCATCTGGGCCGCCTGCCTGATCCCTCCATTGCTGGTGGTCCTCAATGAAGACTACAGCTCGATCTGGATTGGCTTCCTGCACCACTTCCCGTTGCTGCGGCTGCCGGTCTTTTTAGCAGGCATCGTCGCCTACCTGCTGTTTCGCGATTATCGGCTGATGGGTACCGGCCTGCGCGGGCCTCGCAAATTGATGGCGGTGATTGCCCTGGGGTTCGGTGTGGCGATCGCCGCCGAGGTCAACTGGCGAGGCGAGAGCCATTGGTATGTGCTGCTGCACAATGGCTTGCTGCTGCCGATGGTGCTCAGCGTCATCATCCTGTGCGCCATGGCCTCGAGTGCGCAAAGCGAGCGGCATATCAAATGGGCTCGCCGGCTGGGCGCCGCGTCACTGCCGATGTTCGCCCTGCACACGCCGATCTTCATCGTCTTCCGTCGCTTGGAAATGCTGGCGAACATCGACGTGAACCTGTGCTTCACCAATGCGGCGGCGTGCGTGGCAGAGGCCAAGGGGCATCCATTGTCGCTGACTTACTACCCGCTGCTGCTGCTGGCGTGCATCATTCTGTGCGTGATCTTTCAGGAGCAGATTGGCAACCGTACGCGACAGTGGCTGTTGCAGGGTCCGTTGAGTCGCTGGGTGGTGAAGAGCAAGCGTGAGACGTCGGGCAACACCAACGCCCTGCGCGCAGCCTGAACATCGGGTGACTGTCCTTGCAGTTCAGGCGCTGCCTGAGCTGCAAGGGACCCACGCGCCGTTCCTAGCCCTGTACAGACTTCCAAAGGGCAAGCTGCAAAGGCTGATGTTGCAGGCACGGGACGGTTCGCCCGACAAGGTGGACATTTAGCCGCTGCGGTTCAGCCCACACTGTCCAGCTCAACCACGCACACCTGCGCGTCCGTACCCTCCAGGCTGTAACGCTGGCGCCGGCCGCTTGCGTTGGTGCAGCGCAACGTTGCTCGCGAGCTTAACTCGTGTCTGCGTCCATCACTCGCGTCGGTCACCTGGACGGCATCTGAAGAGGCGTTGAAGAAGAGCACCTCGGCCGCCACCGAGCTCAACACCACCACCGGATGGCATTCCACCCAGCGCAACGATGCCTGGATCCGATCGTGGCGGTAGATCAGATTGAAGTCCTCGATGGGTGAACCCAGCAACCGACACCGTACCTTCGCCCCACCGTCGAAACTCATAGGCTGGATGGGACCCAGCGCCCTGCTCTCCACCCCGTTCACTTCCAACACCATGCCATCGCCGTGCAGCACGGTGATGATCCGGCTATAACCGGCGAACACGGAGAAGGGTCCGTCGGCGCTGATCTGGGCAATCGACAGGCGCCAGTCATACCCGCTGTCATCGACGGAGCGCTGCCGGACAATTTCCAGGGTACTGCCGCCGCCGTTCTTCCACGGCATGGACGCGTAATCTTCGGGGCGGTATACGTGCGCATCGGTCATCGGAATCTGGCTACCAAAGGAATGTCAGGCAGGCTTGAACGCCATGAATCGCTCGATCAGTGCACGCAGTACCGGCTGGAGAGTCTCGATCTTGTCTGCTTGCAACCCGTAGGGGGCGGTTTCCTGCATGTAGGCTCGCTGTGCCAGCTCCAGCTGTACGGCGTGAACCCCTTGGGCCGGGTGGCCGTACTGGCGAGTGATGTAGCCGCCTTTGAAGCGGCCATTGAGTACCGCCGGCAACTGCGGAGCCAACCGCTCGGCCACGGCGAGCAGCTGCTCCCCGATGCCGGGTGCGCAGGCGCTGCCGTTGGCGGTGCCGAAGTTGAACACCGGTAACTGGCCTTCGAACAGGTGCGGGATGACCGAACGGATCGAGTGCGCGTCCCACAGCAGGGCGTAGCCATGGATCGCCTTGATTCGTTCCAATTGCTGCTGCAACGCTCGATGGTACGGCTGCCAGTAATGCTCCAAGCGCTGTGCGATTTGCGCATCGTCTGGTTCGTGCCCCGGCTGGTACAGCGGCACGTCGTCGAATGTCGTCAGCGGGCATAGCCCGGTGGTGTTCTGGCCCGGATACAGGCTGGCGCCATCGGCAGGCCGGTTCAGGTCGATCACGTAGCGCGAAAAACGTGGACGCAACGTCGACGCGCCCAGAGCGACAGCGAAGTCGTACAACTCATGAATATGCCAATCGGTGTCATCCACCGCCTGGCCAACCGGGCTGTAATGCGCTTTCAGCTCGTCCGGCAGCAAGGTGCCGACGTGAGGCATGGATATCAGCAAAGGGCCGACGCCCTGATGCAGCTCGAAGGTAGGTTCCCGATTCATAGCGTATGCTCCAGTAAATCGGCCAGGGTGGCGCGGTAGCCTTGCAGAGCCTGCACTTGCAGGGCGTGCTGGCCGTCATCGATGACCTGCCTGCCGCCGACGAAGACGTCGCGTACCAGATTGTTGCCGTGCTCGCAGAACACCAGCGAGGACAACAGCTGGGCTGGATGGGCCGGGGCGATATTGACGGCGTCGGAATCGATGACGACCAGGTCGGCACGCTGCCCCACCATCAGCCCGGCTACCGAGCGGCCGGTCGCCTGGGCCCCGCCCTTGACCGCCTGATCGAACAGGCGATCCGCCACCACCGGCGCGTCGGGGCTGGCCAGCACATTGCGCCGACGGTGCAACAGGCGCTGGCCGTATTCCAGCAGGCGTAGCTCGGCCCAGGGGTTGACGGCTACGTTGCTGTCCGAACCGATACCCCAACGGCCCTTGTCTGCCAGAAACCGCTGAGCGTCGAACAATCCATCGCCAAGATTGGCTTCGGTGCTCGGGCATAGCCCTACGGTGGCACCACTGCGCGCCAACGCTGCGTATTCAGCGTCGTCCATGTGGGTGGCGTGCACCAGGCACCAACGCGGGTCCAAGGGTTGGCGGTCCAACAGCCACTGCACCGGTCGCTGGCCGAGGATTGCCTCGCATTCCTCAACCTCGCGGGTCTGCTCGGCAATATGGATATGCACGGGCGCGCGCGGATCGTCGGCATCCAGGCCATCCATCAGTCTCGACAGGGACGCTTCGCTCACGGCACGTAACGAATGCGGCGCCACGCCATAACGCCGATTGCCGTTCTGCGGCATGGCTTTTTGCAGGTGCTGACGCAGCTCCAGAATCCACTCCGGTGAATTGATGAAACGACGTTGGTGCGGCAAGGGTTCTGCCTGGCCTAGCCCACCGTATTGGTAAAGCACGGGAAGCAGGGTCATGCCGATGCCTACTTCTTCGGCCGCCCGCACCACGCGCAGGGACAATTCGGCGGGGTTCGCGTAGGGCTGGCCGTCAGCGCCGTGGTGCACGTAATGAAACTCGCACACCGAGGTGTACCCGGCCTTGAGCATTTCGATGTACAGGTGCCGACCGATGGCCTGCAAGTGCCGAGGCTGCAAGCGCTGGGCAAATCGATACATCAGGGTACGCCAGCTCCAGAAGGAATCGGCGGGGTCGCCCAGGGTTTCGGTCAAGCCGGCCATGGCGCGCTGGAACGTGTGGGAGTGCAAGTTGGGCATGCCACTGATCACCGGGCCACGCGCCACCGGCGTGCCGGCCAAGGGCACGGCATCGCAGGCCACGGTGGTCAGATCGCCAGCGGCGTTCCAGCTCAGCAGTACATTGCGCTGCCAGCCACCAGGCAGCAAGGCGCTGTGGGCAAACAGACTGCCCTGGGCTTGGCTGGCAACTGAATCGATTGGTATATCCACAAAAACCTCTGGGCAGTGGCGCAAGCGCAAGCCATCAAAGAACGGGCGCTGCGTCTCGCGACAGCACGCTGTGCAGGAAACTGCGGGTCCGCGCTTCACGCGGTGCGGTGAACAGCTGCGCCGGTGGCGCGGCCTCGACAATCGCGCCTTGATCCATGACCACCACCACGTCAGCCACTTCCCGGGCAAATCCCATTTCGTGGGTAACGATGATCATGGTCATGCCTTCGCTCGCCAGGGTCTTCATGACCTGCAATACCTCGCCCACCAGCTCCGGATCCAGCGCCGAGGTAGGCTCGTCGAACAGCATGACCTTGGGCTCCATGGCCAACGCGCGGGCAATCGCAACGCGCTGCTTCTGCCCACCGGACAAAGTGCCGGGGTAAACCTGCGCCTTGTGCTCCAGGCCAACCTTGTTCAACAGGCGCAGCCCCTGCTCTTCGGCCGCTTGGCGCGATCTGCCGCGCAGGGCCATGGGCGCCAGGGTGATGTTGTCCAGCACGCTGAGGTGCGGGAACAGGTTGAACGACTGGAACACCATGCCGACTTCGCTGCGCAGGGCGTCCAGTTTGCTTTCCGACATCATCCTGCCCTGCTCCACCACGGTATGGCCACACGCGCGCAGCGTTCCGCCTTCGGCGGTTTCCAGGCCGTTCATGCAACGCAGGAAGGTGCTCTTGCCCGACCCGCTGGGACCGATCACCACCACGACCTGGCTGGCCTGTACGCTGAAGTCGATGTTGTGCAGCACCTGATGAGTGCCGAACGATTTACTCAGGTTTTGAATATCGATAATGGCGGTGCTCATCACACTCTCCCGTCGGCGCGCAGCATCTTCTCGGTGCGGCGCAGGATCAAGGTGGTGATGCTGGTCAGCATCAGGTAGATGACGGCAATGGCCAGGTACACTTCGAGCGAACGGTAGGACACGCTGATGATCTTCTCGCCTTCGTGCATCACGTCGGCAATGGTGAGCAGTGACACCAGCGCCGAGTTCTTGATCAAGGCGATGAATTCGTTGCCCAGGGCGGGGATCATGCGCACGAAGGCTTGGGGCAGGATGACCTTGCGCATCGCCAGTTTGTGCGGCAGGCCCAGCGAGCGGGCGGCTTCCATCTGGCCCTTTTCCACCGACTGGATCGAACCCCTGACAATCTCCGAGACATAGGCCGCACTGTAGATGCCCAGGCCGAAAATTCCGCACACATAAGCGGGTAACTGAATGCCGAAGTGCGGCAGGCCAAAGAACAGAATGAACAGCTGCACCAGCAGCGGCGTGCCGCGGACCAGCGTCAAGTAAGTGGTACACAGCCCGTAGATCAGCGTGCGCTTGGGATTCAGCCGCCCCAGCCCGATCAACAGGCCCAGGACACAGCCCAGCACCAACGCGGCAGCGGTGATTTCGATGGTGGTCAGGGTACCGGAGGCGAGCGCGCGCCAGCCGTCCCAGACCGGGGAAAAGTCGAGATCCATGAGGTACTCCGCAGAGGCTTACGGTTGAAGGCGTAAAGTGTGCAGGCTCGTCGCAGCATCGGCCGAACCTGCAACGGCGACTTATTCTTTGGTGGTGCCGAACCACTTCTGGGTCAGTGCGGCGTATTCGCCATTGCTGCGCAGGGTTTTCAGCGCCTGGTTCATCTGCTGTTGCAGCGCGGTGTCATTCTTGCGAACGGCAAAACCGTACAGTTCGGTGGTCAGGCCTTCGTCCAGCACGCGGACCTTGGGCTGACGCTTGGCATATTCCACCGCCGCCGGGCGCCCGGTCACTGCAGCGTTCACCCGGCCAATGGCCAACAGGTCGAACATGGCCTGGTTCTTTTCCACTTCCACCACGCTCACTGCGGGGTAGTTGGTTTTCAGAAAGTCGATCGACTTGGTACCTACCTGGGCTGAAACCTTCTTGCCCGCGACCAGATCGCCGGGTTTATCGATGCTGGTGTCATCCTTCAGGACCAGCACAGCGAGGCCGCCGCGATAGTAGGAATCAGTGAAGTTGACCACCTTCTGCCGTTCTTCGGTCATGTAGATGGCCGACGCCGCCACGTCGAAGCGGTTGGAAATCAAGCCAGGGATCAGCCCCTTGAAGCCGATGTCGATCCACTCGACCTTCTTGTTCAGTTGCTTGCCGATGGCTTCGATCAATTCGATATCGAAGCCGGTGCGCTTGCCATCCTGCACGAATTCCATGGGTGGAAAGGTCGCATCGGTGCCGACACGCATCACTTCATCGGCTGCCTGGGCCGAGGTGCACAGCGAAGCCATCAGCGTCAGCGCGGCAGCCAGGGGGGTGAATAACTTCAACGCTTTCATCACGAATTCCTTCGGCAAGGGTAGGTCCGGTCAGGACCTGAAACATGGATTGGGCGGCAGTTAGAAGCGATTGCAGATGCGGCTGGCTGCTTTTCTGGTGAGGCTGATCAGTTCAGCCTCCCGTGGGCCAACGCGCAATGACGGCGCCATCAACGTAATGGTGCCTTCCAGGGCACCGTCCGCTGAAATCAGCGGGACGCTCACGCCCCAAACACCCAGATCGACCTCACTGTCACTGGTGGCATAGCCATTCTTGCGGATCCTGGTAATCTCCCTTTCCAGCGCCGCAACGTCCATGGCGCCCTCCTGCGATTGCGTTTTCAGCAGTTGGCGTTGCACCGATTCGGGCAGAAACGCCAACAAGCTCTTGGCCGAGGCGCCCTGCATCATGGAGTGGGCGCGGCCCTTGGTGAACGAGCAACGCAGCGAGCTGCTGCTCTCCTCCATGGCGATGCACACCATCTGGCCGTTGCTGTACACCAACAAGCCGACGCTTTCTCCCGTGCGCTCAGCCAGGGCGCTGATCTCGTCGCGGCTCTGGCTGATCAGGTTGGAGGTCTGATCGAAACCCCACGCCAACTGCACGCCGGTCGCGCCTGGCTCGTACAGCCCCGTGGTCATGTGTTCTTGCAGCAGACCCCACTTCCTCAACGACGCCAAGTGCCGATAGACCGTGCTCAACGGCATCTGCACCTGCGCGGCAATGCGCTTGGCCGCAATCGGTTGCCCAGCCTTGGCCACGCAGGTCAGCACCTGCAGCACACGGTCGACAATGCTGGTGGTTCGTGGGTCGTTCATGACTGCACTATAAGAACAAATTCTCGATTCTGAAGGGGGATTCTCATTGGGCGGGAAAAAAACCTCCATGTCGCTGGCATGGGACTGCGTGGGCCACTGGTGAAATTTCACCGAACGCGCGGTGCCACAGGCACATCCGAGCATTCAGCGCTGCCGAATTCCATGGGATAGTGTCCGTCTTTCTCCCCATCTGAAGACCCTGCCCCATGGCCACCAAGCACCCACTTGAACCGCTGGCTCAACGCTTCCTTGGCAAACACCCCCATCAGCTCGAACCTGAAGAAATACATGTTCTGGAGCAGATGAAAAAGCGTCTGCCCGTCAGCCGCGATGCCAGTGACGCCTCCGACGAAGTCGCAACGTTCGGCGAAAGACTGTCTGATCGGGTTGCGGCGATCGGCGGCTCATGGGCGTTCATCATCGCCTTTACCATCATCCTGTTCGGCTGGATGCTGCTCAATACGGATGTGCTCGATCACTTCGGCCTGGCCTTCGACCCTTACCCGTACATCTTTCTCAACCTGATGCTCTCTACCGTCGCGGCCATCCAGGCGCCGGTGATCATGATGAGTCAGAACCGCCAGTCGGCCAAAGACCGCCTGGCCGCAAGCCTGGACTTCGAGGTGAACCTGCGCGCGGAGCTGGAAATCATGCGACTGCACGAAAAGATCGACAAGGAGATCCTGGAGCGGCTGGATCGGATCCTGGCGAGTGTGGAGCCCAAGGGCAGCGTGTGAATGTGCGCTTGGGCGTCCGGGGGTAGGATCGGCTGATTTCTACGATGACGGCGCTTACCGCCTCACACCCCCCTCACTCCACCGTCACCGACTTCGCCAAGTTGCGCGGCTGATCCACGTCCGTCCCCTTGAGCACTGCCACATAGTACGAAAGCAGCTGCAAAGGAATGGTGTAGAGGATCGGCGCCAGTGCATCGATGATGTGCGGCATGGCCACCACATGGGTGCCGGGACCATTGCTCAGTTGCGCCTGCTCATCGGCGAAGACCACCAGCTCACCGCCGCGGGCACGGACTTCCTGCAGGTTGGACTTGAGCTTTTCCAGCAGCTCGTTGTTCGGCGCCACGGTTACCACGGGCATGTCCTTGTCCACCAGCGCCAGCGGCCCGTGCTTCAACTCACCGGCAGGATAGGCTTCGGCATGAATGTAGGAGATTTCCTTGAGCTTCAGCGCGCCTTCCATCGCCACCGGGAATTGCGCGCCGCGGCCCAGGAACAGCGTGTGGTGCTTCTCGGCGAACAGCTCGGCGATGCGCTCGATGGTGGTGTCCATGGCCAGGGCTTCGCCCAGGCGAGTCGGCAAACGACGCAGTTCGGCCACCAGCTCGGCTTCCACGCCCTCCTCCAGCGTTCCGTGCACTTGGCCAAGCGACAGCGTCAGCAGCATCAACGCAACCAGTTGAGTGGTGAAGGCCTTGGTCGAAGCGACACCGATTTCCGGACCTGCCTGGGTCAGCAAGGTCAGGTCGGACTCGCGCACCAAAGAGCTGATGCCGACGTTGCAGATCGCCAGGCTGCCGAGGAAGCCCAATTGCTTGCCATTGCGCAGCGCGGCCAGGGTGTCGGCCGTTTCACCGGACTGTGAAATGGAAACGAACAGCGTGTCGGGCTGCACCACGACCTTGCGATAGCGGAACTCGCTGGCCACTTCGACCTGGCAAGGGATGCCGGCCAGGCCCTCGAGCCAATAGCGCGCAACCATACCGGCGTGATAGCTGGTGCCGCACGCCACGATCTGCACATTGCGCACCTTGGCGAACAGCTCGGCGGCCTGCGGACCGAAGGCCTGCACCAGCACCTGGTTCTGGCCCAGGCGACCTTCCAGGGTGCGCTGTACCACGGTGGGCTGCTCGTGGATCTCTTTCATCATGAAGTGGCGATACTCGCCTTTGTCGGCCGCCTCGGCGCCTTCGTGATACTGCACGCTTTCACGTTGCACAGGCATGCCGGCGGCATTCCAGATCTGCACGCTTTCACGGCGGATCTCGGCAATGTCACCTTCCTCCAGGTACATGAAACGGTCGGTCACCTGCCGCAGCGCCAACTGGTCTGAGGCGAGAAAGTTCTCGCCCATGCCCAGGCCGATGACCAGTGGGCTGCCGCTGCGGGCGGCCACCAGACGGTCGGGCTGGTGCACGCTGATGGCCGCCAGGCCGTAGGCGCCGTGCAGTTGCTTGACCGTCGCCTTGAGGGCGTCGGCCAGGTCGGGCAATGCCTTGAGGGTGTGATGCAACAGATGCGCGATGACTTCGGTATCGGTCTGCGACGTGAATACGTAGCCCAGCTCCTTGAGCTGGGTGCGCAGGACTTCATGGTTTTCGATGATGCCGTTGTGCACCACTGCCACTTCAGCAGTGGAAAAGTGTGGGTGGGCGTTCTGTTCGGTCGGCGCACCATGGGTGGCCCAACGGGTATGGGCGATGCCCAGCTTGCCGAGCAGAGGCTCATCCGCCAGCGCGGCCTGCAGTTCGGCAACCTTGCCGACGCGACGGCGGCGCTGCACGCTGCCATCCTCGCTCAACACGGCTACGCCTGCGCTGTCGTAACCGCGATATTCCAGGCGCTTGAGGCCCTCGACCAGAATGGCAGTGATGTTGCGCTCCGCGATGGCGCCGACGATTCCACACATGTTCGCTTCTCCTAGCTGGTAGCGGCGAGCACGAGATCTATCCCGCGCGCCTGAATCTGATCGCGTGCTTCGAGGGGCAGGCGATCATCGGTAATGAGGGTGCTAATGCGGCCCCAGGGCAGCTCCAGATTGGGGATCCTGCGTCCGACCTTGTCGGACTCGACCATGACGATCACTTCGCGAGCGACTTCGGCCATCACCCGGCTCAGGCCCAGCAACTCGTTGAAGGTCGTGGTGCCGCGCTCCAGATCGATGCCGTCTGCACCGATGAACAACTGGTCGAAGTCATAGGAGCGCAGCACCTGCTCGGCCACCTGGCCCTGGAACGATTCGGAGTGCGGATCCCAAGTGCCGCCGGTCATCAGCAAGACGGGCTCATGCTCCAATGCACTCAGGGCATTGGCGACGTGCAGCGAGTTGGTCATGACCACCAAGCCCGGCTGCTTGCCCAGCTCGGGAATCATCGCAGCGGTGGTGCTGCCACTGTCGATGATGATGCGCGCGTGCTCCTTGATGCGCATGACGGCGGCGCGGGCGATGGATTGCTTGATGGCCGAGACGCGCTGGCTCGGTTCGCCGATCAGCTCCTGCGGCATGGTCACCGCGCCGCCATAGCGACGCAGCAGCAGGCCGTGGCTTTCCAGGGCGGCAAGGTCCTTGCGGATAGTGACTTCGGACGTTGCGAAATGCCTCGCCAAGTTATCCACAGTCACTTCGCCCTGTTCATTGAGCAGGGCAAGGATGCTGTGACGACGTTGGGGCGTATTACGCTTTGACATGGCCTAAGTTTCGATTCGAAAGATAACGAAGGCAATAGAAACCTAAACTGAAAGGTTCGTCAATGGTGTCATCGTATTTCTCATGGCCTCTTCGCGGGCAGAGCCTGCTCCCACAGGGTCCTACCTGAAATTTTGTAGGAGCGGGCTCTGCCCGCGAATGGCCTTATACAATAGCTACACCTGTGGATAACTAAGGCTTCTTGACCTTCACCGGCCGCTTCCACCCTTCGATGTTACGCTGCCGCGCACGTGCCACGCCCAATTGCCCTGCAGGCACCTGTTGGGTGATGGTCGAACCTGCAGCAGTCGTCGATCCCGCCAAGATATCCACAGGTGCGACCAGCGCATTGTTGGAACCGATGAAAACGTCCTCACCAATGGTGGTTTTCCATTTGTTCGCGCCGTCGTAGTTGCAAGTGATGGTACCGGCGCCGATGTTGCTGTTGGCACCTATGTCCGCATCGCCCAGATAACTCAAGTGACCGGCCTTGGCGCCCTCGCCCATACGGGCATTCTTCAGCTCGACGAAGTTACCCACATGCGCCCGGGCTTCCAGCACCGTGCCGGGTCGCAGGCGCGCAAAGGGGCCAGCATCGCTGCCTTCGTGCAGCACTGCACCGTCGAGGTGGCTGTTGGCCTTGACCACCACGCCTCTGCCCAGCGTACTGTCCTTGATGTAGCAGTTGGGCCCGATGACCACATCGTCTTCGATCACCACCCGCCCTTCGAGCACCACATTGACATCGATCAACACGTCCCGACCCACGCTGACTTCACCGCGCACATCGAAGCGGGCCGGGTCGCGCAAGGTCACGCCCTGGGCCATCAACCGACGCCCTTCGCGCAACTGGTAGTGACGCTCCAGTTCCGCAAGTTGACGGCGGTCATTGGCGCCCTGCACCTCCATCGGATCCTGGGCGGTTTCAGTGGCCACCACCAAGCCATCGCTGACAGCCATGGCGATCACATCGGTCAGGTAATACTCACCCTGAGCATTATTGTTGGACAGGCGCGCCAGCCACTCGGCCAGACGTTTGCCAGGCACTGCGAGAATGCCGGTGTTGCCTTCGCGAATGGCTTTCTGTGCATCGCTGGCGTCCTTGTGCTCCACGATGGCCTGTACCTGGCCATCCGCATCGCGCACGATGCGGCCGTAGCCCGTGGGATCGGCAAGCTCGACGGTGAGCAGGCCTAGCTGGTCGGCACTGACTTTCTGCAGCAGGCGCTGCAACGTCGCCACTTCGATCAGCGGAACGTCGCCGTAAAGTATCAGCACATTGTCGGCCGTCAGGCCTGGCACAGCCTGGGCGACCGCATGGCCGGTGCCCAGCTGCCTGTCCTGCAGCACGAAATTCAGGTCGTCAGCGGCCAGGCGTTCACGTACCGCATCCGCACCGTGGCCAATCACCACGTGGATGTTCTGCGGCTTGAGCTGGCGGGCACTGTGGATAACATGGCCGAGCATTGAATTGCCGGCGACCGGGTGCAACACCTTGGGCAAGGCCGAGCGCATGCGCGTGCCTTGGCCGGCGGCGAGAATGACGATATCGAGAGACATGAACGGCTACCAATCCGGAGAATGGCCAGCAGGCTGACCGGGGAGAAAGTGCTGAAAAAGAAAAAGGGTAGCCGAGGCTACCCTTTTACTCAATCGCAAGTGAGTCGACGCATCAGCCGCCGAATTTCTTGCGGATCTGCTGGACGGTGCGCAGCTGAGCTGCAGCCTCGGCCAGGCGTGCGGCGGCAGATCCGTAGTCGAAGTCTGCGCCTTTTTCGTTCAGGGCCTTCTCGGCAGCCTTGACGGCTTCCTGAGCGGAAGCTTCATCCAGGTCGGCAGCACGCTGCACGGTGTCGGCAAGAACCTTGACCATGTTCGGCTGAACCTCGAGGAAACCACCAGAGATGTAGAACACCTCGGCTTCGCCACCCTGCTTGATCAGGCGGATCGGACCTGGCTTGAGATCGGTGATCAGCGGGGCGTGGCCTGGAGCGATACCGATATCACCCAGGTTACCGTGCGCAATCACCATCTCGACCAGACCGGAAAAGATTTCTCCTTCCGCGCTGACAATATCGCAATGGACTGTCATAGCCATACTTGCCTCAACCTGATTAGCGCCCGTCGCCGGGCGCCAGGATTACAGTTTCTTGGCTTTCTCGATCGCTTCTTCGATGCCGCCGACCATGTAGAACGCTTGTTCCGGCAGGTGGTCGTAGTCGCCGTTGAGGATGCCTTTGAAGCCTGCGATGGTGTCTTTCAGGGAAACGTATTTACCCGAGGCACCGGTGAAGACTTCAGCCACGAAGAACGGCTGCGACAGGAAGCGCTGGATCTTACGAGCGCGGGATACCAACTGCTTGTCGGTTTCCGACAGCTCGTCCATACCCAGGATCGCAATGATGTCCTTCAGCTCTTTGTAGCGCTGCAGCACATACTGAACGCCGCGAGCGGTGTCGTAGTGCTCCTGGCCGATCACGTTCGGGTCCAGCTGGCGCGAAGTCGAGTCCAGTGGATCGACCGCTGGGTAGATACCCAGGGAGGCGATGTCACGGGACAGTACGACGGTGGCGTCCAAGTGGGCGAAGGTGGTCGCAGGCGACGGGTCGGTCAAGTCATCCGCAGGTACGTATACCGCCTGGATCGAGGTGATCGAACCTTCCTTGGTCGAAGTGATGCGTTCCTGCAGAACGCCCATCTCTTCGGCCAGGGTCGGCTGGTAGCCTACTGCCGATGGCATACGGCCCAGCAGTGCGGACACTTCGGTACCGGCCAGGGTGTAACGATAGATGTTGTCGACGAACAGCAGAACGTCGTTACCTTCGTCACGGAATTTCTCGGCCATGGTCAGACCGGTCAGGGCGACGCGCAGACGGTTGCCCGGCGGCTCGTTCATCTGTCCGTAGACAAGGGCTACCTTGTCCAGAACGTTGGAGTCCTTCATCTCGTGGTAGAAGTCGTTACCCTCACGGGTACGCTCGCCCACACCGGCGAACACGGAATAACCGCTGTGCTCGATGGCGATGTTACGGATCAGCTCCATCATGTTCACGGTCTTGCCGACACCGGCACCACCGAACAGACCGACTTTACCGCCCTTGGCGAACGGGCAGACCAGGTCGATGACCTTGATGCCGGTTTCCAGCAGGTCGTTGCCGCCTGCCTGGTCCGCGAAGGAAGGTGCCGGACGGTGAATGCCCCAGCGCTCTTCGGTGTCGATCGGGCCCGCTTCGTCGATCGGGTTGCCCAGTACGTCCATGATCCGGCCCAGGGTGGCCTTGCCAACGGGTACGGAAATGGCTGCGCCGCTGTCGAGTACGTTCAGGCCGCGTTTGAGGCCTTCGGTGGAACCCATGGCAATGGTACGAACCACGCCGTCGCCCAGCTGCTGCTGGACTTCGAGGGTGGTTTCAGCGCCTTGTACCTTCAGCGCGTTGTAGATGCTCGGTACGCTGTCGCGTGGAAATTCCACGTCGATAACGGCGCCGATGATTTGAACGATACGTCCGCTACTCATAGCTGGATCCTCTGAATATTTGAACCGTTAAACCGCGGCAGCGCCGCCGACGATTTCCGAGATCTCTTGGGTGATCGCAGCCTGACGCGCCTTGTTGTAGATCAGCTGCAAATCGCTGATCAGGTCGCCGGCGTTGTCGGTTGCATTCTTCATCGCGATCATCCGCGCCGCTTGTTCAGCAGCGTTGTTCTCGACCACCGCCTGGTACACCTGCGACTCCACGTAACGCACCATCAGGCCTTCCAGCAGCTCTTTGGCGTCGGGTTCGTACAGGTAATCCCAGTGGTGCTTGAGTTCTTGATCCGGGGTTGCCTCCAACGGGATCAACTGCTCCACCGTCGGTTGTTGCGTCATGGTATTGATGAACTTGTTGGACACCACGGACAGGCGATCGATACGGCCTTCCAGGTACGCGTCCAGCATCACCTTGACGCTGCCGATCAGATCATTGATCGACGGCTCTTCGCCCAGATGGCTGATCGCTGCCACGACGTTGCCGCCGAAGTTGCGAAAGAACGCTGCACCCTTGCTGCCGATCACGCACAGGTCGATTTCGACGCCGCGTTCGCGATTGGCCGCCATGTCCTTGACCAGGGCCTTGAACAGGTTGGTATTCAAGCCGCCGCACAGACCACGGTCACTGCTCACCACGATATAGCCGACGCGCTTGACGGCGCGTTCGATCATGAACGGGTGGCGGTATTCCGGGTTGGCGTTGGCCAGATGTCCAATCACCTGGCGGATACGTTCCGCGTAGGGACGGCTGGCTGCCATGCGCATTTGTGCCTTGCGCATTTTGCTGACCGCCACTTTTTCCATGGCGCTGGTAATTTTTTGCGTGCTTTTGATGCTCGCAATCTTACTGCGAATCTCTTTTGCGCCTGCCATGTAACACCTATCAGGTTAGCAAGCAGGGGCCTTGCGGCCCCTGCTGCGGCTTACCAGGTTTGGGTGGCCTTGAACTTCTCGATACCGGCCTTGAGGCCCGCGTCGATTTCGTCATTGAAGTCACCCTTCACGTTGATCTTCGTCAACAGGTCGGCGTGATCGCGGTTGAAGTAAGCAATCAGGGCCTGCTCGAAGCTACCAACCTTGGCGATCTCGACGTCAGTCAGGAAACCACGCTCGGCGGCATACAGCGACAGCGCCATGTCGGCGATCGACATTGGCGAGTACTGCTTCTGCTTCATCAGCTCGGTCACGCGCTGGCCGTGTTCGAGCTGCTTGCGGGTGGCTTCGTCCAGGTCAGACGCGAACTGGGCGAATGCCGCCAGTTCACGGTACTGAGCCAGAGCGGTACGGATACCACCGGACAGCTTCTTGATGATCTTGGTCTGAGCGGCACCACCTACGCGGGATACCGAAACACCGGCGTTCACTGCAGGGCGGATGCCCGAGTTGAACATGGCCGATTCCAGGAAGATCTGACCGTCGGTGATGGAAATCACGTTGGTCGGAACGAACGCGGAAACGTCGCCAGCCTGGGTTTCGATGATCGGCAACGCGGTCAGGGAGCCGGTCTTGCCGGTCACTGCGCCGTTGGTGAACTTCTCGACGTACTCTTCGGAAACGCGCGAAGCACGCTCCAGCAAGCGGGAGTGGAGATAGAACACGTCGCCTGGGTAGGCTTCACGACCTGGTGGACGGCGCAGCAGCAGGGAAATCTGGCGGTAGGCCACTGCTTGCTTGGACAGATCGTCATAGACGATCAGTGCGTCTTCACCGCGGTCACGGAAGAACTCGCCCATGGTGCAGCCGGAGTACGGCGCGAGGAACTGCAGCGCAGGAGATTCCGAGGCACTGGCAGCCACCACGATGGTGTTGGCCAGGGCGCCGTTTTCTTCCAGCTTGCGTACCACGTTGGCGATGGTCGACTGCTTCTGACCGATGGCGACGTAGACGCAGAAGATACCGGAGTTCTTCTGGTTGATGATCGCGTCGATCGCCAGAGCGGTCTTGCCGATCTGACGGTCGCCGATGATCAGCTCGCGCTGGCCACGGCCGACAGGGATCATGGCGTCGACGGCCTTGTAGCCAGTCTGCACAGGCTGGTCTACCGACTTACGCCAGATAACGCCCGGTGCAACCTTCTCGACCGCGTCGGTCTCGGTGTTGCCCAGCGGACCCTTGCCATCGACAGGGTTGCCCAGTGCGTCGACGACGCGACCCAGCAGTTCCTTGCCAACCGGAACTTCCAGGATGCGGCCGGTGCACTTGGCGCTCATGCCTTCGGCCAGACTGGTGTACGCGCCCAGTACCACGGCGCCTACGGAGTCCTGCTCCAGGTTGAGTGCCATGCCGAAGACGCCGCCTGGAAACTCGATCATTTCGCCGTACATGACGTCGGCCAGACCGTGGATCCGTACGATACCATCGGAAACGCTGACGACGGTGCCTTCGTTACGGGCTTGGGAAGTCACATCGAGCTTGTCGATGCGACCCTTGATGATTTCACTTATTTCGGAAGGATTGAGTTGCTGCATTGCTCTGCTGCCCCTTCAAACTCAAGATTTCAATGCTTCGGCCAGTTTCGCGAGTTTGCCGCGAATCGAGCCATCGATAACCAGGTCGCCGGCGCGGATGACGACGCCACCTATCAGGCTGGCATCCTCCGCAACTTGCAGGCGCACTTCCCGGTCGAGTCGTGCACTGAGAACCTTGGCGAGTTTGTCTTGCTGTTCTTGGTTCAATGCGAAGGCACTGGTGACTTCCACGTCGACCGATTTTTCCTGCTCGGCCTTGTACAGGTCGAACAGCTCGGCGATCTCCGGCAACAGCAGGAGACGGTCGTTTTCGGCAACGACGTGGATGAAATTCTGTGCCTTGGCATCGAACTTGTCGCCGCACACGTCAATGAACGTGGCGGCCTTGTCTGCGCTCGTCAGTCGCGGGGCCTTGAGCAGGCTCTGCATGGTGGCGTCTTGCGCCACCGCTGCAGCCAGGCCGAGCATGGCTGACCAATTGGCCAGCTGCTGGTGGGCCTGAGCGTGCTCGAAGGCCGCCTTAGCGTAAGGTCGGGCCAACGTGGTCAGTTCTGCCATGATCGCCCTCGCTTAGATTTCAGCAGCCAGTTTGTTAACCAGCTCCGCGTGCGCGTTTTGATCGATTGTGGCGCCCAGAATCTTCTCGGCACCGCCCACGGCCAGCATACCCAGTTGGGCACGCAGCGCGTCTTTGACGCCGTTCAGTTCCTGCTCGATCTCGGCTTGAGCCTGCACTTTCACACGGTCAGCGTCGATACGGGCCTTTTCAACGGCCTCTTCGACGATCTGGTTGCCGCGTTTCTTCGCCTGCTCAATGATTTCGGCTGCCTGAGCTTTCGCTTCGCGCAGTTGATGACCCACTTTCTCTTGGGCCAACTCCAGGTCGCGAGCTGCTCGGCTGGCAGCGTCCAAACCATCAGCGATCTTCTTCTGACGTTCGTGCAAAGCCGCGATGACCGGAGGCCACACGAACTTCATGCAGAACAGCACAAAAATGAAGAACGCAACGGTCTGGCCAATCAGGGTTGCATTAATGTTCACGCCAACACCTCGCTCGTTCTTTGTCCATCACACCAATCCACTCGAAGGTTCGAGAGATCAGCCAGCGAGTTGACCAACGAAGGGGTTCGCGAAGGTGAAGAACAGAGCGATACCAACACCGATCATGGTCACGGCGTCGAGCAGACCGGCGACGATGAACATTTTGACTTGCAGCATCGGAACCATTTCTGGCTGGCGAGCAGCGCCTTCCAGGAACTTGCCGCCCAGCAGGCCGAAGCCGATAGCGGTACCCAGTGCGCCCAGGCCGATCAGCAGAGCAACAGCGATAGCGGTTAGACCAACTACAGTTTCCATCTTTCCTCCCGACTTTTTACGTCGTCTTTTGCTTGGTTTTTAGGTTTTAAAGCGGTGTTACAAACCGGTGTTTCGGCCCGGAGGGGCCTCCCTCGTGCCAGGGCGCGAGGGGCATCAGACTCGCCAGGCGGGTCTCAATGATTTTCTTCGTGTGCCATCGAAAGGTAGACGATGGTCAGCATCATGAAGATGAATGCCTGCAGCGTGATGATCAGGATGTGGAACACGGCCCACGCCCACTGCAGCACGACGCCCAGGCCGCTGAGCCACAACAGGCCGCTGCCGAACATCACGGCGATCAGGATGAACACCAGCTCGCCGGCGTACATGTTGCCGAACAGTCGCAGTGCCAGCGAGATCGGCTTGGCGATCAGGGTGACGAATTCGAGCAGGAAGTTCACCGGGATCAGCAGGATCTTGGCGAAGATGTTCTTGCTGCCGAACGGATGCAGGGTCAGCTCGCCGATGAAGCCGCCCAGGCCCTTGACCTTGATGCTGTAGAAGATGATCAGCGCGAACACCGACAGGGCCATGCCCAGGGTCGCGTTCGGATCGGTGGTCGGCACGGCGCGGAACGGGATGTGCGAGTCGCCAGAGATCCAGGCCGCAGCCATCGGGATCCAGTCGACCGGAACCAGGTCGATGGCGTTCATCAGGAACACCCAGACGAAGATCGTCAGCGCCAGCGGTGCGATCACCGCACTGCGGCCGTGGAAGCTGTCACGCACGCTGCCATCGACGAACTCGACCAGCACCTCGACGAAGTTCTGCAGGGCGCCCGGCTGACCGGACGTTGCCTTCTTCGCCGCCATGCGGAAGATCAGGATGAAGATCAGGCCCAGGGCAACCGACCAGCCAAGGGTATCGACGTGGAACGCCCAAAACCCCATTTCCTTGGCTTCTGCAGCGGTGTGGGCAAAGCCCCAGCCGCCTTCTGGTAGCTGACCGAAGGTCAAGTTCTGCAAGTGGTGCTGGATATAGCCCGAAGCGGTTGTTTCTGCCATGGTTGCCTCAAACGCCCTAAGGTCTCGAAAGTCTTGTTTTCATGAGCAGGGGTGCGAACCAGCTGACCAGTTGGGTCAACCCGAAGACGCCGAATACAGCCAGCGGCGCCAGTGGTTTCACTCCTGCGAACGTCAGTGCGAACAGCACTGCCGTCAAAATCAGCTTGCCAGCCTCGCCGGCGTAGAACGACCGGACGATGGCTTGTGCGGCCCGGGCTCCGGTGAACCGGAATGCCTTCCAGGCGAAATACAGATTGGGCAACCAGGCGATCAGGCCTCCGCAGAGACCCGAATAACCGCTGACCGCCCCGAGCCATTGCCACAGCACCAGAGCTGCCAGCAACGCGACGACACCTTGCGCCAACAACATCGGGAAAACGACCCATTGATGGAACGGCAGGCGGTTTGGCGTGCGGGTTTCCATCGTGGCGACTCCTCAATGGTCGACGTGCCATAAGCCTTAACTTGGCATAAATTGTGCCGACAAAATGCGCGCAGAGTATAGGGGCGCTTCCGCCCCTATTCAACTGCCGGGTAGTGATTTCCGACTGCGCGCTACATAGGGAATTGTTTCAGCGAATGTGTGCGAGCACACCCTGCAACTCGTCCAGCGAGTTATAGCGGATCACCAACTGGCCCTTGCCCTTCTGTCCGTGGCGAATCTGCACCGCAGAGCCCAGCCGCTCGGCCAGGCGCTGTTCCAGCCGGGTGATGTCCGGGTCGGCTTTGGCCGGCTCCACGGGCTCAGGTTTGCCACTGAGCCACTGCCTGACCAGGGCTTCGGTCTGGCGCACGGTCAAACCGCGTGCGACAACGTGTCGCGCCCCTTCGACCTGCTGTTCGTCCGGCAGACCGAGCAACGCGCGCGCATGCCCCATTTCCAGATCGCCGTGGGACAGCATGGTCTTGATCACTTCAGGCAAGGCGATCAGGCGCAGCAGGTTGGCCACGGTGACCCGCGACTTGCCCACCGCATCGGCCACCTGCTGCTGGGTCAACTGGAACTCGTGCTGCAGGCGTTGCAGGGCAATGGCCTCTTCCACCGGGTTGAGGTCTTCGCGCTGGATGTTTTCGATCAATGCCATGGCGATCGCGGCTTCGTCGGGCACATCGCGAACCATGGCCGGAATGGTCTCCAGGCCGGCCTGTTGCGCGGCGCGCCAGCGGCGCTCCCCGGCGATGATCTCGAACCGCGAGTTGGCCACCGGCCGTACCACGATCGGTTGCATCACGCCCTGGGTCTTGATCGAGTGCGCCAACTCTTCGAGCGCCTGCGGGTCCATGTCCCGACGTGGCTGGTATTTACCGCGCTGGATGACGTCCAGGGGCAAATGCTGCAACTCGTTCTGGTCGACCGTGACGGCCTGCTCTTCGAGCGCACTGACGGTCGAACCGCTGAGCAGCGCATCCAGCCCACGCCCGAGACCACGTTTCTTGACGGCCATTGGATTCCTTAAATGACTGCAGCGGTGCGAGATTGGCGACGCTGCCGACGAACCATCTCGCCAGCCAGTGCCAGGTAGGCCAGGGCGCCGCGTGACGATTTGTCGTACGTGAGCGCCGGCATCCCATAGCTGGGAGCTTCGGCCAGACGAATGTTGCGCGGGATGACGGTATCGTAGAGCTGGTCGCCGAAGTGCTCCTTGAGCTGCGCCGACACATCGTTCATCAGGCTCAGGCGCGGGTCGTACATGGTCCGCAGCAAACCCTCGACCTTGAGGTCCGGATTCAGCAGTTCGGCGATGCGCTTGATGTTGTCCACAAGGTCGCTCAGCCCTTCCAGGGCGAAATACTCGCACTGCATCGGAATGATCACGCCATCGGACGCCACCAGCGCATTGAGGGTCAGCATCGACAGCGAGGGCGGGCAGTCGATCAGAATGTAGTCGTAGTTGTTGCGCACCGGCGCCAGCGCACTGCGCAGCCGGCTCTCTTTCATCTGCATTTCCAGCAGGACCACCTCGGCCGCCGTCAGGTCGCGGTTGGCCGGCAGCAACTGATACCCGCCGTGCTCGGAGAAGTGCATGGCCTGGGCCAGGTCGCACTCGCCGATCAGCACGTCGTAGATGGAGTTTTCAAGTGCATGCTTGTCCACTCCGCTACCCATGGTGGCGTTGCCCTGCGGATCGAGGTCGATCAGCAGCACGCGGCGCTTGGTCGCGACCAGCGATGCTGCGAGGTTGATGCAGGTGGTGGTCTTGCCCACACCACCTTTCTGGTTCGCTATCGCGAATACCTTAGCCATTATTGCTCGTGTTCCCAATCATGCCGTGCGGCGCAGTATCAGCAGATGGCGTTGGCCTTGGCAACCGGGGACGGCCAAGGCGTGTTCGCTATCAAGGTGGAAGTCCGCTGGCAATGCTACCAGTTCGTCAGCTGGATGCAGCCCTTTCATCGCCAACCAGCGCGTGTCGCCGTTGCCCAGGTGGCGTGTCCAGTGGGCAAAATCGTGCAGGCTGCTGAACGCGCGGGAAACGATACCGGCGAAAGGTTGCTCGGGGACGAAGGTTTCGGCGCGGCTGTGGATAACTTTCAGGTTGGCCAATCCCAACTCCAGTTTCACCTGGGTCTGGAAGCGGGTTTTCTTGCCATTGCTGTCGAGCGTGGCGATCCGTTTTTCAGGAAACATGATCGCCAGCGGGATGCCTGGCATGCCGCCGCCGCTGCCGACATCCAGCCAGCTGTCGGCCGCTGCCAGGTACGGCAGGATGCTCAGGCTGTCGAGCAGGTGCCGGGAAACCATCTCGTCGGGATTGCGCACCGCCGTCAGGTTGTACGCCTTGTTCCATTTGATCAACAGGGCCAGGTAGGCCAACAGCTGCTCGCGCTGGGCTTCGGACAGTTCGACGCCCAATTGCCGGGCGCCTGTGGACAACTCTTCGCGGTGCTGTTCGGTGACCATGGAACTCAAGCGCTTTGCTCCAACTCACGGCCTGCGCCGCGTTTTTTCAGATGAATCATCAACAGCGAAATGGCAGCGGGCGTCACACCCGGTATACGCGATGCCTGACCCAGGGTCTCGGGACGAGTGGCGCCCAGCTTGCCCTGGATTTCCTTGGACAACCCGGAGATGCCGACGTAGTCGATATCCACAGGCAGACGAGTGTCTTCGCTGGCACGCAGCCGGGCGATCTCGTCCTGTTGACGATCGATGTACCCGGCGTACTTGGTCTTGATCTCGACCTGTTCGGCCACCTGTGGATCCTGCGCGCCGCCACCGGTGACTTCGACCAGACCGACATAGTCGATTTCCGGACGGCTGAGCAGGTTAAGCAGGTTGTATTCATGGGTCAACGGCGTACCGAATTTCTCGGCAAGCGCATCGCCCACGGCAGTGTTCGGTCGGACCCAGGTGCTTTTGAGCCGCTGTTCCTCGATTTCGATGGCTTCGCGCTTGGCACTGAACGCTGCCCAACGGGCGTCGTCGACCAGGCCCAGCTCGCGACCCTTTTCGGTCAGGCGCAGGTCTGCGTTGTCCTCGCGCAGGATCAGGCGATACTCGGCCCGCGAAGTGAACATCCGGTACGGCTCCTGGGTGCCCAGGGTGATCAGGTCATCGACCAGCACGCCGATGTAGGCCTCGTCCCGGCGCGGGCACCAGGCGTCTTTGCCCTGTGCACGCAACGCCGCGTTGGCGCCGGCCAGCAACCCCTGCGCGCCGGCCTCTTCGTAGCCGGTGGTGCCGTTGATCTGCCCAGCGAAGAACAGACCGGCGATCACCTTGGTTTCGAGGCTGTACTTGAGATCGCGCGGATCGAAGTAGTCGTATTCGATGGCGTAGCCGGGACGCATGATGTGTGCGTTTTCCATGCCACGGATCGAACGCACGATCTGCAGCTGCACATCGAACGGCAGGGACGTGGAAATACCGTTCGGGTACAGCTCGTGGGTGGTCAGCCCCTCCGGCTCGATGAACACCTGATGGCTCTGCTTGTCGGCGAAGCGGTGAATCTTGTCTTCGATCGACGGGCAGTACCGTGGACCTACGCCTTCGATTTCACCGGCTGCCGAATACATCGGCGAGCGATCGAGGTTGGCCGCGATGATTTCATGGGTGCGCGCGTTGGTATGGGTGATCCAGCAACTGACCTGGCGCGGATGCAGTGCCTTGGATCCCATGAACGACATCACCGGGATCGGGGTATCGCCCGGCTGCTCGGTCATCACCGAAAAGTCCACGGACTTGCCGTCGATGCGCGGCGGTGTACCGGTCTTCAACCGGCCTACTCGCAGGGGCAGTTCACGCAGGCGATGGGCCAGGGCAATCGACGGCGGATCGCCCGCACGCCCACCCGAATAATTCTGCAAACCGATGTGGATGAGCCCGCCCAGGAAGGTACCGGTGGTGAGCACCACGGAATCGGCCATGAAGCGCAGGCCCATCTGGGTGACCACGCCCTTTACCTCGTCCTGCTCGACGATCAGGTCGTCTGCCGGCTGCTGGAATATCCACAGGTTGGGTTGATTCTCCAGGATTTCGCGGATCGCCGCCTTGTACAGGACCCGGTCGGCCTGGGCACGGGTGGCCCGTACCGCTGGGCCCTTGCGGTTGTTGAGCACGCGAAACTGAATGCCACCCTTGTCGGTAGCCAGTGCCATGGCACCGCCGAGCGCATCGATCTCCTTTACCAAGTGGCTCTTGCCGATGCCGCCGATGGCCGGGTTGCAACTCATGGCACCGAGGGTTTCCACGTTGTGCGTCAACAGCAGGGTCTTTGCACCCATGCGTGCTGAGGCCAGTGCTGCCTCGGTACCGGCATGACCGCCGCCGATGACGATCACTTCAAAACGGGAAGGGAAATCCACCACGCACCTCGTGCCTGTTCAATGTGGGTAATTGGGATAGCGGCGCAGTATAGGGAATTTGCCTCGGCTAAAGAACCCTTCTGCACAAAAAATAACCAGCTGTGGATAGACCGAGTAATAGAAATTAAAAGAGAGAGATTTATTAAAGCTTTGTTTTTATGTTTATTACTATGCAACGACAAATCTGTGGATAAGGTTCTGAAACCCTCTGTACTCGTGCTGTATAGAGAAATTAAAGGTTGTGTTCAGCTGTTCATGAGCCCGGTGTATAACCGAAATTAACCTGTGGGTAACACGGTTGCTTACCCACAGGCGGATTTATCATCAGCTTTCGGACCCGCTTATCAACCTGGCTCAGGCGGGCTTTTCCACAGGGCTCCTGAAGCATGTATAAAAAAAAGCCGCCTCGAAAGGCGGCTGTTGATCGGTTTCACGCGAGGGTCGTGGCGGTGCTTGCACGCCTACTTGCCGATGCAGAAGCTCGAAAAGATGCGTCCCAGCAGATCATCTGAACTGAATGCTCCGGTGATTTCACCCAAGGCTTGCTGCGCCAGGCGCAGGTCTTCGGCCAACAGCTCGCCGGCACCGGCCAGGGTCAATTGATCACGTCCATGGTCAAGGTGGTCGCCGGCATGGCGCAAGGCTTCGAGGTGACGTCGACGTGCGCTGAAGCTGCTTTCTGCGGTCTGTTCGTACCCCATGCAGGCCTTGAGGTGTTCGCGCAGCAACTCCAGCCCCTCGCCCGCCCCCTTGGCAGTCAAGCTCAAGGTGACGTGTCCGTCGCCGTCCTGCTGCAGGCCGATGGGTTCCCCACTCAGGTCCGCCTTGTTGCGAATCACCGTGACTTTGCCGATATCGGGCGTGAGCTCGAGGAACTCCGGCCAGAGCGCAAACGGGTCGGCCGCTTCGGCGGCCGTCGCATCCACCACCAGCAGGATACGATCGGCCTCGGCAATGGCCTTCAGCGCTCGCTGCACGCCGATCTGCTCGACTTCATCGGCCGTGGTGCGTAGCCCCGCGGTGTCGATCACGTGCAACGGCATGCCATCGATGTGGATATGTTCGCGCAACACGTCCCGGGTCGTGCCGGCAATCTCCGTCACGATCGCGGCTTCGCGTCCGGCCAGCAGGTTGAGCAGGCTCGACTTGCCGGCATTCGGTCGACCGGCGATGACCACGTTCATGCCATCACGCAGCAAGGCCCCCTGCCCGGCTTCCCGCAGCACGGTGGATAACTCGCCCCGTACCTTGTCGAGCAGGCTCAGTACATGACCATCGGCCAGGAAATCGATTTCCTCCTCGGGAAAGTCGATAGCGGCCTCGACGTAGATACGCAACGCGATGAGCTGCTCGGTCAAGTTATCCACACGGCGGGAAAACGCCCCTTGCAGCGAACGCACGGCGTTGCGCGCCGCCTGGGCGGAACTGGCTTCGATGAGATCGGCAATGGCCTCGGCCTGGGCCAGGTCGAGCTTGTCGTTGAGGAATGCACGCTCGCTGAATTCGCCCGGACGTGCCAGGCGGCAGCCCAATTGCAGACAGCGCTGCAGCAGCATGTCCATCACCACAGGCCCACCGTGGCCTTGCAGCTCGAGCACGTCCTCGCCGGTGAACGAATTGGGCCCGGGGAAGTACAGGCTCAGGCCCTCGTCGATGACCTGGCACTGCGCGTCGAGCATTGGGCCGTAGTGAGCGTAGCGAGGCGTTGGCACACGGCCGATGATCGCCTGGGCAGCCGCGCTGGCCAGTGGTCCGGAGATACGCACGATCCCCACTCCACCGCGACCTTGGGCTGTGGCAATGGCAGCGATGGTTTCGCGAACGACGTTCATGCAGATACTCCGGTCGAATTTCAGATAGCAAAACGCCCCACGAGGGGGCGCTTTGTGCACAGGTTAGTCGAGCAACCCGTTAAACGGCAGGTTTGTTTGCCGCAGCTTTCTCGATACCGCGCGTGATGTACCACTGCTGGGCAATCGACAGGGTGTTGTTGGTTACCCAGTACAGTACCAGGCCGGCCGGGAACCAGAGGAAGAAGAAGGTGAACACGATCGGCATCATCTTCATCACCTTCGCCTGCATCGGATCCGGAGGCGTTGGGTTCAAGCGCTGCTGAATGAACATGGTCGCGCCCATGATGATCGGCAGGATGAAGAACGGATCCTTGATCGACAGGTCGGTTATCCACAGCAGCCAAGGTGCCTGACGCATCTCGACGCTTTCCAGCAGTACCCAGTACAGGGACAGGAAGACCGGCATCTGCACCAGGATCGGCAGGCAGCCACCCAGCGGATTGATCTTCTCTTTCTTGTACAGCTCCATCATGGCCTGCGACATCTTCTGGCGATCGTCGCCATGCTGCTCCTTGAGCAATGCCAGTTTCGGCGCAACGGCGCGCATGCGCGCCATCGACCGGTAGCTGGCGGCCGACAAGGGGAAGAACAGCAGCTTGATCAGGATGGTCAGGCAGATGATCGAGAAGCCCCAGTTACCCAGGATCGCGTGGATGTGCTTGAGCAGCCAGAAGATCGGTTGTGCGATGAACCACAGGATGCCGTAGTCGACGGTCAGCTCCAGGCCTGGGGACAACTCCTTGAGCTTGTCCTGTACCTTCGGACCGGCATACAGGGTGGCTGTGGTTTCGACTTTGCCACCTGGTGCGGCGGACAACGTCGGACCGGTGTAGCCGATGATGTAGTTGCCCTGGTTGTCCTTGCGCGTCATGACGTTGTTGCTGTCACCGGGAGCAGGGATCCAGGCCGTCACGAAGTAGTGCTGCAGCCAGGCTACCCAACCACCTTGCACGGTTTCCTTGAGGCCGGCCTTGTCCATGTCCTTCATCGACACTTTCTTGTAAGGCTCGCCACTTGTCCACAGGGCCGCACCCAGGTAGGTCGCGGTACCGGTGGCCGTAGTCGACGATGGATCGGCGCTGTTGTCTCGCTTGAGCTGGGCGAACATGTTCCCGCTCCAGTTCTGCGCGCTCTGGTTATCCACAAGGTAGCCGACTTTCAGGTCGTATTCGCCGCGGTCGACCGTGAAGCGCTTGACGTAGTTGACGCCGTTGTCGCTGTAGGTCAGGTCGACTACCAGCTGGTTCTGACCCTCGGCCAGTTGATAACTTTTTTGCGTCGCGCTGTACACGGGGCGCCCTGTGGAACGCGCATCCGGGCCGTTCGCACCGGTCAGGCCGCTCTGGGCCAGGTAGGTCAGTTCACCACCGTTGTCGAACAACTGGAATGGAATGTTCGGCATGTCCTGGCGCCGAGGGTACTCGGGCAGGTTCAGCTGGACGATATCACCACCGGTAGGATCGATAGCGAAGTTGAGCACGTCGGTCTTGACCCAGATCAGGTCCTTGCTGACCACGACAGGGGTCGGCACAGGCAGATTGGCATCAGGATTGGCGCTGGGTACATCGGCACTGGCTTGAGTGTTGGTGCCCGGTACCGTTTCCGGCAATGCCGGGGTCGGGTTCTGGGTAGCCATATTCTGAGTCGGCAAGGCGGCTTGACCGTAGTCCTGGTTCCATTTCAGGACCATGACGTAGGCCACGACTGCCAGGGCGACGATCAGGATCGTGCGTTTAATATCCATGATTACTCGGCTATCGAAGAAGAACGGGGTGATGGGGCGTCTGGAACCGGGTCGAAACCACCGGCATTCCATGGGTGACAGCGGCCAAGGCGACGAACGGTCAGCCAGCTTCCACGCAAGAGGCCGTGGATCTCGATGGCTTCGAGCGCGTAGCAAGAACAACTGGGATAAAAACGACAGTGGTTCGCCATGAGAGGGCTGATGGCGTAGTGGTAGAACTGGATCGGAACGATTGCCAGTTTACGCATCTTGACTGTCCACTCCTGCAGGTTCGGTCTTCACCACTGGAGCGGGCCGGTTACGTGCAAGGCGCTTCCAGAGCTTGCCAAAATGCTCATGCAATTCAGGGTTTTCCACGTCGCCCAAACCTTTGCGCGCGACGATGACGATGTCCCAGCCAGCCAGTATGTCCTGGTGCAGACGGAACGAGTCACGCATCAAACGTTTCAAGCGATTGCGTTGAACGGCGAGCTTGACGCTCTTTTTACCGATGACCAGCCCCAGACGGGGATGTTCGAGGCCGTTCTCACGCGCAAGGAGCAGCAAGTTCTTGCCGGGTACCTTGCCAGACGGCGAGTCGAAGACTGCTTTGAAATGCCGGGCTGTCAGCAGACGCTTTTCCCGACCGTAGTCCTGACTCACCACCTGTGCCGAAGGATCAAACTGCCAGACGCTTGCGGCCCTTGGCGCGACGACGCGACAGGACGGTACGGCCGTTCTTGGTAGCCATGCGGGCACGGAAACCGTGAGTGCGAGCGCGCTTGATGGTGCTGGGTTGGAAAGTACGTTTCATGGTTGTTACCTGGTTCGTCCACAACGGGCCGGAATGGACCCCGTTTTAAGAGACCGGCGATTCTAGTGAAAGCGCGGCAGAAGGTCAATTTCCAACCAGCTATTACTTTTGCATCGTTTATCAGAACCCTGCGCTGCACGTAGACATCGACCCTCACCTTCGATTCATCCGCCTCCTGTTTCCAAGCCTGCGTATGACACACCAGAGCCGATCAAATATAGAAATAGAGAAGGGACTTATTTAAAGCTTTTCTGTAATGCTTATAGATCTTAGTGAGGCCCTTTTCTGTGGATAACTACCTTCAGCCCTTGCTGCCCGTGCGTCCTGGGGATTCGCAACCCTGTCCAGAAGAGGTGCTGCGCCTGTGTCGATGCTAAGGACAACCTGTGGATTAAAGACGAGGATATCCACAGGGCTGTTATCCACAGATCTCGACCCCCACTTGTGCATAGATCTCAAGCCAGATTATCCACAGAGCTCAGGAATCAGATTTCGAGGCATTGAACAGCGGTTTTTTCACGCTTTCCAGGCCAGTGGTCGGACCTACATGTGGATAAGTGTGCTGAGCGTCGGTACAATGGGGGTTGTTTTTGCCTTGCCGGCTTTCAATTCAGGGGATACCTGTGTCAGTGGAACTTTGGCAGCAGTGCGTGGAACTCCTGCGCGATGAACTGCCTGCCCAGCAATTCAACACCTGGATCCGTCCGCTACAGGTCGAAGCCGAAGGCGACGAGTTGCGGGTCTACGCGCCCAACCGCTTTGTGCTGGACTGGGTAAACGAGAAGTACCTGACACGACTTCTCGAACTGTTGGGTGAGCACGGCAACGGACTCGCGCCGGCGCTTTCGTTGCTGATCGGCAGCCGCCGCAGCTCGACGCCCCGCGCTGCATTCAACGCCCCGCTGGCAGCCTCTGCAGCGGCAAGCCAGGCGCAGGCGGCCCCGGTGACTGCCGTGCCTGCAGTTGCGCCTGTAGAGGCTGTTTCCAAGCCTTCGGTCAGTGAGGAACCCTCGCGGGACAGTTTCGACCCCATGGCCGGCGCCAGCTCGCAACCGGCACCCGTACGTGCCGAGCAGCGCACCGTGCAGGTAGAAGGTGCGCTCAAGCACACCAGCTATCTGAATCGCACCTTTACCTTCGAAAACTTCGTCGAAGGTAAATCCAACCAGTTGGCGCGCGCCGCTGCCTGGCAGGTTGCGGACAATCCCAAGCATGGCTACAACCCGCTGTTCCTTTATGGCGGTGTGGGTCTGGGTAAAACGCACTTGATGCATGCTGTGGGTAACCATCTGCTCAAGAAGAATCCGAATGCCAAGGTCGTCTACCTGCATTCCGAGCGATTCGTGGCCGACATGGTCAAGGCGCTGCAGCTGAACGCGATCAACGAATTCAAGCGGTTCTATCGTTCGGTCGATGCGCTGCTGATCGATGACATTCAGTTCTTCGCTCGCAAGGAGCGCTCCCAGGAGGAGTTCTTCCATACGTTCAATGCGCTGCTCGAGGGCGGCCAGCAGGTCATCCTGACCAGCGATCGCTACCCCAAGGAAATCGAAGGGCTCGAAGAGCGCCTGAAGTCGCGCTTTGGCTGGGGTTTGACAGTGGCGGTCGAACCACCGGAACTCGAGACGCGAGTCGCGATCCTGATGAAGAAGGCGGATCAGGCCAAGGTTGAGTTGCCCCATGACGCGGCGTTCTTCATTGCCCAGCGGATTCGCTCCAACGTCCGCGAACTCGAAGGTGCCCTCAAGCGGGTCATTGCGCACTCGCACTTCATGGGCCGAGAAATCACCATCGAGCTGATCCGCGAGTCGCTCAAGGATTTGCTGGCACTGCAAGACAAGCTGGTGAGTGTGGATAACATTCAGCGCACGGTGGCCGAGTACTACAAGATCAAGATTTCCGATCTGCTGTCCAAGCGCCGCTCACGCTCGGTGGCGCGACCGCGGCAGGTGGCCATGGCGTTGTCCAAGGAACTGACCAACCATAGCCTGCCGGAAATCGGCGATGTGTTTGGTGGCCGTGATCACACCACCGTGTTGCACGCCTGCCGCAAGATCAACGAACTCAAGGAATCCGACGCGGATATCCGCGAGGACTACAAGAACCTGCTGCGTACCCTGACCACGTGAACATTCACTACGCAGCTTTTGAGGCAAGGGACTAGACCATGCATTTCACCATTCAACGCGAAGCCCTGTTGAAACCCCTGCAGCTGGTCGCCGGCGTCGTCGAACGCCGCCAGACCTTGCCTGTGCTTTCCAACGTGCTGCTGGTCGTTCAGGGGCAGCAGTTGTCCCTGACCGGTACCGACCTGGAAGTGGAACTGGTTGGCCGCGTACAGCTGGAAGAGCCCGCCGAGCCTGGCGAGATCACGGTGCCCGCGCGCAAGTTGATGGACATCTGCAAGAGCTTGCCCAACGACGCCCTGATCGACATCAAGGTCGATGAACAGAAGGTGGTGGTCAAAGCCGGGCGCAGCCGTTTTACCTTGTCGACATTGCCGGCCAATGATTTCCCGACGGTCGAGGAAGGCCCGGGTTCGCTGACGTGCAGCCTGGTCCAGAGCAAGCTGCGCCGGTTGATCGAGCGCACCAGTTTCGCCATGGCTCAACAGGACGTTCGCTATTACCTCAACGGCATGCTGCTGGAAGTATCGGCAGGTATCATCCGCGCCGTCGCAACCGATGGACACCGCTTGGCCATGTGCTCGATGCAAGCCGACATTGGCCAGGCCGATCGGCATCAGGTGATTGTGCCGCGCAAAGGTATCCTGGAGTTGGCCCGCCTGCTGACCGAGCCTGATGGCAACGTCAGCATCGTGCTGGGCCAGCACCACATCCGTGCTACCACCGGTGAGTTCACCTTCACCTCCAAACTGGTCGATGGCAAGTTCCCCGACTACGAGCGCGTGTTGCCCAAAGGTGGCGACAAGTTGGTGGTCGGAGATCGCCAGGCATTGCGTGAAGCGTTCAGCCGCACCGCTATTCTGTCCAACGAAAAGTACCGCGGCATCCGTTTGCAACTGGCGGCCGGTCAGCTCAAGATCCAGGCCAACAACCCCGAGCAGGAAGAAGCGGAAGAAGAAGTGGCCGTGGACTATAACGGCGGCGCGCTGGAGATCGGCTTCAACGTCAGTTATCTGCTCGACGTGCTGGGCGTGATGACGACGGAGCAGGTGCGCCTGATTCTGTCCGATTCCAACAGCAGCGCCTTGGTGCAGGAATCGGACAACGACGACTCGGCATATGTCGTCATGCCGATGCGCCTCTGACCCCTGCCTGAATGTCCCTTACCCGCGTCACAGTCACTGCGGTGCGCAACCTGCACCCGGTGACCTTCTCCCCCTCCCCGCGCATCAACATTCTTTATGGCGCCAACGGCAGTGGCAAGACCAGTGTTCTGGAAGCTATTCACTTGCTGGGTCTGGCTCGATCTTTCCGCAGTACGCGCCTGGTGCCGATCATCCAGCACGATCAGGCGAGCGCTACGGTGTTCGGGCAAGTCGAACTGGCCGAAGGTGGACAGAGCAATCTGGGGATATCCAGAGAGCGCCAAGGCGATTTCACCATTCGCATAGATGGCCAGAATGCGCGAAGCGCAGCCCAGCTTGCCCAGATACTTCCGCTGCAGTTGATAAATCCCGACAGCTTTCGGCTGTTGGAAGGCGCGCCTAAAATTCGCAGACAGTTTCTCGACTGGGGTGTGTTCCACGTGGAACCTCGCTTCATGTCGACCTGGCAGCGCCTGCAGAAGGCCTTGAAGCAACGGAACTCGTGGCTTCGGCATGGTACACTTGACGTTGCTTCGCAAGCGGCGTGGGACCGTGAACTCTGTCTTGCCAGTGCAGAAATCGACGAGTACCGCCGTGCTTACATCAAGGCGCTGAAGCCTGTGTTCGAACAGACACTCGCCGAGTTGGTGCAGCTCGATGGGTTGACGCTGAGCTATTACCGCGGTTGGGACAAGGATCGCGAGCTTGCCGATGTATTGGCAGGTTCGTTGTTGAGAGACCAGCAGATGGGGCATACCCAGGCTGGACCTCAACGTGCTGATCTTCGCCTCAGAATGGGCGCCCATAATGCGGCTGACATCTTGTCGCGCGGTCAGCAGAAACTGGTGGTATGCGCACTTCGCATTGCCCAGGGCCATCTGGTAGGCCAGGCCCGCCGAGGGCAATGCATCTATCTGGTAGACGATTTGCCCTCCGAACTGGACGAGAAACATCGTCGCGCATTGTGCCGCTTGCTGGAAGAATTACGCTGCCAGGTGTTCATCACCTGTGTGGATCAAGAATTATTGAGGGAAGGCTGGCAAACGGAAACGCCAGTTGCCGTGTTCCACGTGGAACATGGCGGTATTACCCAGACCCACGATCATCGGGAGTGAAGGCATGAGCGAGAACCAAACGTACGACTCCTCCAGCATCAAGGTGCTGAAAGGGCTTGATGCCGTACGCAAACGTCCCGGTATGTACATCGGCGACACCGATGATGGTAGCGGCCTGCACCACATGGTCTTCGAGGTGGTGGACAATTCCATCGACGAAGCACTGGCCGGCCACTGTGATGAAATCACCATCACCATTCATCCAGACGAATCCATTTCCGTAACCGACAACGGTCGCGGCATTCCAGTGGATGTGCACAAGGAAGAAGGCGTATCTGCGGCCGAGGTCATCATGACCGTGCTGCACGCCGGTGGTAAGTTCGACGATAACTCGTACAAGGTTTCCGGCGGCCTGCACGGTGTTGGTGTGTCCGTGGTGAACGCACTCTCTGAAAGCCTGCAATTGACAGTGCGCCGCGCTGGGAAATTGTGGGAGCAGTTCTACGTGCATGGCGTACCGCAGGAGCCGATGCAAATCGTCGGTGAAAGCGAAACCACCGGTACCAAGATCCACTTCAAGCCATCGGCCGACACCTTCAAGAACATCCACTTCAGCTGGGACATTCTGGCGAAGCGTATCCGCGAATTGTCCTTCCTCAACTCTGGCGTGGGTATCCTGCTGAAGGATGAGCGCACCGCCAAGGAAGAGCTGTTCAAGTTCGAAGGCGGTCTGCGGGCATTCGTCGAATACCTCAATACCAACAAGACGCCCGTCAATCAGGTGTTCCACTTCAATGTGCAACGCGACGACGGCGTAGGTGTTGAAGTGGCACTGCAGTGGAACGACAGCTTCAACGAAAACCTGTTGTGCTTCACCAACAACATTCCCCAGCGCGATGGCGGGACTCACCTGGTGGGCTTCCGCTCGGCGCTGACGCGCAACCTGAACAACTACATCGAGCAGGAAGGCCTGGCCAAGAAGAACAAGGTCTCGACCACCGGCGACGATGCACGTGAAGGCTTGACCGCAATCATTTCGGTGAAAGTGCCTGACCCCAAGTTCAGCTCGCAGACCAAGGACAAGCTGGTTTCGTCCGAAGTGAAAACTGCGGTCGAGCAGGAGATGGGCAAGTACTTCTCGGATTTCCTTCTGGAGAATCCGAACGAAGCCAAGGCCGTGGTGGGCAAGATGATCGACGCCGCCCGTGCTCGTGAAGCTGCCCGCAAGGCGCGCGAGATGACCCGTCGCAAGGGTGCATTGGACATCGCTGGCCTGCCAGGCAAATTGGCCGACTGCCAGGAGAAGGACCCTGCCCTTTCCGAACTCTACCTGGTGGAGGGTGACTCCGCCGGTGGTTCGGCCAAGCAAGGCCGCAATCGCAAGACCCAGGCGATCCTGCCGCTCAAGGGCAAGATCCTCAACGTCGAGAAAGCACGCTTCGACAAGATGATCTCTTCCCAGGAAGTGGGCACCTTGATCACGGCACTGGGCTGCGGTATCGGTCGCGAAGAGTACAACATCGACAAGTTGCGCTATCACAATATCATCATCATGACCGATGCCGACGTTGACGGATCGCACATCCGTACCTTGTTGCTGACCTTCTTCTTCCGTCAGTTGCCTGAGCTGATCGAGCGCGGCTACATCTACATTGCCCAGCCGCCGTTGTACAAGGTGAAGAAGGGCAAGCAGGAGCAGTACATCAAGGACGACGACGCCATGGAGGAGTACATGACGCAGTCGGCCCTGGAAGATGCGAGCCTGCACCTCAACGATTCGGCGCCCGGTATTTCCGGGGAAGCGCTGGAGCGCCTGGTGAACGATTTTCGTATGGTCATGAAGACGCTCAAGCGTCTGTCGCGTCTGTACCCGCAGGAGCTGACCGAGCACTTCGTGTACCTGCCGGCGGTGGCACTCGAGCAGCTGGGCGACCACGAGGCCATGCAGGCCTGGTTGGCCAAGTTCGACGCACGTCTGCGCACCAGCGAGAAATCGGGCTTGGTGTACAAGGCCAGTCTGCGTGAAGACCGTGAGCGCAACGTCTGGCTGCCAGAGGTGGAGATCACCTCCCACGGCCTGGCGAGCTACATCACCTTCAACCGCGATTTCTTCGGCAGCAACGACTACAAGACCGTGACTGCTCTGGGCGCACAGTTGGCCAGTCTGCTGGACGAAGGCGCCTACGTTAAACGGGGCGAGCGCAAGAAGGCCGTGGTCGAGTTCAAGGAAGCCCTCGAGTGGCTGATGACCGAAAGCACCAAGCGCCATACCATCCAGCGCTACAAAGGTCTGGGTGAGATGAACCCAGACCAGTTGTGGGAAACCACGATGGACCCAAGCGTGCGACGCATGCTCAAGGTCACCATCGAGGATGCGATCGGCGCCGATCAGATATTCAACACCCTGATGGGTGATGCGGTCGAGCCCCGTCGCGAGTTCATCGAAAGCAATGCACTGGCGGTGTCGAACCTCGACTTCTGAGGCTAGACCCACCCATCGAACCCCGGCGCCCTTGGCCCGGGGTTTTTTTATGGGTGTGCGTATCCAATGCCTCACGCCGAGAACGGACGAACAGCCCTGGCGTGGATCTTGCGCAGGCTTATTGCAGGTGCGCTGCGGGCATGACTACGTCAATGCCGCTTTTCGGCAGGAGTGTCACAGCCCGCGCCCGATAATCAATGGCTCGTCACGTCTGCACAGGGGTAAAGCTCATGGACCATGCAATGGAGGGGCGGGTATCCCCCGCGACGTTGAAAAAGGTGATCTGCGCCGCTGCCGTAGGCAACTTCGTGGAATGGTTCGACTTTGCCGTCTACGGGTTTCTGGCCACGGCCATTGCCCAACAGTTCTTCCCCAGTGGTGACGCTGCCACGGGCTTGTTGAAAACCTTTGCAGTGTTCGCCGTGGCGTTTGCGTTTCGGCCCCTGGGCGGAATCGTTTTCGGCATGCTCGGCGACCGAATCGGGCGCAAGAAGGTGCTGGCCATGACCATCCTGCTCATGGCTGGTGCAACGACGCTGATCGGTTTGTTGCCCACCTATGCCGCCATCGGTATTGCTGCGCCGATCATGCTGACGCTGATTCGCTGCGCTCAGGGTTTTTCTGCCGGCGGTGAGTATGCCGGCGCCTGTGCCTATCTCATGGAGCATGCGCCGCGTACCCAACGTGCCTGGTATGGGAGCTTCATCCCGGTGTCGACCTTCAGCGCGTTTGCCTGTGCTGCGGTAATGGCCTACGCATTGGACGCTTCGCTGTCGCCCGAGGCGATGGCCAGTTGGGGTTGGCGGGTGCCGTTCCTGATAGCGGCGCCGCTGGGCCTGGTGGGGCTTTACCTGCGCTGGCGGCTGGATGAAACGCCAGCGTTCCAGGCGGTCAAGCAAGAACACGACGTTGCCCATTCACCGCTCAAGGACACCCTGCGCAGCCACGGTGGTGCGATCCTGTGCCTGGGTGCATTCGTGTCGCTGACCGCCCTCTCCTTCTATATGTTCACTACCTACTTTGCGACTTATCTGCAGGTGGTGGGTGGCTTGAGCCGGGCCACGGCGTTGTTGATCTCGGTGATCGCCTTGGTGTTTGCCGCGTTGATGTGTCCCGTTGCGGGAGCATTCTCCGACAAGGTCGGGCGTCGGGTAACGGTGGGGACCGCTGGGGTGTTGATCATCGCGGTGGTGTATCCGTCGTTCCTGCTCGCCAGCTCAGGCTCGTTCGTCGCTTCCGTCATCGGGGTGATGATGCTGGCGGTCGGTGCAGTGCTCAGTGGTGTGGTGACTGCAGCACTGTTGTCGGAAACCTTCCCGACCCGAACCCGCTACACGGCCTCGGCGATCACCTACAACCTGGCCTACACGGTGTTTGGCGGAACGGCGCCGCTGATGGCGACCTGGTTGATCGGTATGACGGGGAGCAACCTGTCGCCAGCGTTTTACTTGATGGCGGTTTCGGTGCTGGCGCTCGCCGGTGGCTTGGCACTGCCGGAGACGTCGAAGATTTCCCTGCATGGCGATGCGGGGGAAGCTGTTCATGGTGGGCAGCCGGTGGTTGTTTGAGCCGGTTGGATCTGTGGCGACTCGGCTGGCGTCTTCGCGGGCAGAGCCCGCTCCCACATGAAGGCAACATTCAGTGCCATGTGGGAGCCGGGCATGGGTTTCAGGTGGCGAGCAAGGTAGCCTGCTGGTCGGCGCACAGTTGCAGAAGGAAATCCCAGACCACGCGCAGCCGTACCGATTTGTGCAGCTCGCGTCGGGTGCTGATCCAGTAGCTGCGCTGGATGGTTTCGTCGGGCAGTACGCGCACCAGCCGTGGATCCTTGGCAGCCATGTACACGGGCAACACGGCGATGCCCAGGCCGATGCATGCAGCCTCCTGTTGAGCCAGCACACTGGTGCTGCGAAAGGCCACGACCGGATTGCGACAGAAGCTGTTGAGCAATAACAGCTCCTGGCTGAACAGCAGGTCATCGACATAGCCGATCCAGCGATGCTGTGCCAGGTCTTCACGATTGCGCAGCGGCTCGGCAGCAGCCAGGTAATCGGCACTGGCATACAGTGCCAGGTTGTAGTCGGTGAGCTTGCGGGTGATCAGCAGATCGGCATTGGGACGCTCGAGGTGCACGCTGATTTCGGCTTCGCGGTTGAGAATGCTGACAAAGCGCGGCACAGCCACCAGCTCCACTTCCAAGCCTGGATAACGCCGGAACAGTTCGCCGAGGCGTGGTGTGATGAAGGCGATACCGATGCCTTCGGTGACGCCCAGGCGGATCTTGCCCAGCGGATTGAATGACTGCGTAATGTCCTCCTGCGCGCGCAGGGCCAGGTTCTCCATGGCCTCGGCGTGCTTGAGCAGCGTCTGCCCCGCCGGGGTCAGTTCGTAGCCGTGGGCGTTCTGCACGAACAGCGGCGTGCCCAGGTGGCGCTCGATGCTTTCGATGTGCCGGGCGACCGTACTGTGCGTGGTATGCAGGCGCTTGGCAGCGGTCAGCAATCGGCCGCTGCGTTGCAGCTCGAGGAAGAAGCGCAGGTCGTTCCAGTCGAACATTGATTTTCCCTTGTTAATCAACTGCGCTCTGGACTGTGCGAAAACGCTCAGCCCCTGGGTGAAATCTTTAGTTTTCACCACGAAGCTAATCAATAACATGGAGAACGACAAGAACAATAAAACGGCGCGGAGTACACCATGCCATCAGTCCCATCCGTCTATGACTACATCATTGTCGGCGCAGGTCCTGCAGGTTGTCTGCTTGCCAATCGACTGTCGGCCGACCCTTCGGTACAGGTGCTGTTGCTCGAGGCAGGTGGCCGGGACAACTATGCCTGGATCCACATCCCGGTCGGTTATCTGTTCTGCATCGGTAATCCCCGCACCGACTGGTGTTTCAAGACCCAGCCACAACCAGGCCTCGACGGCCGCAGCCTCAACTACCCTCGGGGCAAGGTCCTCGGCGGCTGCTCGTCGATCAATGGCATGATCTACATGCGCGGCCAGTCCAGCGACTATGATCGCTGGGAGGCCCAAGGCAATCCCGGCTGGGGCTGGAAAGACGTCCTTCCGCTGTTTCGCCAGAGCGAAAACCATCATGCCGGCGACTCCGAGTTCCACAGCGCCCAGGGCGAGTGGCGAGTCGAGCAGCAGCGCTATCGCTGGCCCATTCTCGACGCCTTCCGCAGTGCGGCGGCCGAGTCCGGGATCGCCAGCATCGAAGACTTCAACACCGGAGACAACCAGGGTTGCGGTTACTTCCAGGTCAATCAGAAGTCCGGGGTGCGCTGGAATTCGACCAAGGCGTTCTTGCGCCCTGCGCTGAAGCGGTCGAATCTGACGGTGCATACGGGCGTGCGGGTGGACAAGGTGCTGCTGCAAGACGGCCGTGCCCATGCGGTGGCTGCCCGCTGGCAGGGCGCCGACCATCGGTTCGAGACGCGCGGTGAGATCATTCTGTGCGCCGGCGCCATCGGTTCGCCGAACATTCTCCAGCGCTCCGGCATTGGCCCCCGCCCCTTGCTCGAACGCCTGGGTATCGATGTGCAGCACGAGCTGCCTGGCGTGGGTGGCAATTTGCAGGATCATCTGCAGCTGCGGCTGGTGTACAAGGTCAGCAACGCGCGCACCCTCAACCAGGTTGCCAACAGCCTGTGGGGCAAGTTCGGCATGGGTGTGCGTTACCTTTATGACCGCAGCGGGCCGTTGGCGATGGCGCCAAGTCAGCTGGGCGCCTTCGTGCGCTCGAGCCCCGAGCAGCCCTCCCCTAATCTTCAATACCACGTGCAGCCGCTGTCGTTGGAACGCTTCGGCGAGCCGCTGCACCGCTTTCCTGCGTTTACCGCTTCGGTGTGCAACCTGCGGCCCAAGAGCCGCGGGCGGGTCGATATCAGCTCGGCCGATCCGGACGCAGCGCCGTTGATCGATCCCAACTATCTCAGCCATCCCGACGACGTGCAGGTGGCGGTCGATGCCATACGCCTGACGCGCAAGATCGTCCAGGGCTCGGCCCTGCAAGGCTTTGCCCCGCAGGAATACCTGCCAGGCGCGGACGTGCAGAGTGAAGAAGCGCTGCGCGCGGCAGCAGGACGCATAGGAACGACTATCTTTCATCCAGCCGGTACCTGTCGCATGGGCAACGACACCCTGGCGGTGGTTGATGCGCAACTCAAGGTTCGTGGCGTTCAGGGTCTGCGTGTGGCAGACGCGTCGATCATGCCGGAAATCGTCTCGGGCAATACCTGCTCACCGACGGTGATGATTGCAGAAAAGGCAGCGCAGATGATTCTGCATCCGCAGCCGCTGGAGGCCGTGCCGGCCACTGCGCTGCAGGTGCCGGAAACGATTTGACCGAGTGCAGGCAGTACTCGGAAAAGGCAACAGTGGAACAACAACAATAATCACTGAGGATGGCAATATGGCGGATTATCTGCAACACGGCGCGGCGGCTGCGCCTGCCGTGAACCGGGACGAGAAGAAGATCATCTTCGCATCGTCGCTGGGGACGGTTTTCGAATGGTACGACTTCTTCCTGTACGGCGCCCTGGCTGCGGTGATCAGCAAGCAGTTCTTCGCCGGAGTGAACGAGACCACAGCCTTCATCTTCGCCCTGATGGCGTTTGCCGCAGGCTTCCTGGTGCGACCCTTTGGCGCCTTGGTGTTTGGGCGCCTGGGTGACATGATCGGGCGCAAGTACACCTTCCTCATGACCATCATCCTGATGGGCGTCTCGACCTTTGCAGTGGGATTGCTGCCGACCTATGCCAGCATCGGCATTGCCGCGCCGATCATCCTGGTGCTGTTGCGCATGCTTCAGGGCCTGGCCCTGGGCGGCGAGTATGGCGGCGCAGCGACGTACGTGGCCGAACATGCGCCGCAGAAAAAACGGGGCTTTCACACCGGCTGGATCCAGTCGACAGCCACCCTCGGCCTGCTGCTGTCACTGCTGGTGGTGATGGGCAGCCGCTATATCAGTGGCGATCAATTCGAAGTCTGGGGCTGGCGCCTGCCGTTCCTGCTGTCGATCGTACTGCTGGGCATTTCCACCTGGATCCGCCTGAGCCTGAGCGAATCGCCCACCTTCACCAAGATGAAGGCCGAGGGCAAGACCAGTAAATCGCCGATCCGCGAGTCGTTCGGTTCCTGGCAGAACCTGAAGATCGTGTTGACCGCGTTGTTCAGCATCAATGCTGGGCAGGCCGTAACGTTCTACTGTGCGCAATTCTACGTGCTGTTCTTTCTGACGCAGATGCTCAAGATGGACCCGGCACTGGCCAATCAGCTGCTGATCATCAGTGTGGTTATCGGTGCGCCATTCTTCGTGTTCTTCGGTTGGCTGTCCGACCGTGTCGGGCGCAAACCCATCCTGATGCTTGGCCTGCTGCTGGCGACCTTTGCTTACTTCCCCCTGTTCAAGGGTTTGAGCCACTACGCCAACCCGCAGATCGACAATGCCACCCGCAACTCGCCGGTCACGGTGATGGCGGACCCTTCTACGTGCACCTTCCAGTTCGACCCAGTGGGCAAGGCCAAATTCGACAGCCCTTGCGACAAGGTCAAGACGTTGCTGATCAAGTCGGGTGTGCCGTACAGCTCGGCGGCCCCGGTCGACGGTACGGATGTGGCAATCACGGTCGGTGAGCAACGGATCAACGGCTACGATGAGCCAGCCCTGCGCGCGGCCATTGCTCAGGCAGGCTACCCCGCCAAGGCCGATTCGAGCCTGGTCAATCAACCCATGGTGGTGTTGATCATTGTTGCCATGATCCTGATTGCTACGATGACCTATGGGCCGCTGGCGGCGGTGATGGTCGAGCTCTTCCCCACCCGCATTCGCTACACGTCCTTGTCCCTGCCCTACCACATTGGCAACGGCTGGTTCGGCGGATTCCTGCCCACGGTCTCGTTCGCGCTGGTGGTGTACACGGGGGATATCTTCTACGGACTGTGGTACCCGGTACTGGTGACCGGTATCAGCTTCGTGGTGGGGATGTTCTGTTTGAAGGAAACCCGGCACGTGGACCTGGACAAGGTCTGACGTCTGGCTGAAAACCCAGCGGTGAAAGGCTCGAAAAGACGAGCCTTTCACCGCCGTGCAAAAAACTTATGCACCAATTGCCGGGTTTTGATGGGTTTTGAAAACTGCATAGCCAACATAGGGTTACGCAGCTTTCAAAGACTTTGCACGAGAAACAATACACAAGTTATCCACAGAAACTAGATAACCGGCGTGGGTGCGATTTCCGGATACTCCGGCAGCGCGCCCATGGCTTGTTGAGTTTGCTCGTTCCAGGCCTGGACGCGCTCGTTCAAGGCCGCAATGGCCCGCGGTCCGGTGCCTTCGGCGTACATGGGTGCCCCGATGACCACCTCGATGGTACCGCGATGCTTGTTCCAGCCTTCCTTGGGCCAGTAGCGCCCGGCATTGTGCGCAATGGGCAACACCGGCAACTGCGCGTTCACCGCCAAGGCACTGCCGCTGCGGGTGAATTTGCCGATCTGGCCGTATGGCACACGGGTACCTTCCGGGAAGATCAGTACCCAGACGCCGTCCTTCAACAGCGTGTCGCCCTTGCTGGCGACTTCCTTGAGTGCCGACTTGGGATTGTCGCGGTCGATGGCGATGGGGCGCAGCATGGCCATGGCCCAGCCAAAGAACGGCACGAACAGCAGCTCGCGCTTGAGCACCTGGCTCAGGGGCTGGAAGTAGGCGGAAAGGAAAAAGGTTTCCCACGTGCTCTGGTGGTTGGAAACGATGACGCATGGAGTTTGCGGAACGTTTTCCGCACCTTTCACCCGTACGTCGATACCCAGCATGACGCGCGTCAGCCACAGCGCACAGCGGCACCAGTAGACGTTGATGAAACGGTAGCGCGCCTTGAAGGACAGAAAGGGCGCGATGAAAAAGCTCAGGGTGCACCACAGCAAGGCGCTGCTGCCCAGAAGCAGATAAAAGGCAAAGATTCTGATTGCCCGCAGGATCGACATAGCGGTGGATACCGTCAAGTGTGGATAAGGTGCCTGGCGACTGCCGCCAGGTCATCGTAAATCAGGGTTCCCTCGGGCAGGTCCTGGGTCAAGGTCCGTAGCCCTTTGCCGGTCTTCACCAGCACGGGTTGAGCAGCCACTGCCGTTGCGGCGTGCAGATCGCTCAGGCTGTCGCCGACGAACCAGACGCCGGTCAGGGGCGCGTCATAGTGGGCAGCGATGCGCTGCAGCAAACCCGGCCGCGGTTTGCGGCAGGTGCACTGGTCATCCGGACCATGGGGACAATGCACGATCAGGCCAACCTCGCCGCCCTGCTCCGCGACCAGCGCGCGCAGGTGGGCGTGCATGGCATCGAGGGTGGCCAGGTCGTAGTAACCGCGCGCCAGGCCAGACTGGTTGGTAGCGACGGCCACCGTCCAGCCAGCCTGGTGCAACTGTGCAATGGCCTCGATCGCTCCAGGCAATGGCAGCCATTCGGCGACTGATTTGATGTAGGCGTCGGAGTCATGATTGATGACCCCGTCGCGATCGAGAATCAGCAGTTTCAAGGCCTACCCCAGCAACGAAATGTCGGCGACGCCCAGGAACAGACCGCGCAGACGTGCCAGCAAGGCATAGCGGTTGGCCCGCACATTGGCATCTTCGGCATTGACCATCACCGCTTCGAAGAACGCATCCACTGGCTCGCGCAGGGCGGCCAGACGGGTCAAGGCTTCGTTGTAGCGACGCTCGGCAGCCATCGGCGCCACCGCATGATCGGCCTGGGTAATGGCCGAGTACAGCGAAAACTCGTTGGCGTTGTCGAAGTACTTGGGCTCCACGGTGGCAGCAACCTTGCCCTCGGCCTTGCTCAGCAGGTTCGAGACACGCTTGTTGACGGCTGCCAGGGCGGCGGCCTCAGGCAACCGGCGGAACGCCTGGACAGCCTGCACGCGCTGATCGAAGTCCAGTGCCGAACCGGGTTGCAGGGCGCGCACCGAAAGATAAGTGGCCACATCGATGCCCTCGTCCTCGTAGCGAGCGCGCAGGCGATCGAAGATGAACTCCTGCACCTGTTCGGCAAGCCCGGCCGACTTGACCTGGGTGCCGAAGGCCGAGACGGCGAAGCTCACGGCTTCGTTGAGGTTCAGGTCCAGCTGCTTTTCGATCAGGATGCGCAGCACGCCCAGGGCCGCGCGACGCAGGGCATAGGGGTCCTTGCTGCCAGTGGGCAGCATGCCGATGCCGAAGATGCCGACCAGGGTGTCGAGCTTGTCGGCGATGGCCACGGCCGCACCGGTCAGGGTGCTGGGCAGCTCGGCGCCGGCGCCACGAGGCATGTATTGCTCGTTGAGTGCCAGCGCGACGTCTTCGGGTTCGCCGGCGTTGAGCGCGTAGTAATAGCCCGCCACGCCCTGCATTTCCGGGAACTCGCCGACCATTTCCGTGGCCAGGTCGCACTTCGACAGCAGGCCTGCCCGCGTCGCGCGCTGGGCATCGCCACCAATGCGCGAGGCAATGTAGGCCGCTAGCTTGGAAACCCGCACGGCCTTGTCGTAGACACTGCCCAACTGCGCCTGGAACACCACGTTTTCCAGGCGTTTGTTGAAGGCTTCCAGCGGTTGCTTCTTGTCCTGATTGAAGAAGAACTCGGCATCGGTCAGGCGTGGACGCACGACTTTCTCGTTGCCCTCGACGATCTGGCGCGGGTCCTTGCTCTCGATGTTGGCCACGGTGATGAAACGCGGCAGCAGCTTGCCGTCGGCGTTGAGCAGGCAGAAATACTTCTGGTTGTCCTGCATGGTGGTGATCAGCGCTTCCTGCGGGACATCCAGGAAGCGTTCCTCGAACGAACACACCAGCGGCACGGGCCACTCGACCAGGGCCGTCACTTCGTCCAGCAGCGCCGGTGGCACGATGGCGCTGCCTTCCTGCTGGGTGGCCAGCTCGGCGGTACGTCGGGCAATCAGTTCACGGCGTTCGTGGGCATCGGCCAGTACGTAGGCCTTGCGCATGTCTTCGCGGTAGCCAGCAGGCGAGCTGATGCGCACGTTCTGCGGGTGATGGAAACGGTGACCACGCGATTCACGGCCTGCCTTCTGGGCCAGGATCGTGCAATCGATGACGTCGTCGCCCAGCAGCATGACCAGCCACTGGGTTGGCCGCACGAACTCTTCCTTGCGCGCGCCCCAGCGCATGCGCTTGGGAATCGGCAGGTCGTTGAGGGAATCTTCGACGATGGTCGGCAGCAGGCTGGCCGTCGGCTTGCCGACGATGTTCTGGCTGAAGCGCAGCTTGGGTCCGCTGCGGTCGATCTCGCTGAGATCCACTCCGCATTTCTTGGCAAAGCCCAGTGCAGCCTGGGTCGGCTCGCCTTCGGCATTGAAGGCGGCCTGCAGCGGCGGGCCGTCGAGATTGATGCTGCGGTCCGGCTGCTGGGTATCCAGGCCGGTGATCAGCACGGCCAGGCGGCGTGGCGCAGCGTAGACGTTCTTGGCGCTGTAGTTCAGGCCGGCGGCCTGCAGGCCTTTCTCGATGCCGGCCAGGAAGGCGTCGGCCAGGGTGTTGAGGGCCTTGGGTGGCAGCTCTTCGGTGCCCAGCTCGACCAGAAAATCTTGAGCACTCATTGCGCAGCCTCCAGCTTGGCCAATACTTCATCTCGCAGATCGGGGGTTGCCATGGGGAAACCCAGCTTGGCACGGGCCATCAGGTAGGCCTGTGCCACACCACGGGCCAGGGTCCGCACGCGCAAGATGTACTGCTGGCGCGCGGTGACCGAAATGGCGCGGCGAGCATCGAGCAGGTTGAAGGTGTGGGACGCCTTCAAGACCATTTCATAGCTGGGCAGCGGCAGTGGCTGGTCCAGTTCGAGCAGGCGCTTGGCTTCGCTTTCGTAGAAATCGAACAGCTCGAAGAGTTTGTCGACGTTGGCGTGCTCGAAGTTGTAGGTGGACTGCTCCACCTCGTTCTGGTGGAACACGTCGCCGTAGGTCACCTTGCCGAACGGGCCATCGGCCCACACCAGGTCGTAGACCGAGTCGACGCCCTGCAGGTACATGGCCAGGCGTTCCAGGCCGTAGGTGATCTCGCCGGTGACCGGGTAGCATTCGATGCCGCCAGCCTGCTGGAAATAGGTAAACTGGGTGACTTCCATGCCGTTGAGCCAGACTTCCCAGCCCAGGCCCCAGGCGCCCAGGGTCGGCGACTCCCAGTTGTCTTCGACGAAGCGGACGTCGTGCACCAGCGGATCGAGGCCGATGTGCTTGAGCGAGCCCAGGTACAGTTCCTGGAAATTGTCCGGGTTGGGCTTCAGAACCACCTGGAACTGATAGTAGTGCTGCAGGCGGTTGGGGTTCTCGCCATAGCGGCCGTCAGTCGGACGGCGGCTGGGTTGCACGTAAGCGGCATTCCAGGTTTCCGGGCCCACGGCGCGCAGGAACGTGGCGGTATGAAAAGTGCCGGCGCCCACTTCCATATCGTAGGGCTGAAGCACCACACAACCTTGCTCGGCCCAGTATTGCTGGAGGGCGAGGATCAAGTCTTGGAAGGTACGCACGGCTGGCGTAGGCTGGCTCACGAAATTCACCTGTTTCTAGGGCTGCGAATATAAAGAGCGGGAGTATACCGCGAATCCGCGGCGCCTCTACCCATGGAGCCCTAATGCCTCGCTGCTTTTGGTGTACCGAAGACCCCTTGTACCAGGCCTACCATGACCTTGAATGGGGCGTGCCGCTGCGCGAGGCGGGCGCCCTGTTCGAGTTGCTTGCGCTGGAAGGGTTCCAGGCCGGTCTGTCGTGGATCACCGTGCTGCGCAAGCGTGAACGCTATCGGCAGGTGCTCCACGGCTTCGACCCGCAACGTCTCGCGCAGCTCAGTGACGAAGAGATCGAGGGGCTGATGCAGGATCCGGGCATCGTACGCAATCGGCTCAAACTCAACGGTGTACGCAAGAACGCCCGCGCCTGGTTGCAGCTCGAAGACCCGGCAGCCTTCCTCTGGTCGTTCGTCGGTGGGCAGCCGCGGGTCAACCATCGGCGCGATCGCAGCGAGATCCCCACTGAAACCGAAGAAGCCCGGGCCATGAGCAAGGCCCTGAAGAAAGCCGGTTTCACCTTCGTCGGGCCGACCATCTGCTACGCCTTCATGCAGGCCTCGGGCATGGTCATGGACCACACCCAGGATTGCGACCGCTACGCCGAGCTGGTCGGCTGAGGCTAGAATGGGCGTCTGGGCAATTAAGGAGTGATCTGTGGATAAGTTCAAAGGGGCACTGATGGTCGGTGCCTTGCGGTTGTTCGCGCTGCTGCCGTGGCGCACCGTGCAGTGGGTCGGCACGGCCATCGGCTGGTTGATGTGGAAGCTGCCCAACCGCTCTCGCGAGGTGGTGCGTATCAACCTGGCCAAGTGTTTTCCGGACATGGACGCTGCCGAGCGCGAGCGCCTCGCAGGACGCAGCCTGATGGACATCGGCAAGACCCTGACCGAAAGCGCCTGTGCCTGGATCTGGCCGGCCCAGCGCTCGCTCGACCTGGTGCGCGAGGTCGAGGGGCTGGACGTGCTCAAGGATGCCCTGGCATCGGGCAAGGGCGTGGTCGGCATCACCAGCCACCTGGGCAATTGGGAAGTGCTCAATCACTTCTACTGCAACCAGTGCAAGCCGATCATTTTCTACCGTCCACCCAAGCTCAAGGCGGTGGACGAGCTGTTGCGCAAGCAACGGGTGCAATTGGGCAACCGCGTTGCGGCCTCGACCAAGGAAGGCATCCTCAGTGTCATCAAGGAGGTGCGCAAGGGCGGCCAGGTGGGCATTCCGGCCGACCCGGAACCGGCCGAATCGGCCGGGCTGTTCGTGCCGTTTCTCGGCACCCTGGCGCTGACCAGCAAGTTCGTGCCCAACATGCTCGCCGGCGGCAAGGCCGTCGGCGTGTTCCTGCATGCCGTGCGCCTGCCCGATGGTTCGGGCTACAAGGTGATCCTGGAAGCGGCACCCGAGGGCATGTACAGCACCGACACGTACACCTCGGTGGCAGCCATGAGCGCGGTGGTCGAGAAGTACGTGCGGGCCTATCCGAGCCAGTATATGTGGAGCATGAAGCGCTTCAAGAAGCGGCCGGCGGGTGAGGCCAGGTGGTATTGAGCTAGCGGCCGGCGTGGGAGCTTCTTCGCGGGCAGAGACCCGCTCCTACAGGGCATGCTTGCACTAGACCAGCTTTCACAGAGCGGGCTCCTGGACGGCCCGCTTTTTGGATGAGCGAGGCCGGGCGTCAGAAGAAGCTCAGGCCGACGTGGAAGAGCTTCTCGACGTCGCGGATGTATTTCTTGTCCACGACGAACAGGATCACGTGGTCACCGGCCTCGATCACCGTGTCGCTGTGCGCGATGATCACCTGGTCATCGCGAATGATCGCGCCGATCGTCGTTCCCGGAGGCAGATCGATGGTTTCGATGGGCTTGCCGATCACCTTGCTCGAGCGCGCGTCGCCATGGGCGATGGCCTCGATGGCCTCCGCGGCGCCCCGGCGCAACGAATGCACACTGACGATATCGCCCCGCCGTACGTGCGCCAGCAGGGTACCGATGGTTGCCAGCTGCGGGCTCAGGGCGATGTCGATCTCGCCTCCCTGGACCAGGTCCACGTAGGCCGGGTTATTGATGATGGTCATGACCTTGCGCGCGCCCAAGCGCTTGGCCAGCAACGAGGACATGATGTTGGCTTCGTCGTCGTTGGTCAGGGCCAGGAAGATATCGGCCTGGGCGATGTTCTCTTCGAGCATCAGGTCGCGGTCGGACGCGCTGCCCTGCAACACCACGGTGCTGTCCAGGGTATCGGAGAGGTAGCGGCAGCGTGCCGGGTTCATCTCGATGATCTTCACCTGGTAGCGGCTTTCGATGGCCTCGGCCAGGCGCTCGCCGATCTGCCCGCCGCCGGCGATGACCACCCGCTTGTTGCTCTGGTCGACCCGGCGCAGTTCGCTCATCACCGCGCGAATGTCTTCGCGGGCTGCAATGAAGAACACCTCGTCGTCGGCTTCGATGACCGTGTCGCCGCGTGGCAGGATCGGCCGGTCGCGGCGGAAGATGGCGGCCACCCGTGTATCGACCTTGGGCATGTGGTGACGAATCTGCCGCAGTTGCTGACCCACCAGCGGGCCGCCGTAGTAGGCCTTGACCGCCACCAGCTGTGCCTTGCCGCCAGCGAAGTCGATGACCTGCAGGGCGCCGGGGTACTCGATCAGGCGCTTGATGTAGTTGGTCACCACCTGTTCCGGGCTGATCAGCACATCCACCGGGATGGCGTCGTTGTTGAACAGGCCGGCGCGGGTGAGATAGGCCGACTCGCGCACCCGGGCGATCTTGGTGGGGGTATGGAACAGGGTGTAGGCCACCTGACAGGCGACCATGTTGGTCTCGTCGCTGTTGGTCACCGCCACCAGCATGTCGGCATCGTCGGCACCGGCCTGGCGCAGCACTGTCGGATACGAGCCGCGGCCCTGCACGGTGCGGATGTCCAGGCGATCGCCAAGGTTGCGCAGGCGTTCGGCGTCGGTATCGACCACGGTGATGTCATTGGCCTCGCCGGCCAGGTGCTCGGCCAGCGTGCCGCCCACCTGACCTGCGCCCAGGATGATGATCTTCATCCATTACTCCCCGTCAGTGGCCGCGTACGGCGGCGATCTTGATCAGCTTGGCATAGTAGAAGCCATCGTGACCGCCTTCTTGTGCCAGCAATTGGCGGCCATGAGCCTGCTTGATGCCGGCGGACGTGGCCAGGTCCAGTTCGCGGGCGCCGGGCGTGCGCGCCAGGAACGCTTCGATGACTTCGGTATTTTCCGTGGGCAGTGTCGAGCAGGTGGCATAGAGCAGCACCCCGCCGACCTCCAGGGTTGGCCACAGGGCGTCGAGCAACTGCCCTTGCAGCACGGCCAGGGCCGGAATGTCGTCGGGCTGGCGGGTCAGCTTGATGTCGGGATGGCGGCGGATCACGCCAGTGGCCGAACAGGGGGCGTCGAGCAGGATCCGCTGGAACGGCTGGCCGTCCCACCAGGCTTGGGTATCGCGGCCATCGGCCGCGATCAGCTGGGCTTGCAGCCCCAACCGTTGCAGGTTTTCGCGAACCCGGACCAGGCGCTTTTCCTCGAGATCGACCGCTACCACAGCGGCCAGGGTCGGTTCGGCCTCCAGAATGTGGCAGGTCTTGCCGCCCGGCGCGCAGCAGGCGTCGAGTACCCGTTGACCGGGCTTCAGGTCGAGCAGCTCGGCGGCCAGCTGCGCCGCTTCATCCTGGACGCTGATCCAGCCTTCGCTGAAACCGGGCAGCCCGCGCACGTCACAGGCTTCTGCCAGGACGATGCCATCACGGCTGTAGACGCATGCCTGGGCGGCCACGCCTTGTTCGGCAAGCAGGCCCAGGTAGGCATCACGCGGGTGATGGCGACGGTTGACCCGCAGGATCATCGGCGGATGCGCGTTGTTGGCGGCACAGATGGCTTCCCACTGCTCGGGCCAGAAGGCTTTCAGCGATTTCTGCAGCCAGCGCGGGTGCGCCGTGCGCACCACCGGGTCACGCTCGAGTTCGGCAAGAATGGCCTCGCTCTCACGCTGGGCTCGGCGCAGCACGGCATTGAGCAGCGCCTTGGCCCAGGGCTTCTTCAGCTTGTCGGCGCAGCCGACGGTTTCGCCGATCGCGGCATGGGCTGGAATGCGGGTGTACAGCAACTGGTAGAGACCGACCAGGAGCAAGCCATGTACATCGGCATCGGCGGCCTTGAAAGGCTTCTGCAGCAGGCGCTCGGCCAGCGCGTCGAGACGGGGCTGCCAGCGGGCGGTGCCGAATGCCAGGTCTTGGGTAAGGCCACGGTCGCGCGCCTCGACCTTGTCCAGCTCCCTGGGCAGGGAGCTGTTGAGCGAGGCCTTGCCGTTGAGTACTGCGGCCAGTGCACGGGCTGCCGCCAGGCGCGGGTTCATTGGCCCAGCACCGTGCCGACCACGAACCGGTCGCGGCGGCTGTTGAACAGATCACTGAAGTCGAGCGGCTTGCCTCCCGGCAACTGCAGGCGGGTCAGGCGCAGGGCTTGTTCACCGCAGGCGATGGTCAGCCCGTCCTTGTCGACCTGGATGATTTCGCCTGGCCGGCCGCTGCCTTCGGCCAAACTGGCGGCCAGCACCTTCAGCGCTTCGCCATTCAAGGTGCTGTGGCAGACAGGCCAAGGGAAAAACGCCCGCACCTGGCGCTCGAGCACCACGGCCGGTTGGGCCCAGTCGATGCGCGCTTCGTTCTTGTCCAACTTGTGGGCGTAGTTGGCCAGGCTGTCGTCCTGCGCCTCGCCCTGCAGGGTAGCGGCGGCCAGGCCGGCAATGGCCTGGACCACGGCCGGTGGGCCCATCTGCGCCAAGCGGTCGTGCAGGCTGCCGCCGGTGTCGTGGGCGGCGATCGGGGTGCTGACCTTGAGCAGCATCGGGCCGGTATCCAGACCCGCCTCCATGCGCATCACGGTAACGCCGCTGTCGGTATCGCCCGCCTGGATCGCCCGCTGGATCGGCGCCGCTCCGCGCCAGCGCGGCAGCAGCGAGGCATGACTGTTGATGCAGCCCAGCGGCGGGATGTCGAGCACCGCCTGCGGCAGGATCAGGCCATAGGCGACCACCACCATCAAATCCGGCGTCAGCGCGCGCAGCTCGGCCTGGGCCTGGGGGTCGCGCAGGGTCGCTGGCTGCAGGACGGGAATGCCGTGCTCCAGGGCCAATTGCTTGACTGGGCTTTGCATGAGTTTCTGCCCCCGCCCGGCGGGGCGATCGGGCTGGGTGTATACGGCAACGATGTCGTGCGAAGTGGCCAGCAGGGCCTTGAGGTGTTCGGCGGCAAACTCGGGAGTGCCCGCGAAGACGATGCGCATGGAGTTCTCGCTGTTGGGGGTGGGCCGCAACCCTTTGTAGGAGCGGCTAGCAGCCGCGAAGGGGCCCTTCCTGACGCACCGAGGTGCGTTGTTCGCGGCTACTAGCCGCTCCTACAAGGGCACCGGAATCAGGCCTGCTGCTTGTGCAGTTTTTCCAGCTTTTTCTTGATGCGGTCGCGCTTGAGGTTGGACAGGTAGTCGACGAACAGCTTGCCGTTGAGGTGATCGCACTCGTGCTGGATGCACACGGCCAGCAGGCCTTCGGCGATCAGTTCGTAGGATTTGCCGTCGCGGTCCAGCGCGGTGACCTTGACCTTCTGCGGGCGATCGACGTTCTCGTAGAAGCCGGGCACCGACAGGCAACCTTCCTGGTACTGGTCCATCTCGTCGGTCAGCGACTCGAACTCGGGGTTGATGAACACCCGTGGTTCGCTGCGATCTTCGGACAGGTCCATGACCACGATGCGCTTGTGCACGTTGATCTGGGTGGCGGCCAAACCGATGCCAGGGGCGTCGTACATGGTTTCAAACATGTCATCGACAAGCTGGCGAACGCTGTCGTCCACCACCGTGACCGGCTTGGCGACGGTACGCAGGCGCGGGTCTGGAAATTCGAGGATGTTTAAAATAGCCATATGCGTATGTGCTGCACTGTGAGGTAAAGTCGTTATTTCGCGTGAGCAGACATGATAAAGGGATTCACGGCATGAGGAAATCACTACTCGCCCTGCTGATGCTGGCAATGGCCGGCCTGGCGCAGGCGCAAGTGCAGCTCAGGGACGGCTATCCACAGCGCTACACGGTGGTGCGTGGCGATACATTGTGGGACATTTCCGGGAAGTTTCTCAGCCAGCCGTGGCAGTGGCCACACCTCTGGCACGCCAACCCACAGATCGCCAACCCGGACCTGATCTACCCTGGCGATTCGCTGGTGCTGGGCTTCGTCAACGGCCAGCCGCAGCTGATGCTCGAACGTGGCGCCTCGCGCGGCACCATCAAGCTTTCGCCCAGGGTGCGCACCACGCCCGTGGCCGAGGCCATACCCAGCATCCCGCTGGAATCGATCAACAGCTTCCTGCTGACCAACCGCATCATGGATTCGGTCGAGCAATTCAACGCCGCCCCCTACATCGTGGCCGGCAATGCCGAGCGCGTGCTCAGTGGCATGGGCGACCGCATCTACGCACGTGGCGCCTTCGACCCGGCGCAGTCGGTGTACGGCATCTTCCGCCAGGGCAAGACCTACATCGACCCCGACACCCAGGAATTTCTGGGTATCAACGCCGACAACATCGGCGGCGGCGAGATCGTCGCGACCGAGGGGGATATCTCTACCCTGGTACTGCAACGCTCGCGCGAAGAGGTCCGCCTGGGCGACCGGCTGTTCAGCGATGAACAACGCGCGGTCAATTCGACGTTTTTCCCCAGCGCGCCAGAGACTGACATTCGTGGTGTGATCATTGATGTGCCACGAGGTGTTACACAGATCGGCAAGTACGACGTGGTCACCTTGAACCGCGGAACGCGCGACGGACTGCGCGAGGGCAACGTTCTCGCGGTGTACAAGACCGGCGAGACAGTGCGCGATCGTATCACCGGCGAGCAGGTCAAGGTCCCCGACGAGCGCTCCGGGCTGCTTATGGTGTTCCGCACTTATGAAAAGCTGAGCTATGGTTTGATCCTCAACGCCAACCGCTCGTTGGCAGTGATGGACAAGGTAGGCAACCCGTAGCGCATAGGGCACCGGGCATGACGAGGTCACGCCCGGGCGCTTTCCGATACTTTTGTGCACAGAGTTATCCACAGCTTGTCCAGCTGTCTGCGAGCCTGCCGATTCAAGGATGATCGGATGCCGCTTTTCGATACCACTGCTCAGACCCTTTCCGAACTCGAGGCGCGCCTGCGCTTGCACGTGCTGCCGGAAATCGGCCCGCAACGCTTCCACAAGCTCGTTGCGCACTTCGGCAGCGCGCGTTCGGCGCTTGCTGCGCCAGTCGGGCAATGGCGCGGGGCCGGCGGCAGCGACGCCAGTGCCCAGGCCCGCCGCGACCCCTGCATCCATCGCAACGCGGCGGCTGCAATGGCCTGGCTAGAGCGTCCGCATCAGCATTTGCTGATGTGGGACCACGCCGACTACCCCGCCCTGCTCAAGGAAATCGCCGATCCACCGCCGCTGTTGTTCGTACGCGGCGACCCCGGTGTGCTGGAGCGGCCGCAGATCGCCGTGGTCGGCAGTCGCCGCGCTTCGCCGCCCGGCCTGGACAACGCCCGGGCTTTCGCCCGCAGCCTGGCAGCGGCGGGATTTGCCATCACCAGTGGCCTGGCCCTGGGTGTGGACGGGGCGGCGCATCAAGGTGCGCTGGAGGTGGGTGGGCACACCATCGGGGTATTGGGCACCGGTCTGGAAAAACTTTATCCACAGAAGCATCGCGCGCTCGCCCAGGCAATCGTCGAGCGCAAGGGTGCGCTGGTTTCCGAGTTTCCCCTCGACGCGCAGGCGCAGCCGGGCAACTTTCCTCGACGCAATCGGATCATCAGCGGTCTGTCGCTGGGTGTGCTGGTCATCGAGGCCAGCCCGGCCAGCGGTTCGCTGATCACCGCAAGGCTGGCCGCCGAGCATGGCCGCGAGGTGTGGGCGCTGCCCGGCTCCATTCATCACCCCGGCGCACGCGGTTGTCATCAGTTGATCCGCGATGGCGCGCAACTGGTCGAGACTATCAATCATATTCTTGAAGGGTTGCAGGGCTGGCAGCGTCTGCCACCGGTCCTGCCGGCGGCGCCAGCCCAGCCCGCCGATCCGCTGCTCGAGGTACTGGTGGCCGCCGCGCACACCACCGAAGGCTTGGCCACGGCGTTGGGATGGCCGTTGCCGCGGGTGATGGCGCAACTTACCGAGCTGGAGATGCAGGGGCGCGTGGTCAGCCAGGCGGGGCGTTGGTTTGCACGGGCCAGCTAAGTACACTGGCGGCAGTCTTCAATGGGAGTGACAGCAGATGGTGAGCAGTTGGCGTGTGCAGCAAGCGGCGCGCGAGATCCGAGCGGGCGCGGTGATCGCCTACCCTACCGAAGCTGTCTGGGGATTGGGTTGCGATCCATGGGACGAAGAAGCGGTGTATCGCTTGCTGGCCATCAAGGAGCGCTCGGTCGACAAGGGCCTGATCCTGATCGCCGACAACATCCGGCAGTTCGACTTTCTGTTCGAGGATTTTCCCGAAGAGTGGATCGATCGCATGGCCAGTACCTGGCCCGGCCCGAACACCTGGCTGGTGCCTCACCAGGGCCTGCTACCCGAATGGATCACCGGTATCCACGATTCCGTGGCCCTGCGCGTGAGCGATCACCCGCAGGTGCGGGAGCTGTGCGCGCTGGTCGGGCCGCTGGTGTCGACCTCTGCCAATCGCCAAGGCCGCCCGGCCGCGCGCAGCCGCCTGCGCGTCGAGCAATACTTTCGTGGCGAAGTGGACGTCGTGCTGGGCGGCGCGCTGGGCGGGCGCAAGAGCCCGAGCGTGATTCGCGACCTGATCACCGGTGAAGTGATCAGGCCCTGAGGCCAGGCAGGGCGCCGCGTTCACGGGGCTCCCTGCCTGGTTTCATGGCAGCAGGATGGTCGAGCCCACCGTTTCGCGCGCGGCGAGTGCGGTCTGCGCCTTGGCGGCATCGCTCAGTGCGTACTGCTGGCTGACGTCGACCTTGAGCTTGCCGCTGGCGATCATCTCGAACAGCTCGTCGGCCATGCCCTGTACTGCGCCGGGCACGGCGTAGCTGGCCAGGGTCGGGCGAGTCACGTACAGCGAGCCCTTCTGCGACAGGATGCCCAGGTTGACCCCACTGACCGCACCCGACGCATTGCCGAAGCTGACCATCAAGCCGCGCGGCTGGAGACAGTCCAGCGAGGTTTCCCAAGTGTCCTTGCCGACACCGTCGTACACCACCGGGCATTTCTTGCCGTCGGTCAATTCGAGCACTCGCTTGGCCACGTCTTCGTGGCTGTAGTCGATCACCTCCCAGACACCCAGGGCCTTGGCCCGTTCGGCCTTGGCGGGCGAGCTGACGGTGCCGATCAGCTTCACGCCCAGTGCTGCCGCCCATTGGCAGGCCAGCGAGCCCACACCACCGGCGGCGGCATGGAACAGGATGGTTTCGCCAGCCTCGACCTTGTAGGTCTGACGCAGCAGGTATTGCACGGTCAGGCCCTTGAGCATCACCGCAGCGGCCTGTTCGAAGCTGATGCTCGAGGGCAGGCGTACAGCCATGGCCGCTGGCAGCACGTGCAGATCGCTGTAGGCGCCCAGGGGGCCACCTGCGTAGGCCACACGGTCGCCGACCTTGAACCGGTCCACCTCGCTGCCGACCGCCTCGACCACGCCAGCGGCCTCGGTGCCCAGGCCCGAAGGCAGTGGCGTCGGGTACAGGCCGCTGCGGAAGTAGTTGTCGATGTAGTTCACGCCCACGGCGTGATTGCGTACGCGAATGTCTTGCGGGCCCGGTTGCCTGGGCTCGAAGTCGACGAACTCGAGGACTTCCGGGCCGCCGGTGGAACCGAACTGGATACGCTTTGCCATCTGCTCACTCCTGCTGTCGTTGGGCGAGGGCCTATCGGACGCCTTTGCTTGATCGACGTCAACTGCCGCACGCGGTGAGCGATGCTATGCTACGCGCCGACTTGATCGCCGGTCAGGCGTGTTCCCAGGCCGCTGGCGGTATTTGCCCTTTTTCAAGGTGATGCCATGACTACCCGCACAGAGGCCGTAAAGGCCTATCTGCTCGATCTGCAGGATCGAATCTGCCACGCCATGCAGGCCGAAGACGGCGGCGCGCACTTCGTCGAAGATGCCTGGACGCGCGCAGCGGGCGGCGGCGGGCGCACCCGGGTGATTGCAGACGGTGAGTTGATCGAGAAAGGCGGGGTCAACTTTTCCCATGTATTCGGCACCGGCCTGCCACCTTCGGCCAGCGCCCATCGACCGGAGCTGGCCGGCCGCGGCTTCGAGGCACTGGGCGTGTCGCTGGTGATCCACCCGCACAACCCGCACGTGCCCACCTCCCACGCCAACGTGCGGTTCTTCATTGCCGAAAAGGAAGGCGAAGAGGCCGTCTGGTGGTTCGGCGGCGGCTTCGACCTGACGCCCTACTACGCTCACGAGGAAGATTGCATCCACTGGCATCGTGTTGCGCAACAAGCCTGCGAGCCTTTTGGCGCCGATGTCTATCCACGCTACAAGGCCTGGTGCGACCGCTATTTCCACCTCAAGCACCGGGGCGAGCCGCGGGGCGTGGGCGGCCTGTTCTTCGATGACCTGAACGAATGGGATTTCGACACCAGCTTCGCCTTCATGCGCGCCATCGGCGATGCCTTCATCGACGCCTACCTGCCCATCGTGCAGCGGCGCAAGGCCATGGCGTACACCGCGCAGCAGCGTGAATTCCAGGAGTTTCGCCGCGGGCGCTACGTCGAGTTCAACCTGGTCTACGACCGCGGTACGCTGTTCGGCCTGCAGTCGGGTGGCCGTACCGAGTCGATCCTTATGTCGCTGCCGCCGCAGGTGCGTTGGGGTTATGACTGGAAAGCCGTACCTGGCAGCGAAGAAGCGCGGCTCACCGACTACTTTCTGCAGGATCGCGACTGGCTGGCGCAGACCCCTCCCCTATGATTCAGGAACCGATTCGCATGGACAGTTACGTGGTTTTCGGCAACCCGGTGGGGCACAGCAAATCACCCGCCATTCACCGTTTGTTTGCCGAGCAGACGGGCCAGGCGCTGGTATACGACACACGGCTGGCGCCCATCGACGACTTCACCCGCAGTGCCTTGGGTTTTTTCGAAGAAGGGCTGGGCGCCAACGTCACCGTACCGTTCAAGGAGCAGGCGTTCGGCCTGTGCAGCGTACTGACCCCGCGCGCGCAGCGCGCCGGCGCGGTGAACATGCTCAGTCGGCTGCCCGATGGCAGCCTGCGTGGCGACAATACCGACGGCGTGGGGCTGGTGCGCGACCTGGTCAACAACGCCGGCGTGACCTTGCAGGGCAAGCGCATTCTGCTGTTGGGTGCCGGCGGCGCGGTGCGTGGAGTGGTCGAGCCGTTGCTCGAACAGCAGCCACTGTCACTGGTGATCGCCAACCGCACGGTCGAGAAAGCCGAACAGCTGGCGCAGCTGTTCGCTGACCTGGGGCCGGTGGCGGCCAGTGGCTTCGATTGGCTGGAAGAACCGGTGGATATCATCATCAACGCCACTTCGGCGAGCCTGGCGGGCGATCTGCCACCGATCGCCGCCAGCCTGATCGAGCCCGGTGTGACGGTCTGCTACGACATGATGTATGGCAAGGAGCCAACGCCGTTTTGCCGCTGGGCCAGCGAACACGGCGCACGGCTGTCGCTGGACGGTTTCGGGATGCTGGTCGAGCAGGCAGCCGAAGCGTTCACCTACTGGCGTGGTGTGGCGGTGGATACGGCACCGGTGCTGAGCCAGCTGCGCCGGGAAATGGCGGCGGGTTGAGTTGATTGAAGGGTGTCAGTGAAGGCCTCTTCGCGGGCGGCGAGCTCTCTGCCCGCGAAGGGGCCATGACTGACACCCATCAAATCAAAGCCCGTCAAATCAAAGCTTCGCGCGTACCGCCGGCAGCGCGTCCTTGCCATCCAGCGTTTTCACACCTTCCAGCCACTTCTCCAACACCGCCGGATTGGCTTTCAGCCAGGCCTGCGCCGCCTGTGCGCTGGTTTTCTTGCTATTGGCCACATCGGCCATGATGCTGTTCTCCATGTCCTGGGTGAACACCAGATTGCTGAGCAGCTTGCCGGTGTTCGGGCAACTCTCGGCATAGCCCTTGCGGGTCAGGGTGTGCACGGTGCCGGTCGAGCCGAAATACTTCTCGCCGCCGGTGAGGTACTTGAGCTTGATCTGCACGTTCATCGGGTGCGGCGTCCAGCCGAGGAAGACCACGAACGACTTCTTCTTCACGTTGCGATTGACCTCGGTCAGCATCGCCTGCTCGCTGGACTCGACCAGTTTCCAGTCACCCAGGCCGAATTCGTCCTTCTTGATGATCTCGGCCAGCGATAGGTTGGCCGGTGCCCCTGAACCGATCCCGTAGATCTTCTTGCCGAACTTGTCGGCGTGCTTGTCCAGGTCGGCGAAATCCTTTACACCCGCGTCATACACGTAGTCGGGGACGGCCAGGGTGAACTCGGTGCCGTCCAGGTTCTTGGCGAACTGCACCACGTCACCATTGGCCACGAACTTGTCGTAGAAACCCTGCTGGGCCGGCATCCAGTTGCCGAGGAAGACATCCACCTGGCCATCCTTGAGACCGCCAAAGATGATCGGCACCGCCAGCGTGTCGATCTTGGGCCGGTAACCCATGCCTTCCAGCACCAGGCTGGTGAGCGCGTTGGTGGCGGCAATGTCGCTCCAGCCCGGGTCGGCCATCTTCACCGTCTCGCACCGTTGTTCGTCGGCGACCGCCGTGGTTCCGGCAACGGCCAGCCAACCGGCGGCCAGGGCTGTGGATATCTTCATGGTGACCTTCATGCGACTTCCCCTCAGAGCTTCGAATGTTATGGGCAGGGTTGTGGATAACGTGCCTTGCGCTCCAGGTCGTCCAGGTCGATATGGTTGCGCATGTACTGCTGGCTGGCGTCCACCAGCGGCTGGTGGTCCCAGCTCTTCAGCTTGCCTTGGGCCAGTGCGCCGGCCACGAAGCGGCGCCGGCGCTGGCTGGCGAGCACCTGTTGGTGTATCGCCGGCATGTCCCATTTGCGGCGGGCTTCACTCAGGAAAGCCTCGAACAGTGCCCGGTGCGGGGGTGACTGGCTCAGGTCTTCACGTTCGCGTGGGTCGTTATCCACGTCATAGAGTAGGCAAGGGTCGACCTCGCTGTAGATAAATTTCATCGCGCCACGGCGGATCATCATCAACGGGCTGTGGGTACCTTCGGCCATGTATTCACCGAACGCTTCGTCATGCCCCTTTTCACCCTGCAGATGGGCCACTAGCGAACGTCCGTCCAGCGGCAGGCCGGGTTCCAGTTCGCCACCGGCCAGCTCGACGAAGGTCGGCAGCAGGTCGGCGGTAGACACTGCGGCCTGCACTCGCCCTGGCTTGAACTGCCCGGGCGCGCAAACCAGCAGCGGCACCCGCGCGGCCATCTCGAACCAGTGCATCTTGTACCAGAGCCCACGCTCGCCGAGCATGTCACCGTGATCGCCGGAGAAGACGATGATGGTGTCGTCGGCCAACCCGGTTTCTTCCAGGGTCTGCAGCAGTTTGCCGACGTTGTGATCGATGTAGCTGCACGCACCGAAGTAGGCGCGGCGTGCATCGCGGATCTTGTTCACGGGCAGGGGCTTGTCCCACAGGTCATAGACCTTGAGCAGGCGTTGCGAGTGGGGGTCCAGCGCGGCCTGGTCCGGTACATCCTGAGGCAGTGGGATGTCTTCGTCGCGATACAGGTCCCAGAACGGCTTGGGAATGGTGTAAGGGTCGTGCGGATGGGTCATCGAAACCGTCAGACAGAATGGCCGATCGCCGTCTTCGCGAATGTGATCGAACAGGTACTGCTGGGCTTTGAAGACCACCTCTTCATCGAAATCCAGCTGGTTGGTGCGCACGCACGGGCCAGCCTGCAACACCGAGGACATATTGTGGTACCAGCTGGGGCGAACGTCGGGTTCGTCCCAATTGACCGCCCAGCCGTAGTCGGCCGGGTAGATATCGCTGGTCAGGCGTTCCTCGTAGCCGTGCAGCTGGTCCGGGCCACAGAAATGCATCTTGCCCGACAGTGCGGTGCGGTAACCCAGGCGCCGCAGGTAGTGGGCATAGGTCGGCACGTCGGCGGCAAAGTCGGCAGCGTTGTCGTAGGCGCCGATCTTGCTCGGCAACTGGCCGCTGACCAATGTGAAGCGCGAAGGCGCGCACAGCGGGCTGTTGCAGTAGGCCGCATCGAAGACCACCCCGGTCTCGGCCAAACGGCTGATGTTCGGCAGCTTGATCGGTGATGGCGCGTAGATCGGCAGCATGGGTGCGGCCATCTGATCGGCCATGATGAAAAGAATGTTCTTGCGCTTCATCGGCTCAGGGCATTCCATAGTCGGGAGTAATGCGAATTTGCTTCGATTCAGAATGCGGCCCCTGCCCAGCCCGGTAAAGCCTGCTGTCGACAATGCCTAGGATAAGCGCAGCTTATGTATGAAAGTATCGGCGGTTTGTCCCTCGACCTGTTGCGTGCCTTCGAGTCAGCGGCGCGTCTGCATGGCTTCACGGCAGCGGCTGTCGAATTGGGCACCACTCAGCCAGCCATCAGCCAGCAGATCAAGCGTCTGGAGGAACAGCTGGGCACTCGCCTGTTCGATCGCATCTACCGTGGCATCGTCCTGACGGACGCCGGCCTTGCGCTGTTCGAGGCGGTCCAGGCGGGGCTGCAACGCATCGACGACGGCTTGCAGGCAATCACCGCGCAGACTCAGCACGAGGTGCTGCAGGTGTCGACTGACTTCGCCTTTGCGGCGTACTGGTTGATGCCGCGGCTGCACCGCTTCCATCAACGTTATCCACAGGTCGATGTCAGCCTGGTCACCAGCGAGCGCAGTCACGCCCTGCTCCGGCCCGATATCGACGTCGCGGTGCTGTTTGGCGATGGTCGGTTTCGCCAGGGCGAAAGCCATTGGTTGTTCAACGAAGAGGTGTATCCAGTGTGCAGCCCGCGCCTGCTGGCCGGTTACCGTCAGCCGTTGGCGCTGGATGCCTGGATCGAGTTGCCGTTGCTGCACCTGCGCGGCGAGCACAGCAGCCAGTGGTTCGACTGGAACGACGTGTTTCGCGCGCTGCACATTCCAGGTGTGCCTGCCCCCGGCCAGTTGCGTTTCGATAACTACACCTTGCTGATCCAGGCGGCCATCGCTGGTCAGGGCGTCGCCATCGGTTGGCGGCACTTGGTGGATGCGCTGCTGGATCAAGAGCTGCTGTGCCGCCCTCTTCAGGGCAGCGCAACATCGGCGTTGGGCTATTACGTGGTCGTCCCGCAACGCAAGCGCCGCGGGCAGATGGTGCAGCGCTTTCTGGATTGGGTGATGGAGGAACAAGGCGGGCGATAGCTGCCTGTTCCTTTCACCCTTCTATGTCGCTCTGGCCGCTGGCTTTGCACGGGCCAGGAGTGTGCCCTGGGTCAATACTCTCGGATTCACTGCACACGAGCACTGCGTACGCCTTGGGCCAGGGCACTGCACAGCGACAACACATCCTCTACGGCCTGGCCGTGATGCTGGGCGTTGGCGATCTTGTCGACCAGGGCCGAGCCGACCACTACGCCGTCCGCGAGCCGGGCGATGGCGGCGGCCTGGTCAGGGGTGCGGATGCCGAAGCCGACGCTGATCGGCAGGTGGGTGTGCCGGCGCAGTCGCTCGATGGCAGCGCCGACATGCTCGGTGGTGGCCGAGCCTGCACCGGTCACGCCGGCCACCGACACGTAGTAGACGAAGCCGGAGCTGCGCTCCAGCACCCGTGGCAGGCGCGCATCATCGGTGGTGGGGGTGGTCAGGCGAATGAAGTCGATACCCGAGGCTTGCGCCGGGGTGGCGAGTTCGCCGTCGTGCTCGGGCGGCAGGTCGACGATGATCAGGCCGTCGACGCCGGCTTCCTTGGCCTGGGCCACGAAGGCTTCGACGCCGAAGCGGTGGATCGGGTTGTAGTAACCCATCAGCACGATCGGCGTGGTGCTGTCGTCGACGCGGAATTCGCGGACCATCTGCAAGGTTTTCGCCAGCGTCTGCCCGGCGTTGAGCGCGCGCAGGGTCGCCAGCTGGATGGCCAAGCCGTCGGCCATCGGATCGGTGAAGGGCATGCCCAGTTCGATCACATCGGCGCCGGCAGCCGGCAAGCCTTTGAGGATGGACAGCGAAGCATCGTAGCCTGGGTCGCCCGCCGTGACGAACGTCACCAGCGCGGCGCGGCCTTCGGCCTTGAGGTCGGCGAAGCGTTGTTCGAGGCGGCTCATGCCAGTGTCTCCTGCGGGTGGGCGCCCATATGGCTCATGACGGTTTGCATGTCCTTGTCGCCGCGGCCGGACAGGCACACCACCATCAGATGGTCGGCGGGCAATGTTGGCGCGCGCTTCATGGCCTCGGCCAGGGCGTGGGCGGTTTCCAGCGCCGGGATGATGCCTTCCAGGCGGCAGGTGGCGTGGAACGCGGCCAGCGCCTCTTCATCGGTGATGCTGGTGTAGTTCACGCGCTTGATTTCATGCAGAAAAGCGTGTTCAGGGCCGATACCGGGGTAGTCCAGGCCGGCCGAGATGGAGTGCGCGTCGGTGATCTGCCCATCGTCGTCCTGCAGCAGATAGGTACGGTTGCCGTGCAGTACGCCGGGCACGCCGCCGTTGAGGCTGGCGGCATGCTTGCCGGAATCCACGCCATGGCCGGCGGCTTCGACACCGATGATTTCCACGCTGCTGTCATCCAGGAAAGGATGGAACAGGCCCATGGCATTGGAACCGCCACCTACGCAAGCCACCAGGCTGTCGGGCAGGCGCCCTTCCTTCTCCTGCAACTGCTCGCGGGTTTCCTTGCCGATGATCGACTGGAAGTCGCGAACCATGGCCGGGTAAGGGTGCGGGCCGGCCACCGTGCCAATCAGGTAAAAGGTGTCGTCGACATTGGTGACCCAATCGCGCAAGGCGTCGTTCATGGCATCTTTCAAGGTGCCGGTACCGGAAGTGACCGGCACGATCTCAGCGCCCAGCAGCTTCATGCGGAACACGTTGGCCTGCTGGCGCTCGATATCCGTGGCACCCATGTAGATCACGCAAGGCAAGCCGAACCGAGCCGCCACCGTGGCCGTGGCCACGCCGTGCATGCCGGCGCCGGTCTCGGCGATCAGGCGCTTCTTGCCCATGCGCTTGGCCAGCAGCACCTGGCCGATGCAGTTGTTCACCTTGTGCGCGCCGGTGTGGTTGAGCTCTTCGCGCTTGAAGTAGATTTTCGCCCCGCCGCAGTGTTCGGTCAGGCGCTCGGCGAAATACAGCGGATTGGGCCGGCCGATGTAGTCGCGTTGAAAGTAGGCGAGCTGCTCGAGAAATTCGGGATCGGCCTTGGCGGCTTCGTATTCGCGAGCCAGCTCCAGCACCAGCGGCATCAGGGTTTCGGCGACGTAGCGGCCACCGAAGGCGCCGAACAGGCCGTTGCTGTCAGGGCCACTGCGAAGATTGGTCTGGGTCATGCGAAGCTCCAGGGGAATTGAATGACGATGTAGCCACTGTACCCACGACAACGATCGAAGAAAACCGATAAGATCTCGACAACCTGTCAGGATTTCTCACAATACCATGAGCCGTGACCTGCCCCCGCTGAATGCCCTCAAAGCGTTCGAAGCCACTGCCCGGCTGAACAGCGTCAGCAAGGCGGCTGACTACCTGAGCGTTACCCACGGTGCCGTGAGCAGACAGTTGAAAGTGCTTGAAGAGCATCTGGGCATCGCGTTGTTCGTCAAGCAGGGGCGTGGCTTGAAACTCACAGATGCCGGCATTCGACTGCGCGATGCCAGCGCCGAGGCCTTCGAGCGTTTGCGTCTGGTCTGTACGGAGCTCAGCCAGGCCCAGGCCCAGGCACCGTTCGTTCTGGGGTGCTCGGGAAGCTTGCTGGCGCGCTGGTTCATACCTCGATTGGGTCGGCTGAACAGCGAGCTGCCGGATTTGCGCCTGCACCTCTCGGCCGGCGAAGGCGACCTGGACCCCCGCCGTCCCGGGCTGGACGCCTTGCTGATGTTCGCCGAGCCGCCCTGGCCCGCCGACATGGACGTGTTCGAGCTGGCCGAAGAGCGTATCGGCCCGGTACTCAGCCCGCGCTTCCAAGGGTTCGAAGCCTTGCAGAGCCGTACGGCCAGCGACTTGCTCGGGCACTCGTTGCTGCACACCACATCGCGGCCACAGGCCTGGCCCAGCTGGGCACGGCGCAACGGCCTGGATCCCGAGGCGTTGACCATGGGACAGGGGTTCGAGCATTTGTATTATTTGCTGGAGGCAGCGGTGGCCGGGCTGGGCATTGCCATCGCGCCCGAGCCGCTGGTGGTCGATGACCTGCGTGCCGGGCGCCTGGCCGCGCCCTGGGGGTTTACGCAAACCCCGGCGCGGCTGGCACTTTGGGTCCCGCGACGCGCCGCAGACGGGCGCGCCCGACAACTGGCGCTATGGCTTGCGCAAGAGCTCGAACGCCAGGTCGATTAGTTGCTGCGATTGCACATCAGGTAGGCGGCGATCAGGCCCAGCGCGCCAACGGCTACGCCAGCGGCGGCCCAAGGGTGCTCCTGAGCGTAGTCACGGGTGGCAATACCGGTTTCCTTGGTCTTGACCTTCACTTCTTCATACGCGTCGCTGATCAGGCTGCGCGAATGGCTCAGCGCGGATTCTGCGTTGGCTTTCAGCGCCTTGAGCACCTTGCGCGATTCCTCGGTGGAATCTTCTTTCAGGCTTTCCAGGGAGCGGAGCAGGCTTTCGATTTCTGCTTCCATGCTCTGCAGCGAAGCTTTGCGTGACGAAATTGCCATGGGTAACTCTCCTTCATTGTGGTGAATAGCGTGTGTAGATTCCGACTGCGCTGCAAGATGAAAGTGCAGTGCGTGTGAACTTTTAGCGCAGAAATCCCCACACAGGTAGACAACCACTTCAGTAGCCACCCTAACGGAGAGCATCATGAGCGATCACCACACGTACAAGAAGGTTGAACTGGTAGGTTCCTCGACCACTACCATCGAAGACGCCATCAACAATGCGTTGGCCGAAGCGAGCAAAAGCATCGAGAAAATGGAATGGTTCGAAGTGACCGAAACCCGTGGCCATATCGAAGACGGTCGCGTGGCGCATTTCCAGGTCACACTCAAAGTCGGCTTCCGTATCCAGAACAGCTGACAGAAAACACGGAATCTTCCGACTGGCCGAATGCCATAGGTTGAGTTACAACACATTACCGGCGTGTCGACCTGAATCCAGGCGGCCCGCCGTTTGTCTTTAAACCGGCACTATCAGACCAAGGATGTAAGCGATGAAGCGAGTTTTATTGGCTGTGGGTTTGTTGAGCCTGGCAAGCGGCGCGTTCGCTGCGGGCAAGTCGTGTGAAGAACTCAAGGGCGAAATCGCCGCGAAGATCGACGCCAATGGCGTGTCGGGCTACACGCTGGAAGTGGTCGACAACGTCACTCCGGATGCCGGTTTCCAGGTAGTCGGTTCGTGTGAAGGCGGTACCAAGGCTATCGTCTACAAGCGCTGAAGATTGCAGCCGCCACCCGCTCCCACAGAAAACGAAATCCCCTGTAGGAGCGGTCAGCGGCCGCGAAACGAACCCCGCAATACACCAGGTCGGTGCAAGGCTCAGCCCCGCATCACCTGCGCCAATAGCTCATACGACCGCAACCGGTCGGCATGCTCGTACAGATCGCAGGTAAAGATCAGCTCATCTGCCTGAGTCTGTTCCTTCAGCACGTCCAGCTTGGCGCGGATCTTCGCCGGTCCTCCCACCATCGCCAAGCCCAGAAAGTCCCCGACCGCGGCCTTTTCATGGGGCAACCACAACCCTTCCATGCTTTTCACGGGTGGTTGCTGCACCAGGGTCTGGCCACGCATCAGGTTGAGGATGCGGCGGTAGACCGAGGTTGCCAGGTAGTCGGCGTGCTCGTCGCTGTCGGCTGCCACCAAGGGCACGCCGAGCATCACATAAGGCTTGTCGAGCACCTCGGAGGGCTGGAAGTGGGCGCGATAGACCCGGATTGCCTCATGCATGTAGCGCGGCGCGAAATGCGAAGCGAAGGCGTACGGCAGGCCGTACATGCCGGCCAGCTGCGCGCTGAACAAGCTGGAGCCCAGCAACCAGACCGGCACGTTGGTGCCGCTGCCCGGCACCGCAATCACCTTCTGATCCGGAGTGCGTGGCCCCAGGTAGGCCATCAACTCGCGGACGTCGTCGGGGAAATCGTCGGCACTGCCGGAGCGCTCACGGCGCAACGCGCGCGCCGTCATCTGGTCCGACCCCGGCGCGCGGCCCAGGCCCAGGTCGATGCGCCCCGGATACAGGCTTTCCAAGGTTCCGAACTGCTCGGCGATCACCAGCGGCGCATGGTTGGGCAGCATCACCCCGCCCGAGCCGACGCGGATCGACGAAGTGCCCCCCGCCAGATAGCCCAGCAGCACCGAGGTCGCCGAGCTGGCGATCCCGTCCATGTTGTGATGCTCGGCCACCCAGAAACGGTTGTAGCCCCAGCCTTCGGCGTGGCGTGCCAGGTCCAGCGCGTTGTGCAGCGACCGCGCCGGGCCGTGGTCGGCACGCACCGGTACAAGGTCGAGGACGGAGTATTTCGTATCGGTCAAACCAGTCATGATCATTGGCATCCTGTGGGTATGTGGCAGGTGGGATGCCCCGCGCATCTTTGCTACCGAGTGTGTAATCAATATGGGCTTATGGTTCGGATTCAATAGCCAGCGGTCAGAACGGCGCTGAACTTGCCTCGCGCCGTGGCCTCTGAACACTTGTCACCGCGCGAACCCGTCGCGCCCATCAAGGAGGCTTTATGAGCATCAAGAAAACCGCATCGGCTGTCTGGAAAGGCGATCTGAAAACCGGCAAGGGCGAGATCTCGACGCAAAGCGGCGCCCTGAAAAGCAACCCCTATGGTTTCAACACCCGCTTCGAAGGCCAGCCAGGCACCAACCCGGAAGAATTGATCGGCGCGGCCCACGCCGGCTGCTTCTCCATGGCCTTCTCGATGATCCTGGGTGGCGAAGGCTTCACGCCAGACCAGATCAACACAACGGCCGAGGTCACGCTGGACAAGGAAGGCGAAGGCTTCGCGATCACCGCCATCAAACTGACCATGTCGGCGAAGATCCCCAACATCGACCAGGCCAAGTTCGAAGAACTGGCCAACAAGGCCAAAGAAGGCTGCCCAGTGTCGAAAGTGCTGAACGCCCAGATCACCCTGGACGCTAAGCTGGAATCTTGAGGTAGGGTTGCGCCCGGTTGCCGTACACTGCTCACTCACCTGGAGAATTGCCCATGAAACGATTCATTTTGGCGATGACATGCAGTGTCCTGGCAACCTCGGCGTCGGCTGCACCCGTGTCGTGCGAAGAATTGAAGGCCGAGATCGAAAAAAAGATCCAGGCGGCAGGCGTTGCGTCCTACACCCTGGAAATTGTCGACAATCTGGACGCCAAGGACCCGAGCATGGTGGTGGGTTCCTGCGACAATGGCATGCGCAAGATCATCTATCAAAAGAACGACACCTGATCCCGCAGCATCCGCTGCTGTGATTCAGTGGTGCACCGTTGCGCCTGGATTCAGGGAATGCAGTGAATCGCCCGGTCTTCGGCAACAATCTCCCGGCTCGAATCGTACAAACGCGCACTGGCCTGCATGGCAATCGCCCTGCCCTCCAGGCGGTAGCGCTGACCTGCCTTGAAACCGTCATAGCGCACGGTCAAGTAGCAGGTACGGTCGAACGGGTCGTTGACCAGCCCGCCACCGGCGTACATTTCGTAGTCAAAACGCACTTCCAGCTCATGGCTGCCGGGATCTACCTGGAAGTAGCGGCCGTCATTGAGTTTGCGACCATCCAGACTTTCTGCCATGACCAGGCGACCGGTCGTGGTGAACATCTCGATCCAGGCCTTGCCAGGGTCAACGGCCGGCAACGGCGGATTGGCGCAGCCAGCAAGCGTGGCGAGGGTCAACAGGGCGAGCACGGCGCGCATGGAAGCTCCTTGGCTGCAGGAAGAAAGTGAGCAGGACAAAGGTCGAGTCTAGAAGCTTTGCGTCGGCGCTGCGAGTCGCCGCCGACGGTGGCCATGTTCAGGCCAGTGCTCAGGCGCTCTGGCAGCCCGCAGGTTGCGCCTGGCCTACCAGTTTGCGCTGCTCGTCGTAGAGCCTGGCCCACGGGCGAAAGCCGACGCTGCCGGCTTCCAGGAAATACCGCTGCCCCGCGTCGAAGCCGGCATAGGTGAGGTTCAGTTCGCAGTTGCGCCACAGCGGCGCGGGGACTGGGCCGATGTTGGTCGGCTGCACGGGGAACTGCAAGCGCACGGTCAGCTCATGGCTGCCGGGTTCGACTTCGAAATAACGGGTGTCGCCCCATTCCCGCTCGTCGACTTGCGTCGCCTGCAGGGCGTTGTGCCCGTTGGCCTGCAGATCGATCCAGGCCTGGTTGGGGTCCGGGTCGGGCAGACCGGCGCAGCCGGCAAGGGCCAGCATGCCGCCAGCAATGATCAATGCGCGCATGGAATTCTCCTGATGGGATCGTAAGATGCAGGGTCAGCGCCGATAACACCTGCTCGCTGGCGGGCCTGGCCATGGAAAACCACATGCATGAATTCGTTGTTGTTCGTCGTTCCATTCTTGCCGCACTCGACCGCGGTTTGCGCGCTTTTGTTCCCCTGTGCCTGCTGTTCCTGCTCAGCGGTTGCACCAGCGTCGGCTATTACGGCCAGCTGATGCAGGGCCAGTGGCAGCTGTTGCAGGCACGCGAGCCGGTCACGCGGATCATCGCAGACCCCGCGCGCGACCCGCGCCTGCGCGAGCAGTTGCAGCGTGCCCAGGCCGCTCGCGATTTCGCCAGCGTGCATCTGCACCTGCCGGACAACCGCAGCTATCGGCTGTATGCCGACATCGGTCGGCCGCTGGTGGTGTGGAACGTGTTCGCCACGCCCGAGTTTTCCCTCGCCCCGTTGACCCACTGCTTTCCCATCGCGGGGTGCGTTGCCTACCGCGGCTACTACAGCCAGTCCGGCGCGCGGGGCGAAGCGGCGCTGCAGAAGCTGGCGGGCCGGGATGTGTACATCGGCGGCGTCGAAGCCTACTCGACCTTGGGCTGGTTCGATGATCCGATTCTCAACACCATGCTGGGCTGGGGCGACGAGCGCCTGGCCACGCTGATCTTCCATGAGCTGGCGCATCAGCGCGTGTATGTGCAGGACGACACCGAGTTCAACGAGTCCTTCGCCACCTTCGTCGAGCAGGAGGGCACTCGGCAGTGGCGGGCCTGGCGCGGTTTGGCAAAGGCGGCAGGCACACCTGCACTACAACGTGAGCAGTTCACCCGGCTGGTGCTCGAGACCCGCGAACGCCTGGGTGCGCTGTACGCACAGCCGCTGTCGGCGGAGGCCATGCGCGCAGGCAAGGCTGCCGAGTTCGAGCACCTGCGCCGCGAGTATCGCCAGTTGCGCGATGGACGCTGGGGTGGCGACCGGCGTTTCGATGCCTGGATGAACGGGCCGATGAACAATGCCAAGCTGCTGCCGTTCGGATTGTACGACCAATGGGTGCCGGCGTTCGCCGGCCTGTTCCGGCAGGTCAATGGTGATTGGCAGGCGTTCTATGCCCAAGCGGAAAAGCTGGGCAAGTTGCCGATGGACCAGCGCAGGACCGAGTTGAATCGGTTGGGCAGATGAAGGTTGCAGTGGTTTCTCGGGCCCTTTCGCGGCCACTGGCCGCTCCTACACGAAGCCTTGCGTAACCCGGTATCTATACCGCTGCACGAATCCCCGTAGGAGCGGCCACTGGCCGCTCCTACACGAGGCCTTGCGTAACCCGGTATCTGTACCGCTGCACGAATCCCCGTAGGAGCGGCCAGTGGCCGCGAAGAGGCCCGCGCCTTCACCGCATCATCCCGCGCCTTGCAAGAACGCCTCATGCAGCGCCTGCAACGTATCGAAATGATACGTCGGATTTTCCAGGACCAGCTCTTCCCGCGAGCCGAACCCATAGCCCACCGCCGCGCAATCCAGGCCATTGAGGCGGGCGCCGATCAGGTCATGCTTGCGGTCGCCGACCATCAAGGTCTGCGTCGGCTGCAGCCCTTCCTGCTCGAGGATATGAGCGATCAGTTGCACCTTGTCGGTTCGCGTGCCGTCGAGCTCGCTGCCGTAGATGACCTTGAAGTGCCTGGCGAAATCGAAATGGCGGGCGATTTCCCGGGCGAACTCCCAGGGTTTGGACGTGGCGATGTACAAATGCCGACCCTGCGCCTGCAATGTTTCGAGCAACGCGATGACACCGGCGAAGATCTGGTTTTCGTACAGGCCCGTGACGCGGAAACGCTCGCGGTAGTAATTCACTGCCTGCCAGGCACGGGCTTCGTCGAAACCATAGGCGTGCATGAACTGCTCCAGCAGGGGTGGGCCAATGAAATGCTCCAGGTTGCGCAGGTCGGGTTCGTCGATGCCCAGTTTGGCCAAGGCATACTGGATGGAGCGGGTGATGCCCTCGCGCGGGTCGGTCAGGGTGCCGTCGAGGTCGAACAGGATATTTTGATAGTGCACGGAATCAGTCCTTGTCGAAGCCTTCGGCCAGGTGTTGGTCCTTGAGCTTCACGTAGTTGCCAGCGGTGTAGGTGAAGAACGCGCGTTCCTTGTCGGTCAGCGGCCGCGCCTGCCGAGCCGGGCTGCCCACGTACAGGAAGCTGCTGAGCAGGCGCTTGCCCGGCGGCACCAGGCTGCCGGCGCCGATGATCACGTCGTCTTCCACCACCGCGCCGTCCATGACGGTACTGCCCATGCCGACCAGAATGCGATTGCCCAGGGTGCAGCCGTGGAGCATGACTTTGTGTCCAATGGTGACATCATCGCCGATCAGCAATGGAAAACCGTCCGGATTGAACGGGCCGGCATGGGTGATGTGCAGCACACTGGCATCCTGCACGCTGGTGCGCTTGCCGATGCGGATGCGGTGCATGTCTGCGCGCACCACGGTCAGCGGCCAGATCGAACTGTCGGCGCCGATCTCGACGTCGCCGATGACCACCGCCGAGCGGTCGACGAAGGCGCGTTCGCCAAGGCGCGGCGTATGCTGCTGGAATGTGCGAATAGCCACGATAGGCATCCTCTGTGTTGTCGATAGCTGCGGTGAATCGCAATTGTAATTAAGATGTCCCAGTGTTTCTTCAATAGCCAAGGTGTTTAACCGTGAGCGCGAATCCCCTTCTGCAGTCCTACGACCTGCCGCCGTTCTCGGCGATCCGTGCCGAGCACGTACAACCGGCGATTGAACAGATCCTGGCCGACAACCGCGCGGCCATTGCCCACATTCTGCAAACCCAGGGCAGCCAGCCTACCTGGGCCGGCCTGGTGCTGGCCATGGACGAGCTGAACGACCGCCTGGGCGCCGCCTGGAGCCCGGTCAGCCACCTCAATGCCGTGTGCAACAGTGCCGAACTGCGCCAGGCCTATGAAGCGTGCCTGCCAGCGCTCAGTGCCTACTCCACCGAGCTGGGCCAGAACCGCGAACTGTTCCAGGCTTTCGAAACCCTGGCCAACAGCCCTGAAGCTGCGAGCTTCGACGTTGCCCAGAAAACCATTCTGGAGCATTCGCTGCGCGATTTCCGCCTGTCCGGTATCGATCTGCCGGTGGATCAGCAGCAGCGCTACGCACAGGTACAGAGCAAGCTCTCGGAACTGGGCAGCCGTTTCTCCAACCAGCTGCTCGATGCCACCCAGGCCTGGACCAAGCACGTCACCGACGAAGCGGTCCTGGCTGGCCTGACCGATTCGGCCAAGGCGCAGATGGCTGCAGCGGCGCAGGCCAAGGGCCTGGACGGCTGGCTGATCAGCCTCGAGTTCCCCAGCTACTACGCGGTCATGACCTACGCTCACGACCGTGCCCTGCGTGAAGAACTCTACGCGGCCTACTGCACCCGCGCGTCGGACCAAGGCCCCAATGCTGGCCAGAACGACAACACGCCGGTGATGCGCGAGATCCTCGACCTGCGCCAGGAGCTGGCGCAGCTGCTGGGCTACGTCAGCTATTCGGAGTTGAGCCTGGCCACCAAGATGGCCGAATCGACCGATCAGGTGTTGACCTTCCTGCGTGATCTGGCTCAGCGCAGCAAGCCGTTCGCAGCCCAGGATCTGGAACAGCTCAAAGCCTACGCCGCCGAACAGGGTTGTGCCGACCTGCAAAGCTGGGACAGCGGCTTCTATGGCGAAAAGCTGCGCGAACAGCGCTACAGCGTTTCCCAAGAGGCGCTGCGCGCCTACTTCCCCATCGACAAGGTGCTGGGCGGCCTGTTCGCCATCGTGCAGCGCCTGTACGGCATCGAGATCGCCGAGCAGAAAGGCTTCGACACCTGGCACCCCGATGTACGCCTGTTCGAGATCAAGGAAAACGGCCAGCACGTAGGCCGCTTCTTCTTCGATCTCTATGCGCGCGCCAACAAGCGCGGCGGCGCCTGGATGGACGGCGCGCGCGACCGGCGTCGCACCGAGGCCGGCGAGTTGCAGAGCCCGGTGGCCAATCTGGTGTGCAATTTCACCCCGGCCGATGCCGGCAAGCCCGCGCTGTTGACCCACGATGAAGTCACCACCCTGTTCCACGAGTTCGGCCATGGCCTGCACCACCTGCTGACGCGGGTCGAGCATGTGGGCGTCTCGGGTATCAACGGCGTGGCGTGGGACGCAGTCGAGTTGCCCAGCCAGTTCATGGAAAACTGGTGCTGGGAACCCGAAGGCCTGGCCCTGATTTCGGGTCACTACGAAACCGGCGAGCCTTTGCCCCAGGACCTGCTGGAGAAGATGCTGGCGGCGAAGAACTTCCAGTCCGGCTTGATGATGGTCCGGCAGATCGAGTTCTCGCTGTTCGACTTCGAGTTGCATGCGTCCCACGGCGACGGCCGCAGCGTGATGGAAGTGCTCGACGGTGTCCGCGACGAGGTTTCGGTCATGCGTCCACCGGCCTACAACCGCTTTCCCAACAGCTTCGCGCACATCTTCGCCGGCGGCTACGCGGCCGGTTACTACAGCTACAAGTGGGCCGAAGTGCTGTCGGCCGACGCGTTCAGCAAGTTCGAGGAAGACGGCGTGCTCAACGCCGACACTGGCCGCGCGTTCCGCGAAGCCATTCTGGCCCGTGGTGGGTCGCAGGCACCGATGGTGCTGTTCGTCGACTTTCGCGGTCGCGAGCCCTCCATCGATGCGCTGCTGCGCCACAGCGGGTTGAGCGAGGAAGCGGCAGCATGATCACCAAGAAACGCTTCATCGCCGGGGCCGTCTGCCCGGCCTGCAGCGAGCCGGACAAGCTGATGATGTGGAGCGTCGACGAAGTCCCGCATCGCGAGTGCGTGGCCTGTGGCTACAGCGACACGCTGAACGCGCAGGGCCAGTCGGTGCCCAGCGAGCTGGGCACGCGGGTCAACAAGGTCGCCGTCAAGGTTGCCCGGCCCACGTCGCAACCGGTGCAGTTCTTTCCCAACCCCAAGCTCAAGAAGCCTTGAGCCAGGCGTGCCGCCGACTTGCCGCAAGGGCAGGCCGACGGCAATAGCCGGCTACCACGTCATGCTTCGTTCCCGTTCCTAGACTGGCGCGCCACTCAGGCGTCATTCAAGGAATCGAACATGACCGCTGCGCACCTCGCTGCACTCCCCGCCCTGCTTGCCGAAAACCCCCTGCTGGGCCATCACGATGTGATCCCCTACCACTTGATCAGGGCCGAACACGTCGAGCCGGCGATCGAGCATGTGATCCAGACCAACCTCCGGCAGCTGGCGCAATTGCTCCCCGAGCAGCTCGCGGCACCTACATGGGAAGGCTTGGTCAAGCCATTGGAAGACATGCACCAGCGCCTGCTGGCGGTGCTGCAGCCCGAGCAGTTGCTCAGTCGTCATCAGCACTTGGCGGTGATCGACGCCTATGCGCGCTGCCGCGATCGGGTGCAGGCCTATGAATTGGCCATCAAGCACAACCGTACCGTGCATGCCGTGCTGCAGCTGTTGCAGCAGAGCCCGCAGGCGCTCGATTTCGATCCGACCCAGCAGGCTGCATTGAACCATGCGTTGCGTGCTTCGCGCCTGGCCGGGGTAGGCACACAGCCGTCGATCCAGAAGCGCATTGGGCGTCTGCAGATGGAGCTGGCCGGGTTGTACCAAACCTTTGCCGACAACCTGAGTGCAGCCAGCGAAGCCGGGGCCTTGGCGTTCGACAACGAAACCGCTCTGGCAGGCATTGCTCCCGCGGTACTTGCCAGCATGGCGCTATGCGCGCGCGAGGCCGGCCAGTCGGGCTGGCGGCTGCCACTGGAGCTGCCGCTGGTGCTGGCGGTATTGAGCCAGGCTCATGACCGCGCGCTGCGCGAGCAGGTGTACCGCGCCTTCTACACCCAGGCTTCGGAGCAAGGCCCGCAGGCCGGAACCTATGACAATGGACCGGTGCTGCAACGCATCCTTGCCGCCCGCGCCGAGCTGGCCGAAGCGGGTGGCTATCGCAGCTATGCCTCGCTGGCCCAGGCCACGCGCATGTTCGACGAGGCCGCGGACGTGGAGCAGCTCTTGCTGCAATTGATCGACAAGGTCCGCCCTGCGGCGCAGGCGGAGTTCGCCCCGCTGCAGGAACTGGCCGCGCTGTTCGGAGTGCCGGCGCTGCAGCCCTGGGACTGCAATTACTATCAGGAGAAATACCTGCAGATCCATCATGGGGTGACAGAGCTCAAGGTGCGTGAGTACTTTCCCGTGCAGGCGGTGCTCGATGGGCTGCAGCGTCTGCTCGAGCAGCTGTTCGACGTGCAGTGGCTGCAATGCCCGCCAGCACCGCGCCAGCCTGCATCGGTGCACCTGATTCAACTCAGCGAGCAGGGACAGGTCTTGGGCCATATCTACCTGGACCTGCACACTCGGCCGAAGAAACGCGCGGGTGCCTGGATGGAAGCCCTGCGTGACCGCCACCGTTTCGCCGATGGTCGGCTGCAGCTGCCCATCGCCCACGTGGGGTGTGATTTCGCCGCCGACACGCCAGCGTTTCCCTGCCTGCTGAGCCTGGGCGACATCCAGACGTTCTTCCACGAGCTGGGGCATGCGCTGCACCATGTACTGACCCGCATCGACCATGGCAGCGTCTCTGGCATCAAGGGCGTGGCCGAAGATGCGGTGGAATTGCCCAGCGGCGTGTTCGAGCACTGGGCCATGCAGCCTGAAGTTCTGCAATCGATGTCGCGACATCACCGGACCGGCGAAGCCATCGGTACCGCCTTCGTCGAGCGGGCGCTCGCGGCCCAGGCCCGCTTTCGTGGCCAGGCCCTGCTGTGGCAACTCGAATACGCTCTGGTCGACTATCGCCTGCACAGCCACAGCGACACGCTGTCGGCGCGGCAGATTGGCGAACAGGTGCTGGAGCAGACGCAGATCGTCCGTCATCCGCCCTATGTTCGTTGGCTCAACACTTTCGCCCATCTGTTCACCGGTGCCGACTACGCCGCCGGGTACTACAGCTATGTCTGGGCGCAGGTGCTGGCCGCTCATCTGTTCGCCCGCTTCAAGCGTGAGGGGCTGTTCTCGAGTCAGGTCGGCGGGGATTTCGAACGCTTGATTCTGGCATCGGGAGGGACGCGACCTTTTGCGGAACTGGTCGAGAGCTTCGCTGGCAGCGAGGCGGGTATCGAAGCGCTGTTGCTCGATCTGGGCATCAAGACGTGAGTCGTTCGAGCAACGACAGAGGTGAAGACTGAGCACAGGTAGGCTGAAACCGGTTTCATTTGCCGTCACAAATGGATACATTTATCGGCTGAACCGTCAGGGCGGCATTTTGCCGCGCCTGGCTTCGTGCCGAATGTGTCGCGTCTGCGCCTTCAACAAAGCACCACCCGCCTCCGGCCGCGTGGTGCAACGAACACGTACCGCTGGGCTGCGCATCGATAAAACCGTATCGAACAGCTGATGAGAACCTTGATGTCCGAGCAAGAAAACAACCCGCGCCGGGATTTTCTGCGCAAAACCCTGACCCTCATTCCGGTGGTGACCGTTGCCAGCAGTGGCCTGGGCGTCGCTGCCCTGACTGCCAATGCCAACGCCGATACTCGCTCGCCAGCCCCCGCGCCTGCCGCCGACTACCAGCCGTCATTTTTCACCGCTGAAGAATGGGCGTTCGTCCAAGCCGCAGTGGCTCGCTTGATTCCGGCGGACGATCTGGGCCCCGGTGCTCTGGAAGCCGGAGCGGCAGAATTCATCGACCGCCAGATGAACACGCCCTACGCCACCGGCGCGCTGTGGTACATGCAGGGTCCATTCGTCACCGACGCCGCGCCGCAAATGGGCTATCAGCTGCAGTTGGTGCCACAGCAGATCTATCGCTTGGGCATCGCTGCCACGGACACCTGGTGCAAGGCTCAATCAGGTAAAAGCTTTGCCGAGCAAGACAGCGCTACCCAGGAGCGTATTCTCAGCAAGATCGAAGCAGGGGAGCTGGTTTTCGAGGAATTGCCAGCTACGGCGTTTTTCAGTCTGATGCTGCAGAACACCCGCGAAGGCTTCTTCTGCGACCCGGTGCATGGTGGCAACAAAGGCATGGTCGGCTGGACGCAGATCGGTTTTCCCGGCGCCCGCGCCGATTTCATGGATTGGGTGGAACGCAACGAGCAATACCCTTTCCCGGCAGTATCGATTCGCGGCGAGAGGGCCTGACATGGCAACGGTAATGAAGAAGGTCGACGCGGTCATCGTCGGGTTCGGCTGGACCGGCGCGATCATGGCCAAGGAGCTCACCGAGGCGGGCCTCAACGTGGTCGCGCTGGAGCGCGGCCCGATGCAGGACACCTACCCCGACGGCAGTTATCCACAGGTGATCGACGAGCTGACCTACAGCGTGCGCAAGAAGCTGTTCCAGGACATCTCCAAGGAAACCGTGACCATCCGTCACAGCGTCAACGACGTCGCCCTGCCCAACCGTCAGTTGGGTGCGTTTCTGCCAGGCAAAGGCGTCGGCGGTGCCGGCCTGCATTGGTCCGGCGTGCATTTCCGGGTCGATCCCATCGAGCTGCGCATGCGCAGCCACTACGAAGAGCGCTACGGCAAGCAGTTCATTCCCAAGGACATGACCATCCAGGATTTCGGCGTCAGCTATGAAGAGCTGGAACCGTTCTTCGATTTTGCCGAAAAAGTCTTCGGCACCTCGGGTCAGGCCTGGACGGTGAACGGCGTGCGCGTCGGCGAAGGCAAGGGTGGCAACCCGTATGCCCCGGATCGTTCCAACCCTTTCCCGCTGGCCTCGCAGAAGAACACCGTGTCGGCGCAGCTGTTCCAGAAGGCTGCGGCCGAGGTCGGTTACAAGCCGTACAACCTGCCCTCGGCCAATACCTCGGGGCCGTATACCAACCCCTATGGTGCGCAGATGGGCCCCTGCAACTTCTGCGGCTTCTGCAGCGGCTATGTCTGCTACATGTATTCCAAGGCGTCACCGAACGTGAACATTCTGCCGGCATTGCGTCAGGTCGACACCTTCGAGCTACGCACCAATGCCCACGTGCTGCGGGTCAACCTGGACAGCAGCAAGCGCAAGGCAACCGGCGTGACCTACGTCGACGCCCAGGGCCGTGAGGTCGAGCAGCCCGCAGACCTGGTGATTCTTGCGGCATTCCAGTTCAACAACGTGCGCCTGATGCTGCTCTCCGGCATCGGCCAGCCGTACGACCCCAAGACCGGCGAAGGCGTGGTCGGCAAGAACTTCGCCTATCAGAACATGGCCACCATCAAGGCTTTCTTCGACAAGGACACCCACACCAACAACTTCATCGGTGCCGGTGGCAACGGCGTGGCGTTCGACGACTTCAACGCCGACAACTTCGACCATGGCCCCCATGGCTTCGTCGGCGGCTCGCCGATGTGGGTCAACCAGGCCGGCAGCCGGCCCATCGCCGGTACGGCCAATCCACCCGGCACGCCTGCCTGGGGCAGTGCGTGGAAGAAAGCCACTGCCGACTACTACACCCATCAGGTGTCGATGGATGCCCACGGCGCCCATCAGTCCTATCGCGGCAACTACCTGGACCTGGACCCGGTGTACCGCGATGCCTATGGCCTGCCGTTGCTGCGCATGACCTTCGACTGGCAGGAAAACGACATCAAGATGAACCGCTTCATGGTCGAGAAAATGAGCAAGGTCGCCCAGGCCATGAACCCCAAGGCCATTGCCCTGCTCGGCAAGAAGGTCGGCGAGCATTTCAACACTGCCTCCTACCAGACCACCCACCTCAACGGCGGCGCGATCATGGGCACCGACCCCAAGACCAGCGCGATCAACCGCTATCTGCAGTGCTGGGATGTGCCTAACGTGTTCGTTCCAGGCGCCTCGGCCTTTCCTCAGGGCCTTGGCTACAACCCCACTGGCCTGGTGGCGGCATTGACCTACTGGTCGGCGCGGGCCATTCGCGAGCAGTACCTGAAGAACCCCGGCCCGCTGGTGCAGGCATAAGGAGCGCAGAGATGAACGTTATCCAGATGGCTGCGTTGACCTTGCTGGCCTGCCTGTCGACCAGTCTGCCGGCCTGGGCCGCCGAGCCCGACGACGCCCTGATCGAGCAGGGTCGCTACCTGGCCCGTGCCGGTGATTGCGTGGCTTGCCATACCGCCAAGGGCGGTGCGCCATTCGCGGGTGGACTGGGCATGGAAACCCCGATCGGCACGGTCTACTCGACCAATATCACGCCGCACGGCGACGGCATCGGCAATTACAGTTTCGACGACTTCGACAAGGCCGTGCGCCACGGTATCGGCAAGAACGGCAGCAGCCTGTACCCGGCCATGCCCTACCCGTCGTATGCGCGGGTCAGCGATGCCGACATGCAGGCCCTGTATGCCTACTTCATGAAGGGTGTGGCGCCGGTGGCCGAGCCGAACAAGGCCACCGACATTCCCTGGCCGTTGAGCATGCGCTGGCCTTTGGCGATCTGGCGTGGTCTGTTCGCGCCCAAGGTCAGTGCCTATCAGCCACCGCCGGGCTCGGATCCGGTGATCAGCCGCGGCGCCTATCTGGTCGAAGGGCTCGGGCACTGCGGCGCCTGCCATACGCCGCGGGCGATCACCATGCAGGAGAAGGCCCTCAGCGCCGCCGACAGCGCCGACTTCCTGGCTGGCAGCGCACCGCTCGAAGGCTGGATCGCCAAGAGCCTGCGCGGCGATCACAAGGACGGCCTGGGCAGCTGGAGCGAAGAGCAACTGGTGCAGTTTCTCAAGACCGGCCGCAGCGACCGCAGCGCGGTGTTCGGCGGCATGAGCGACGTGGTCGAGCACAGCATGCAGTACATGAGCCATGAAGACCTGACCGCAATTGCCCGCTACCTGAAGACGCTTCCGGCAGTGGACCGGGCCGACAAGCCGCATGAATACGATGCGCGCGTGGCCGATGCGCTGTGGAAGGGCGACGACAGCAAGGTCGGCGCCGGGCTGTACATCGACAACTGCGCAGCCTGTCATCGGACCGATGGCCAGGGCTATACCCGGGTGTTCCCGGCCTTGGCCGGCAACCCGGTGCTGCAGACCGAGGATGCCAGTTCGTTGATCCATATCGTACTGGCCGGGGGCACGTTGCCAGCGACGCACACGGCGCCGTCGACGTTCACCATGCCTGCCTTCGCCTGGCGCCTGTCCGACCAGGAAGTGGCCGACGTGGTGAACTTCATCCGCACCAGCTGGGGCAATCAGGGCTCGGCGGTGTCGGCCGGCGACGTCAAGCAGATGCGCGGTGACGACATGAAACACACTTCCGGCGATGACCTGGGGCAGTCCACCAGCCATTGATCGAGGCTGCCGGCCTCTTCGCGGGCAGAGGGCTCGCCGCCCGCCCCGCTCCCACAGGTATGTGAATGGGTGACCATCCTTGTGGGAGCGGGTCTCTGCCCGCGAAGAGGCCCCCACTGAAACCCTTCAGTAAAAGGCCTCCCCCTCAATCGGCATTGAAACGATCACGGCTGTTGCTCAAATGCAGCCACATCGCCGCCCGCGCCGCGTCGGCATCCTGCTTGCGAATGGCCTGGTAGATCGCTTCATGCTCGAGGTTCGCCAACTGCCCCAGCTGGGACAGATCGGCGTCACCTTTCTCCAGCGCATTCAGACGAGTGCGCGGGATCATCGCATCACCCAGGTGCTGCATGATGTCGGTGAAATACGTATTGCCGGTCGCCTCGGCAATCAGCAGGTGAAAGCGTTTGTCTTCCTCCACGCAACTGTCGTTGTTGGCCAGCGAGCGTTGATAGTCATCCAGCGCCTTGCGCATGCGTTCCAGTTGAGCGTCGCTGCGACGCTTGGCCGCCAAAGCCGCCGCCTGGGTTTCCAAGCCAAGGCGCAGCTCCAGGATGCCGCGCACGCTGAGCGCCGTATCGACGTTCAAGCGCAGGCCATGGGCCGGCTCGCGCTGCAACACGAAGGTGCCGACGCCATGCCGGGCCTCCACCAGCCCGGACGCCTGCAAGCGTGACAAGGCTTCGCGCACCACGGTCCTGCTGACCCCGTGCTCGGCCACGATGGCGCCCTCCGACGGCAGTTTGGCCCCTGGCGCCAAGGTGCCCAGGCGGATCTGCTGGCTCAAGGCCTCGACCAGCACATGGGCCAGGCTGTTGGGTCGCTTGGACATCGATGAGCCCCCCTCGAGGAAAAGTCCGATCATACCTTGGGTGTATCACTCAGGCATTGCGCGGGGCTCGGTACGGGTTTCGCGGAATGACCATCGACATCGCCACCTGCTCGCCAAGATGTATGACAACGACGGATGGCATGCTTAAAGCCTGCATAAGCGTTGAGTTTGAATCATGCTGAGTTGTATGATGTCTGCCGACCGAGCACACAGCTGCCGCTCGATCCACACACTACCCGCATAAAAACAATCAGTGGGAGATTTGAATTGTGAGCAATTCAAACGTTGCAACCGGCGATGCCGTCCTGGCCCGCGCCGTCTCGAAAGTGAAGCGTCACGTACTTCCGCTGTTCGTCATCATGTTTATCGTCAACTACATCGATCGGGTCAACATCGGCTTCGTGCGCACGCACCTGGAGCATGACCTGGGCATCGGTGCGGCAGCCTACGGATTCGGCGCCGGGTTATTCTTCATCGGCTATGCCCTGTTCGAAGTGCCGTCCAACATGCTGTTGCAGAAAGTCGGCGCACGGGTCTGGCTGACGCGGATCATGTTCACCTGGGGCATCGTCGCGACGATGATGGCGTTCATTCAGAACGAAACCCATTTCTACATCCTGCGCTTTCTGCTGGGGATCGCCGAAGCCGGTTTCTTCCCGGGGGTGATCTACTACTTCACCCGCTGGTTGCCTGGGGTCGAGCGTGGCAAGGCGATTGCGATTTTCCTCAGCGGTTCGGCCCTGGCCTCGCTGATTTCCGGGCCACTGGCCGGTGCCCTGTTGCAGATCGAAGGGCTGGGCATGCACGGCTGGCAGTGGATGTTCCTGATCGAAGGCCTGGCCTCGGTGCTGTTGTGCTTCTTTGTCTGGTTCTGGCTGGATTCCAGGGTTCACGACGCCAAATGGCTGACCCAGGAAGAGAAAGACACGCTGGTGGGCGAGATTGACCGCGAACAGCGCGAACGTGATGCCATGCACACCGTCAAGCCTACCTTGGGCACCCTGCTCAGGGATCGCCAGATCCTGCTGTTCTGCCTGATCTACTTCTGCATCCAGCTGACCATCTATGCGGCGACCTTCTGGCTGCCCAGCATCATCAAGAAAATGGGCGGCCTGGACGACCTGCAGGTGGGCTTCCTCAACTCCATACCCTGGCTGATCTCGATCATTGCCATGTACGGCTTCGCGGCCCTGTCCGGCAAGTTCAAATTCCAGCAGGCGTGGGTGGCCACGGCCTTGCTGATCGCCGCCGCCGGGATGTTCATGTCGACCACCGGTGGGCCGGTGTTCGCCTTCGTCGCCGTGTGTTTCGCCGCGATCGGTTTCAAGTCGGCCTCGTCGCTGTTCTGGCCGATTCCCCAGGCGTACCTGGATGCACGCATCGCTGCGGCGGTGATCGCTCTGGTCAACTCGGTGGGCAACCTGGGTGGCTTCGTCGCACCGGCCACCTTCGGCTTTCTGGAGCAGAGCACGGGCTCCATTCAGGGCGGGCTGTACGGCCTGGCCGGTACCTCAGTGCTGGCCGCGATCGTGGTGTTCTTCGCGCGTACCCAGCCCAAGCCCGGCAAGCCTGCCAACGGCCTGGCCGAACCCGCGCAGGCCCGGTCGCTCTGACGGGCACGCCGGCCTGCACTGTTTTCGCCAGGCCCATGCGGCGCCTGGCGTGGATTCAATGACAAGGACAACAACATGGAGAAGGAAAACAATATGACCGCGCACAACGCTCCTGTCGTCACCAGCCTGCAAGTCATCCCGGTTGCCGGGCACGACAGCATGCTGCTCAATCTCAGCGGCGCCCACGGCCCGTTCTTCACCCGCAACATCGTGATTCTCAAGGATAGTGCGGGTAACACCGGGGTTGGCGAGGTGCCTGGGGGCGAGCGCATTCGTGAAACCCTGGAAGACGCCCGCAGCCTGGTGGTGGGCCAGCCCATCGGCCAGTACCAGCAGATCCTCAACCGCATGCGCACCACCTTCGCCGCCCGTGACAGCGCCGGGCGGGGCCTGCAGACCTTCGACCTGCGCATCACCATTCATGCCGTGACGGCCATGGAAGCCGCCCTGCTCGACCTGCTCGGGCAGTTTCTCGAGGTGCCAGTGGCGGCGCTGCTGGGTGAAGGCCAGCAGCGCGACGCCGTGAAGATGCTGGGCTACCTGTTCTACGTCGGTGATCGTGGTCAGACCGACCTGGCCTACCGCAGCGAGCCGGACGCCGGCGACGACTGGAGCCGCCTGCGCCATGAAAAGGCAATGACCCCCGAGGCGGTCGTGCGATTGGCCGAAGCGGCCAAGGCCAAGTACGGCTTCAATGACTTCAAGCTCAAGGGTGGCGTGCTGCGCGGTGCCGAGGAGATCGAGGCGGTGACGGCACTGGCCGAGCGCTTCCCCGAGGCGCGCATCACCCTGGACCCCAACGGTGCCTGGTCATTGAAGGAGGCGATCGGCCTGTGCCGTGACCAGCACCATGTGCTGGCCTACGCCGAGGACCCATGCGGCGCGGAGAACGGCTACTCGGGGCGTGAAGTCATGGCCGAGTTCCGCCGTGCCACCGGCCTGCCCACCGCCACCAACATGATTGCCACCGATTGGCGCGAGATGGGCCATGCCATTCAGCTGCAGTCGGTGGACATCCCGCTGGCCGACCCACATTTCTGGACCATGCAGGGGTCGGTGCGGGTGGCGCAGATGTGCAACGACTGGGGGCTGACCTGGGGCTCGCACTCCAACAATCATTTCGACATTTCCCTGGCCATGTTCACCCAGGTGGCGGCTGCGGCGCCGGGTGAGATCACCGCGATCGACACGCACTGGATCTGGCAGGACGGCCAGCGTCTGACCAAAGAGCCGCTGCAGATCGTCGATGGCTTCGTCAAGGTGCCGGCCAAACCGGGGCTGGGCGTGGACATCGACATGGACGAAGTGGCCAAGGCCCACGAGCTGTACAAGGCCAAGGGCCTCGGCGCGCGCGATGACGGCATCGCCATGCAATACCTGATCTCGGGTTGGCAGTTCGACAACAAGCGTCCCTGCCTGGTGCGTTGAACCGCCAGCTGCACCGTATGCCCTCATGACGCGGCTTGCGCCGCTGCTACAGCCGACACCGGAGCGGCTTGCACCGTGGTTGCGGATCGCATGATCCCTGTAGCAGCGGCGCGAGCCGCGTCGGCGGTCCATGTGGTGCATCTGGGAAAACGCGGTGACGCCTGACGCGGCTTGCGCCGCTGCTACAGGGACCGCGTGCTCCTGTAACACCGTTCATCGTCTCGACAACCCTCATCCCCGCGCAATAGACGCCTCGATTCAGGTTCAGTTAAGTTTTCACCGGTAGGGTTAGTGACAAATGACTCACGAGTCATAATCCTGTGTGAATCGTCTCATCCAGCCATGAGCTGTGGGAATTTTTACCCGGTAAACTGGGAACCATCTCAAATCCAGCAAGAGGATGAATCATGAGCGACAAGGATCCTACACCGAGCCATGCCGATACGGCTGAAGCCTCCCTGAAGCAGATCGTCGACGGCTTCCTGCATTTCCATCATGACGTCTTCCCCCAGCAACAGGAATTGTTCAAGAAGCTTGCCACTGCGCAAGCGCCACGGGCCATGTTCATCACCTGTGCAGACTCGCGAATCGTCCCTGAACTGATCACCCAAAGCTCCCCCGGCGACCTGTTCGTCACCCGCAACGTCGGTAACGTCGTGCCACCCTACGGGCAAATGAACGGCGGCGTTTCCACAGCGCTGGAATACGCCATCCTGGCGCTGGGCGTGCAGCACGTCATCGTCTGCGGCCACTCCGACTGCGGCGCCATGCGTGCCGTGCTCAACCCGGCTTCGCTTGAAAAGATGCCAACGGTCAAGGCCTGGCTGCGCCATTCGGAAGTGGCCCGCACGGTCGTCGAAGACAACTGCAACTGCGCCAACGAAGCCGAAAGCATGAAAGTGCTGACCGAAGAAAACGTTATTTCCCAGCTGCAGCACCTGCGCACGCACCCATCGGTAGCCTCGCGCATGGCCAGCGGCCAGTTGTTCATCCACGGTTGGATCTACAACATCGAAACCAGCGAGATCAAGGCCTACGACGCCGAACAGGACTGCTTCCGTCCCCTCGACAGAATGACTACGACCCCGAGCGCGACGCCCAAGGGCCGGTTCTAGGTAGCCGCGTCATTCGTATGACAGGGCCCGCCTGGCCGTAATCTGTCGACAGCACACCTCATCGTTCGCTTGCCGAATCCACTTGTACCCAGCCGCGTTGGCTGGGCCGCAGGGGATTGGGCAGGCACGCTGCTGCCTGTCGAAAAGTGCGGCCCGGCTCGCCTGAATGCTTGCAGGAGATTGAACGTGAATATTGCACAGATGAAAGCAGTGTTGCCGCGCGAGTTGCTCGCCTCGGTCGTGGTGTTTCTGGTTGCGCTGCCGTTGTGCATGGGTATCGCCATCGCCTCGGGAATGCCGCCTTCCAAAGGCCTGATCACCGGCATCATCGGCGGTATCGTGGTCGGATTCCTGGCCGGGTCGCCGTTGCAGGTCAGTGGTCCCGCCGCCGGCCTGGCGGTGTTGGTCTTCGAGCTGGTTCGCCAGCATGGCATGGCCATGCTCGGGCCGATCCTGCTGCTGGCCGGCCTGCTGCAACTGTTGGCCGGGCGCTTCAAGCTCGGCTGCTGGTTCCGCGTCACCGCACCGGCAGTGGTCTACGGCATGCTCGCCGGCATCGGCGTACTGATCGTGCTGTCCCAGGTGCATGTAATGCTCGACCGGGCGCCGCAACCCTCGGGCTTGAGCAACCTGATCGAATTTCCCGCCGTGGTCGGCCAGGCCATCCCCAGCATCGGTGGCGGGCTGGGCTGGCAGGCTGGCTTGCTGGGCCTGCTGACCATTGCCGTGATGTATGCGTGGGAAAAGCTGCGCCCGCAAAAACTGCGCTTCGTGCCCGGTGCCTTGCTCGGTGTAGGCCTGGCGACGGGCCTCAGCCTGTTCTTCGCGATGCCGGTCAAGCGTGTCGAAGTGCCGGCGAACCTGGCGGAAGCCATCGACTGGCTACGCCCGGCAGACCTGCTCAACCTGGCCGATCCTGCCCTGCTCATCGCCGCGATCGCCGTGGCCTTCATCGCCAGTGCCGAAACCCTGCTCTCGGCAGCAGCGGTCGACCGCATGCACAACGGCCAGCGTTCGGATTTCGACCGCGAGCTGTCGGCACAAGGTGTAGGCAACATGCTCTGCGGCATTCTGGGCGCGCTGCCCATGACCGGCGTGATCGTGCGCAGCTCGGCCAATGTCCAGGCCGGCGCACAGACACGCATGTCGGCGATCCTGCACGGTGTCTGGCTGCTGGGGTTCGTGGTTTTGCTGTCCAGCCTGCTGCAAAGCATCCCGGTCGCTAGCCTGGCGGGCGTGCTGGTCTTCACCGGCGTCAAGCTGGTCGACTTCAAGGCCTTCAAGGGCCTGGGCCGCTACGGCCGGATGCCGATGTTTACCTACGCGGCCACGGCGCTGGCAATCGTCTTCACCGACCTGCTCACCGGTGTGCTGCTGGGTTTCGCCCTGACCTTGCTGAAGCTGGCCTTCAAGGCGGCACGTCTGAAGATCACCCTGATCGACCAGGCACCGGGTGAAGTGGAATTGCGCATGGTGGGCTCGGCGACCTTTCTCAAGGTACCGGCCCTGACCAAGGCCCTGGCGAGCATTCCGGAGGGTACGACCGTGCATGTGCCACTGGCCGGGTTGAACTACATCGACCACTCATGCCTGGAGCTGCTGGAAGACTGGGGTCGGGCCAACCAGAGCAAGGGCTCGCGGATGGTCATCGAAAGCCGCGGGCTGAAGCGGCGTATCGAGGGTCGGCTGCGCACCACGGCAGGCTTCGGCAGCTAGCACGACCGCGCAGACCGGCTGCACGGGGCCTGGCGACGACCGCTCGCCAGGCCCCGTGCAGGCCCTCAGGAACTGGCTGAGTTCAGGTCCAGGCCAATACCCAGGCGCCGCGACATGCACGGCCATTGCTGCCACGCCGCGCCGGTTTCAGGGCTGATCAGCTTGTCGCGATAGGCCAGCACCGACGGCAGCTCGAAGCGCTCGTCACAGAGCATCTGAGCCATCGAGTGATGCACGACTTCATCCAGCTGGTTGGCGAACGTTTCACCGATCAACTGGTGAGCGATCAGGTTGGCCACGGTCATGTCCAGCGGTATCAGTGGCTGGCCCAGGTGGCGGATGTACAGGTCGTTCACTTCCTCGACCAGGCGATGCGCCAGGTAGGCTTCGTCGAGCAGGCCATCCAGCCCCTCCTGGCCGGCCACAATTCCGGGCGGACGCAGAAAATACTCCTCGGCTATCTTCAGTACCGGTTTGATCTGCGACTCGATTCCGGCCTTGCCGGCGACTTCGCTGGCCGCATCGAGCAACTGCGGGACTTCCTCGATGTAGGCGCTGACGAAGCGCCACAAAGCGACACCACCGCCCTCGGCCAGGTCGATGGCCGGGTGCAGCTGCGGCAACTGTTTTTCCAGGCGTTGATGCAGGTGGCCGGTAGCGGCCTCGTGTTCGGTTGCACGTTGAATCTGCTCGCGCAATGCGGCGGTGTTCATGAAGGCTCCAGGCGAGTGTCACGCAAGTGAAGTGGGAACGATAGCTGGCCCATCGGGAAGGCTAAGACGCATTTGTCATAATCAGGACACATTTCATAACGGCGCTTGACCACTACCCTCGCTGCGGCTCGCCTGATAACGTCGCCTCCTCCAACGTCTCTCGATCCCAGGCTCATGACCCGAACGCAGAAAATCGTGTTTACCCTTGCCGGCGCCCTTGCCCTGCTGATCGGGCTGAGCGTTCATCACCTGCTCAGTGGACAGCGTCAACCCGACCGCGCCGGGCTGGTCGATGCGGGCATCATGCTGTTGGCGCAAAGCCGCGCGATGCCTGCCCTGCACATGACCGACGAGAACGGATCGGTGGTCGACCTGACCCGGCTGCAGGGTAAATGGTCGCTGCTGTTCTTCGGCTACACGTTCTGCCCGGATATCTGCCCCACCACGCTGGCCAACCTGCGCAATGTGCAGAACCAGCTACCGGACGCCACGCGCGAGCGCCTGCAAGTGGTGCTGATCAGCGTCGACCCGCACCGCGACACGCCCGAGCGGCTCAAGCAATACCTGGGTTATTTCAAGGCGGGATTCCGGGGGTGGGTGGCGCCGGTCGACACTCTGCAGACACTGGCCAGGGCCATCAGCATTCCATTCATCGCGGCCGACACGCGCAAGCCCAATTACCTGGTGGAGCACAGCGCCAACCTGGCGTTGATCGGGCCGGATGGGCGCCAACGTGGGTTCATCCGCGGGCCGATCGACAATGCCAAGATGATCGCCCAGCTTCCAGGGCTGGTCGCGGGCGATTGAGGGACGCGCGAGTCAAGCCGTCACGGGCTTAGAAGGCCGGCAATACTGCACCCTTGTACTTCTCGGTGATGAACTGCTTGAGCTCGGGGCTGTGCAGCGCGGCTGCCAGCTTCTGCATGGCCGGCGCATCCTTGTTGTCGGGGCGTGCCACCAGGATGTTCACGTACGGCGAATCGCTGCCTTCGATGAACAGCGCGTCCTTGGACGGATCCAGCTTGGCTTCCAGGGCATAGTTGGTGTTGATCAGGGCCAGGTCGACCTGGGTCAGCACGCGCGGGATGGTCGCTGCCTCCAGCTCGCGGATCTTCAAGCCCTTGGGGTTCTCGACGATGTCCTTGGTGGTCGCCAGGATGTTGCTCTGGTCCTTGAGGCGGATCAGCCCGTACTTCTGCAACAGCAGCAGCGCGCGGCCGCCGTTGGTGGCGTCGTTGGGCACCACTACGTTGGCGCCGTTGCCCAGCTCGTCGAGGGTCTTGATCTTGCTGGAATAGGCGCCCAGCGGCTCCAGATGGACGCCGGTCACGGCGACCAGGTCGGTACCCTTGCCCTTGTTGAACTCATCCAGGTAAGGCTGGTGCTGGAAGAAGTTGGCGTCCATGGCTTTCTGCGCCACTTGGACGTTGGGCTGGATGTAGTCGGTGAACACCTTGATGTTGAGGTCCACGCCCTGTTCGGCCAACTGCGGCTTGACGAACTCGAGAATCTCCGCGTGAGGCACTGCAGTGGCTGCCACGCTCAGGGTTTCGTTGGCTTGGACGGACAGTGCAGCGACGGCGGCCATGGCGGCCAGTAGTCTTTTCATCTTCGGTTTCCTTGTCGGCCCCTGCGGGCCTGACTGTGAACTATTTACCAGGCATGAATGAGGTGCGAGGCATGAATCATTTGCGCGAGAAATGCACGACCAGACGGTCGCCGAGCATCTGCAGCAATTGGACCATCAGAATCAGAATGATCACCGTGACGTACATCACGTTGTCCTGAAAGCGCTGGTAGCCGTAGCGAATCGCCAGGTCGCCCAGGCCTCCGGCGCCCACCACACCGGCCATCGCGGTGTACGACACCAAAGTGATGGTCGTCACGGTGATGGCCGCGATGATCCCCGGCATGGCCTCGGGCACCAGCGCCCGGGTGATGATCTGCCGCGTCGTGGCGCCCATGGCCTGGGTCGCCTCGATGATGCCGCGGTCGACCTCGCGCAGGGCGGTTTCAACCAGGCGGGCAAAGAATGGCACGGTGCCGATGACCAGTGGCGGAATTGCACCGGCTACCCCCAGCGAGGTGCCTACCAACACCACCGTGGCCGGGATGAGCAGGATGATCAGAATGATGAACGGCAGCGAGCGGACTACGTTGACGATGAACGATAGCACCGCGTACAAGCGTGGCTTTTCGAACATCTGCCGTGGGCTGGTGAGGAACAGCACGACACCCAGCGGCAGCCCCAGCAGGATGGTGAACAGCAGCGAGGTGCCGAGCATCACCAGCGTATCCAGGGTGGCCTGCCAGATTTCGCTCCAGTCGACACTGGCGAAGAAGTTGATCAGGTCCATCAGCGCAGCACCTCCATGTGAACGTCGGCTGCGGTGAAGCGAGCGAAAGCCGCTTCCATGTCGCCGCCGGTGATAGCCAGGGTCAACTGGCCATAGGGGGTGTCCTTGATGCGGTCGATACGACCGGCCAGGATGCTGTAGTCGACACCGGTCTCGCGTGCCACCGTGCCCAGCAGCGGCGCATAGGTGGCCTCGCCCTGGAACGTCAGGCGCACGATCCGCCCCGCCACATGGGCGAAGTCGCTGCGCTGCTCGTTCTCGTCGACCTGCTCGTCTTCCTGGACGAAGCGACGCGTGGTTGGATGTTGCGGGTGCAGAAACACGTCGGCCACAGAGCCTTGCTCGACGATGCGCCCGGCGTCCATCACCGCAACCTGGTCGCAGACCCGGCGAATCACGTCCATTTCATGGGTGATCAGCACGATGGTCAATTGCAGTTCGCGGTTGATCTCGGCCAGCAACTGCAATACCGAGGCCGTGGTCTGCGGGTCCAGCGCGCTGGTGGCCTCGTCGCAGAGCAGGATCTTCGGGTTGGTCGACAGGGCGCGGGCGATGCCGACGCGCTGCTTCTGTCCGCCCGACAGCTGCGCCGGGTATTTGCGTGCGTGGTCGGACAAGCCCACCCGCTCGAGCAACTGGGCCACGCGCTGGTCGATTTCCTTGCGCGACAGACGGCCGGCCAGGTTCAGCGGCATCGCTACGTTGTCGGCGACGGTCTTGGACGCCAGCAGATTGAAATGCTGGAAGATCATGCCGACCTGTTGCCGGAAACCGCGCAGGGCGTCGGCGTCGAAGGCAGTGACGTCTTCACCGTCGACGATGATGGTGCCGCCGCTGGGGTTCTCCAGACGGTTGATCAGGCGCAGCAGCGTGCTTTTGCCCGCGCCCGAGTGGCCGATGAGGCCGAACACCTGGCCTGCCGGCACCGTGAGTCGGGTGGGGTGCAGCGCGGGAATTTCCCTACCGGCCACGCGGTAGGTCTTGTGGACATCTTGGAACTCGATCACGTAGCGAACCTTGTGGGGCGCATGAATGGGGGCAGCGGGTAGCCGGGCGCGCATTTTAGCCCAGGCATCCCGTGGCATTTAGCATTTATTTTCGCGGCGACCTGCGATTTGGCAATAACGCGACTAAAGGCTCGCCCACCCACCGTTCGCGAAAAAAAAGGAACGTCCACGCAATTCGTCCGGTCACTTGCTGAGTATCCCTGGCCCATGCCTGCCGTGATCAGGTGAGGGTACTTATCAGAGTCCGTCCACGGACTGCCGTGAACCAAGGAGTTAAGGCCCGATGAGCAACAAGACCCCCCCTACCGGCAAGAGCGAAGCCGCTGGCACCGATACCCTGGATCGCCAGAACACCAACGCCAAGCTCGAATCGCTCGAGCAGTTCCGTGCCGATGGCACCGGACAGGCGCTGCGCACCAACCATGGCGTGAAAATCAGCGACAACCAGAACACCCTCAAAGCTGGCCCGCGCGGCCCGTCGCTGCTCGAAGACTTCATCATGCGTGAGAAAATCACGCACTTCGACCACGAACGCATCCCGGAGCGTATCGTCCACGCCCGCGGCACCGCGGCCCACGGTTTCTTCGAAACCTACGAAGACCACTCGGCGCTGACCAAGGCCGGCTTCCTGCGCGACCCGTCGAAAAAGACCCCGGTCTTCGTGCGCTTTTCCACCGTGCAGGGCCCGCGTGGCTCGGGCGACACCGTGCGCGACGTGCGTGGTTTTGCGGTCAAGCTGTACACCGACGAAGGCAACTTCGACCTGGTCGGCAACAACATGCCGATCTTCTTCATCCAGGACGCGATCAAGTTCCCCGACTTCGTCCACGCGGTGAAGCCTGAGCCGCACAACGAGATCCCGACCGGCGGCTCCGCCCACGACACCTTCTGGGACTTCGTCTCGTTGGTGCCTGAGTCGGCGCACATGGTGCTGTGGACCATGTCCGACCGCGCCATCCCGAAAAGCCTGCGCACCATGCAGGGTTTCGGTATCCATACCTTCCGCTTCGTCAATGGCGAGGGCAAAGGCACATTCGTCAAGTTCCACTGGAAGCCCAAGTTCGGTACCTGCTCGCTGGTCTGGGACGAGGCGCAGAAGCTGGCCGGCAAGGACACCGATTTCCACCGCCGTGACCTGTGGGAATCCATCGAGATGGGCGACTACCCGGAATGGGAACTGGGCGTGCAGATCGTGCCGGAAGAAGACGAGCACAAGTTCGAATTCGACCTGCTCGACCCTACCAAGATCATTCCCGAAGAGTTGGTCCCGGTCACTCCACTGGGCCGCATGGTGCTGGATCGCAACCCGGACAACTACTTCGCCGAGACCGAACAGGTCGCGTTCTGCCCGGGCCACATCGTGCCTGGCATCGACTTCAGCAACGACCCACTGCTGCAGGGCCGTCTGTTCTCCTACACCGATACCCAGATCAGCCGCCTCGGTGGGCCGAACTTCCACGAGATCCCGATCAACCGCCCGATCGCGCCGAACCACAACGGTCAGCGTGATGCCCAGCATCGCACCCGTATCGACAAGGGCCGTGCTTCCTACGAACCGAACTCGATCGACGGCGGCTGGCCGAAGGAAACCCCATCGGCACCCATCGACGGCGGCTTCGAGACCTATCCCGAGCGTGTCGATGCGCACAAGGTCCGCGAGCGCAGCGAATCGTTCTCCGACCACTTCTCCCAGGCCACGCTGTTCTTCAACAGCATGAGCCATGCCGAGAAAGAGCACATCATCGCGGCCTACAGCTTCGAGTTGGGCAAGGTCGAGCGCGAGTACATCCGTGCCCGTCAGGTCAACGAGATTCTGGCCAACATCGATCTGGAACTGGCTTCGCGCGTTGCGGCCAACCTGGGTCTGCCGGCGCCTACCAAGGGCACCGTATCGGTCAAGCCTTCCTCGCTGAAGGAATCGCCTGCGCTGAGCCAGATGAACCTGTTGTCCGGCGACATCAAGAGCCGCAAGGTCGCTATTCTGGTTGCCAACGGCGTGGACGGCAATGCAGTCGCTGCGCTGCAGAAGGCGCTCAAGGCCGAAGGCGCGCATGCCAAGGTGCTGGGCCCTACCAGCGCACCGGTCAAGACGGCCGATGGCAAGACCCTGGCCGTCGACGCGTCCCAGGAAGGCCTGCCTTCGGTGGCCTTCGATGCAGTGTGGGTGCCGGGCGGTGCCGATTCGATCAAGGCACTGAGCGCCGATGGCGTGGCACTGCATTACCTGCTCGAGGCCTACAAGCACCTCAAGGCAATCGGTATCAGCAAGGATGGCAAGGCGCTGCTCGAAGCGTTGCGCCTGAAGGAAGATGCCGGCCTGTTGGTGGGTGACGATGACAGCACCATCAAGGCGTTCATCGCCGCCATCGCCAAGCACCGCGTGTGGGATCGCGAGCCGGCCGCCAAAGCCATTCCGGCTTAACGGCGCGGTATAAGCACCACCTGGGTCGGTTGTCCGTGGACCACACGGCGACCGACCTTCAGTTGCATCTCTGGCAACTGTTCGCTGACGCGCTGCTTGAGCAGCGCCTCCAGCCGGCGATATTCGCCCGGTTGGGCCACCTGAATGATCACATCGCATTGGTAATGAACGACGTCGGTTGCGATGTCGCGCATCTGCGCGCGCAGCTGCGGCGCGCTGTGCATCTTCAACGGCACCGCTGAAACGCTGGCGTTCGGATCCAGCACCAGGGCCTTGGGCCTGGCTTCGGCAGCTTTCAGGGCGGCTTCGGCTTTCTCCAGTTCAGACTTGCGCGCCTGGGCGATGGCGCCGTTGACGCCACCGGTGAGCGCCGGTGCCTGGGGCATCAGCACGCGGGCACGGCCCAGCGCAGTGGCGGCAGCGTTGACGTCACCTTTCTGCAGCATCACCTGGCTGCGCTGCAGGTAGGCTTCGGCCAGCTGCCGCTGCGCCTCGGTGAGGCGTGGATCCTGCGGTGCCTGCGCCTGCAGCTTGACCAGCTGATCCTCGGCCGTGGCCAGTTCGCTGCTGGCAATGTTTGTTTCCAGCTGCTGCCAGGCATCCGGACCCGCATCAGCGGCGTGGTCGGCCGGTGAGGTCTGGCAAGCGGTCAACACCAGGGAAAGTGTGGCAAGTAGCAGGTAACGGGAGACGAACGGCTTCATTGCTACGACTCTCTATTTGCCCAAAAAACGGCCAAGTCTACACCGTGGGGGTGTCGGCGAAAATATGGACGCCGAAAATCGCTGAGGCCACCACTCTTTGGCCGAGGAAAGCGGGGTCTGTGCCTGTCCACAGCTGGGCAATCGACGCGAGGTGTACAGATAACAGCGACTCGCGCCAGCCACTCCACTACCGCTTGGGCAACGCAAAACTCAGCAGAAACAACAGCGCCGCACTGACCACGATCGATGGCCCGGCCGGCGTGTCCTTGAACCACGAGAGCGCCAGCCCGGCACACACCGCGATCACCCCCAACACACTGGCACCCAGCGCCATCTGCTCGGGGGAGCGCGCATGCCGCTGTGCGGCTGCCGCCGGGATGATCAGCAATGAGGTGATCAGCAACACCCCGACGATCTTCATCGCCACCGCGATCACCACCGCAATCAGCAGCATCAAGGCCATGCGCAGGCCCGCCACGGGCAGTCCTTCGATCCGTGCCAGCTCTTCGTGAACGGTGATTGCCAGCAACGGCCGCCACAGGGCAATCAACAGCGCGAGCACGGCCACACTGCCACCGATGATCCAATACAAATCGGTCGGACTGATCGCCAGCAGATCACCAAACAGATAACCCATCAGGTCGATGCGCACGTCGTGCATGAAGCTCAGCACCACCAGACCCAGCGACAGTGTGCTGGGCGCGAGTATCCCCAACAGTGTGTCCGAGGCCAGCGGCTGGCGTTGCTGCAGGGTCACCAGCAGTATCGCCAGCAGCAGGCAGCCTACCGTGACCGCCAGTGCCGGGCTGATGTCGAGCACGAAGCCCAGGGCCACGCCCAGCAAGGCCGCGTGGGACAAGGTGTCGCCGAAATAGGCCATGCGCCGCCACACCACGAACGAGCCCAGCGGTCCCGCCACCACTGCCAGGGAAAGCCCCGCCAGCAAGGCATACAGTAAAAAATCAGCCATGCTTGCAGCTGTCTCCGTGTACATGAGTGTCACTGACCACGCTGCCGTGCAGGTCATGGGCATGGTCGTGATGGTGGTGATAGATGGCCAGGCTGGGAGCGTGGCTGCCGAACAGCTCGACGAATGCCGGATCACCGCTGACCTGTGCAGGGTGCCCGGAGCAGCACACATGCCGGTTCAGGCAGACCACCTGGTCGGTGGTGCTCATGACCAGGTGCAGGTCGTGGGAAACCATCAGCACACCGCAGCCGTGGCGTTCGCGCAGGCGCGTGATCAGGGCATACAGTTCGGCCTGGCCGGCCACGTCGACGCCTTGCACCGGCTCGTCGAGCACCAGCAGTTCAGGCTCGCGCAACAGTGCCCGGGCCAGCAGCACCCGCTGCATCTCACCGCCGGACACCGTCTGGATCGGGCTGTCGATGGTCTGCGCGGCGCCTACTTCTTCCAGCGCCGCCAGAGCGCGGGCACGGTCCACACCCGGCACCAGGCGCAAAAAGCGCAGGACCGACAGCGGCAGGGTCGGATCCACGTGCAGCTTCTGCGGCATGTAGCCGATGCGCAGTCGCGGCTTGCGCCACACGCTGCCCGAATCGGGCTTGAGCAACCCGAGCACGGCACGCACCAGGGTGGTCTTGCCGGCGCCATTGGGGCCGATCAACGTCACGATTTCGCCGGGCTGCACGCACAAGTGGATGTCATCGAGCACCCGCTGGCCGGCGAATGCCACCGTGACCTGGTCCAGGCGGATCAAGGCTTCGCTCATCACGCCCCCTGACAGGCCGCGCACAGGCCGACCACTTCCACGGTTTGCCCCTCGACGACGAAGCCGACACCCAGGGCGCTTTCGACGATGGCGTCGCTGATGGTCTTGTGCTCTAGCTCCACGGCCACGTGGCAGGCGCGGCAGATCAGGAACTGGCCCTGATGCGCATGCTCGGGATGGTTGCAGCCAATGAAGGCGTTGAGCGAGGCAATGCGGTGCACCAGGTTGTTGTCGAGCAGAAAATCCAGGGCGCGGTAGACCGTGGGGGGCGCTGCGCGGCGGCCGTCCTGTTCGCTGAGCACGGCGAGGATGTCGTAGGCACCCAGTGGCTTGTGGCTTTGCCAGACCAGTTCCAGCACGCGACGACGCAAGGCGGTCAGGCGCAGGCCTTGTTTCAGGCACAAGGCATCGGCTTCGCTCAGTGCGTGGTGCACGCAATGTGAGTGGTCGTGGGGACGGCTGGCCAGCGGTGTTTTGGACATGAGCGGCGACGAATTCTGATAGAGACGTTATTATGTTACCTGTTCTTGCCCCCGAGAGTGTTCATTGTGGTTCGTATTTTTGCTCTTTCCATCGGTTTGCTCGCCGCGTGCCTGACCGCCCTGCCGGCACAGGCGCAAGTGCGGGTATTGACCAGCATCAAGCCGGTGCAGCTGATTGCGGCCGCCGTGCAGGACGGTGTCGGCCAGCCCGAAGTGCTGCTGCCGCCCGGTGCCTCGCCGCACCATTACGCCCTGCGGCCATCGGACGTGCGGCGGGTGGCCGACGCCGATCTGCTGTACTGGATCGGCCCGGACATGGAAGGTTTTCTGCCGCGCGTGCTGCAGACTCGGCAGAAGCCGACGGTCTCGATCCAGACGCTGCCGGGCATGCACCTGCGGCATTTTGCCGAAGACAGCCACGGCCATGACGAGGAAGCATCGGACCACGATCACGACCATCGCCCGGGCACCCTGGACGCCCACCTGTGGCTCTCGACGGTCAATGCCCGGGTGATCGCCACGCGCATGGCCGCCGACCTGTCCGCTGCCGACCCTGCCAATGCGCCGCGCTACCAGGCCAACCTGACCGCCTTCACGCAACGCCTGCAGGCCTTGGACACACGTCTGGCCGCTCGGGTGGCTGGCATTCAGGGCAAGCCCTACTTCGTCTTCCACGAGGCGTTCGATTATTTCGAGGAGGCCTACGGCCTCAAGCATGCGGGTGTATTCGCCGTGGCCGCCGAAGTACAACCCGGCGCACAGCATGTTGCCGCGATGCGTCAGCGCCTGCAGGAAGTGGGCAAGACGTGCGTGTTCAGCGAGCCGCCGATGCGCCCCAAGCTGGCGCAGACCCTGACTGCCGGGCTGCCGGTGACCCTGGCCGAGCTGGACGCCCTGGGTGGCTTCGAAGACGCTACCGCAACCGGCTACGAAACCCTGCTGGGCAATCTGGCCGACAACCTCGCCGGCTGCCTGGAAAAGCTCTGACGCTCCTCGCACATGCCTGAACCCCTGCCCTGTGAGAGAAGGTTCAGGCTAGACGCAGGTTCCTGTGGGAGCGGGCTCTGCCCGCGAAGGCCGCCCCACGGTCTCAAGCCCTAAAAAGCAAAAGGCAACGGCACCCCAACTTTCTGCCGCAGCGCCAACCGGTCCTGAAACTCCTTGGGATCATGGATCAACACATCCATCCCGGCAAACGACTGCGCCGCGATCAGGCGCGACAGCCAGAACCGCACGCAAGCCACACGCAACATCAGTGGCCACAGCTGTGCCTCTGCCGCAGTGAATGGCCGCAGGGCTGCATAGGCACCCAGCAATGCCCGCGCGCGTGGCGCATCGAGGGTACCGTGCTCATCCGAGCACCAGTCGTTCACGGTAATCGCCAGGTCATACAGCATCGGCCCGGAGCAGGCGTTGTAGAAGTCGATCACACCCGTCAGGTGGGTGCCCTCGAACATCACGTTGTCACGGAACAGGTCGCCGTGCAGGTTGGCCTGTGGCAGTGCCAGAATCTGTGCGTGATGCGCCTGGATCTCGGCCAGGGCCGGACGCAGCAGCGCCGCGGCTGCAGTATCCAGGTCGGCGACCAGCTTCTCGCCCTCTTCCAGCATCCAGTCCAGGCCACGGTCGGTGCGGCGTACCAACGGTGCGTCGAGGGTGGCGGTGTGAATGTGCCCCAGCAACTCGCCCACCTGCACACAGTGCTGGTTGTTCGGCGCCTGCACATGGCGACCGTCCAGGCGCGGCTGCAGCAGGGCCGGCTTGCCTGCAAGCGTGCGCAGCGCCACGCCCTCGGTGGTGCGCAAGGCATAGGGCACCGACAGCCGAGCGTCGTGCAGTACATCGAGCAGTTCGATGAAGAACGGCAAATCCTGGGTCGGCCCGCGCTCGACCAGCGTCAGCACGTATTCACCCTGCTCCAGGCTGATGAAGAAGTTGCTGTTCTCGGTACCGGCGGCAATTCCCTGGAAGTCCCGCAGACGGCCAAGGCCATAGGGGGCCAGAAAGGTTTCGAGCTCGGCGCGGGTCAAGGGTGTAAACACAGACATGTCGTAGATTTGCCCATACTGGCGCCGCAAGGGCGGCGCCCGGTTGAATTGAAGGTTACAGCCTCACCACTCGAAGATTTTCCAGGCCGGGATCAACATGTCCGGCTGGTCGGAGCGAATGAAATTGTCATCGGTGCCATCGGCACGCACCAGGAAATACGGCTTGCCGTGCTTCGGAGTGATCTTGATCGCATACAGGAAGCCGTTCTGGCGATACTCCTGGATGGTCTTGTCGCCGTCCTGGCGAATGGTCACGTCCGGATCGGCCGAAGGCGCGTCGTCCGCAGCCAGGGTCATCAGCGGGCTGGTCAGCAGCAGAGCCGCGAGCAACAGGTGTTTTACGTTACGCATGATAACCTTGTCCCTTTGTTGTCACAGTTCTCGTTGTCACAGCTCCGGGCATTCTAACGCCGGGCTCGCCGAAAAGGTTGATTCTGCTCATGAGCAAAGCTCCTCTCGTCCTGGTGGACGGTTCTTCCTATCTGTACCGGGCGTTCCACGCACTGCCGCCGCTGGCCACCTCCAAGGGCATGCCCACGGGTGCGGTGAAGGGCGTGCTGAACATGCTCAAGAGTCTGCGTCGGCAGTATCCGGACAGCCCGTTCGCGGTGGTCTTCGACGCCAAGGGCGGGACGTTCCGCGATGCCCTCTACGGCGACTACAAGGCCAACCGCCCGAGCATGCCCGACGACCTGCGGGTACAGGTCGAGCCACTGCACGCCTGCGTCCGGGCCCTGGGCTATCCATTGCTGTGCGTGGATAACGTCGAGGCTGACGACGTCATCGGCACCCTGGCCCGCAGCAGCGCGGCAGCCGATCGCCCGGTGGTCATTTCCACGGGTGACAAGGACATGGCGCAACTGGTCGACGGCCACATCACCCTGGTCAACACCATGACCGGCAGCGTGCTGGACATCGCCGGCGTCAAGGAGAAGTTCGGCGTCGGTCCCGAGCACATCATCGACTTCCTGGCCCTGATGGGTGACAAGGTCGACAACATCCCCGGCGTGCCGGGCGTGGGCGAAAAAACCGCTCAGGGCCTGCTGACCGGCATCGGCGGCGGCCTCAAGGAACTCTACGAGAACCTCGACAAGGTCCCGACCCTGGCCATTCGCGGCGCCAAGTCGTTGCCGGCCAAGTTGGAAGAGCACCGGGAGATGGCCTTTCTTTCGTACGAATTGGCGACCATCAAGATCGACGTGCCGCTGGACGTCGAAGTCGATCAGCTGATGTGCACCGAGCCGGACCGCGACGCCCTGCTGGAGATCTACAGCGAGCTTGAATTCCGCAGCTGGATCGAAGACGTCGAGCGCGACGCCCGGCGCGCCGGTGAGGAACTGGCCCCGGTGCAGGAGCCGGTGGCCGCCATCGAGGTCCGCTACGAGACGATCCTCGACCAGGCCCGTTTCGATGTCTGGCTAAAGAAGCTCGAACAGGCCAGCCTGTTCGCCTTCGATACCGAGACCACCGGCCTGGACGCACAGCGCGCGCAATTGGTGGGCATTTCCTTTGCAGTCGAACCGCACGAAGCGGCCTACATTCCGTTGACCCATTCCTACATGGGCGTGCCCGAGCAGCTCGACCGCGACACCGTACTGCTGGCACTCAAGCCGCTGCTCGAAGACCCGCGCAAGCTCAAGGTCGGGCAGCACGCCAAGTACGACATGAACATCCTGGCCAACTGTGCGATTGGCGGCGTGCACGAAAACGGCATCGAGGTTCGCGGCGTGGCCTTCGACACCATGCTCGAATCCTACGTGCTCGACTCCACCGCGACGCGGCACGACATGGACAGCCTGGCCTTCAAGTACCTGAACCACACCACGATCAAGTTCGCCGACATCGCCGGCAAGGGCGCCAAACAGCTGACCTTCGACCAGATCGCGCTGGAACAGGCCGGCCCCTACGCCGCCGAAGACGCCGACATCACCCTGCGCCTGCATCAACTGTTCCAGGCCAAGCTGGATGCAGTGCCCAGCCTGTTGCCCGTGCTGCAGGACATCGAAATGCCGCTGGTGCCGGTGCTGGCACGGATCGAGCGCCAGGGCGCGCTGGTCGATGCCAAGCTGCTGGGTATCCAGAGCGTGGAACTGGGTGAAAAGATGGTTGCCCTGGAGCGCGAAGCGTTCGAGATCGCCGGCGAGGAGTTCAACCTGGGATCACCCAAGCAATTGGGGGTGATTCTCTACGAGAAACTCGGCTTGCCGATCATCTCCAAGACAGCCAAGGGCCAAGCCTCCACGGCAGAAGCGGTGCTCGCCGAACTGGCCGAGCAGGACTATCCGTTGCCCAAGGTGCTCATGCAGTACCGTTCCATGAGCAAGCTCAAGAGCACCTACACCGACCGCCTGCCCGAGCAGATCAACCCGCGCACCGGGCGCATCCACACGTCCTACCATCAAGCGGTCGCCGCCACTGGACGCCTGTCGTCCAGTGACCCGAACCTGCAGAACATCCCCATCCGCACCGCCGAGGGTCGGCGCATCCGTCAGGCTTTCATCGCGGCGCCCGGGTATCGCCTGCTGGCGGCCGACTACTCACAGATCGAGCTGCGCATCATGGCCCACCTGGCCAAGGACGAAGGCTTGCTGCATGCCTTCCAGAACGATCTGGACGTGCACCGGGCCACGGCTGCGGAAGTGTTCGGGGTAGACCTGGCGCAGGTCACCACCGACCAGCGGCGCAGTGCCAAGGCGATCAACTTCGGCTTGATCTACGGCATGAGCGCGTTCGGCCTGGCCAAGCAGATCGGCGTCGACCGCAAGCAGTCGCAGGCCTATATCGACCGCTATTTCGCCCAGTATCCGGGCGTGCTCGAGTACATGGAGCGCACCCGCGCCCAGGCCGCCGAACAGGGCTTCGTCGAAACCCTGTTCGGGCGTCGCCTCTACGTGCCGGACATCAACGCCAAGAACCCGGCCCTGCGCCGGGGCGCCGAACGCACCGCGATCAACGCGCCGATGCAGGGTACGGCTGCCGATATCATCAAGCGCGCCATGGTTGCGGTGGACAACTGGCTGGCCGAAAGCGGGCTGGACGCACGCGTCATCCTGCAAGTGCACGATGAATTGGTGCTGGAAGTGCGCGAGGACCTGGTCGAGCAGATCGGCACTCAGATCCGCCCGTACATGAGCGGCGCCGCGCAACTCGACGTGCCCTTGCTGGTGGAAGTCGGCGTGGGTTCCAACTGGGACGAGGCGCACTGATTCGAAGCCGGGTTGACGGCTTCGCGGCCGCTGACCGCTCCTACGGGCTTTTGCGCACTGCTTCGACGCGGTGTTGCTGCTTCGCGGCCGCTGACCGCTCCTACGGACTTTTGCGCACTGATTCGAAGCCGGGTTGACGGCTTCGCGGCCGCCGGCCGCTCCTACGGACTTTTGCGCACTGGTTCGGCGCGGTGTTGCTGCTTCGCGGCCGCTGACCGCGCCTACGGATGCTCATGCTTTCTGTAGGAGCGGTCAGCGGCCGCGAAGGGGCACCCCCGAATCCAGCCCAGATGAAACACCTGAACCCCACATGAAACCAATGACTTATCGCAAATAGTTTGCATCTGCCAAGGAACTCCCCCGGCCTGTCCCAGTCAGACGTTGGGATTGGCTAGTGAAGCCTTTCGATGCTCCTATGTTGTGTTAAGTGTTGGCAGATATCCGGACCCTCAGCGGTTCGGACCTTGAGCCCCAGACTTCCCCCTCCCCATACGAAGTCCGGGGTTTTTTTTGCCCGGATTTTCTCACTCCGGGCTCAGGCCTCGGCTGTGTTCTTGTCCGGCAGCTCCATCCAGCGTGCCAGCACCGTGTAGGCATCTTCCAGGCCAAGGCGCTTGGGCGCGGAGAACAGCTGGATGCTGACGGCGTCGCCCCACCCCTTGTGGATCTCGGCCTGAACCTTGAGCAGGGTATTCTTGGCTGCGCCGTAGGTCAGCTTGTCGGCCTTGGTCAGCAGAATGTGCATGGGCATGTGGCTGGCCACCGACCAGTCGAGCATCAACAGGTCGAAGTCGGTCATCGGATGGCGGATGTCCATCATCAGAATCAGCCCCTTGAGGCTTTCACGACTGCCCAGATACGCTTCCAGGTGGCGCTGCCAGTGCAGCTTGAGCGGGATCGGAACCTTGGCGTAGCCGTAGCCGGGCAAGTCGACCAGGCGCCGCTCCTCGTCCAGGTTGAAGAAGTTGAGCAGCTGCGTGCGCCCTGGGGTTTTCGAGGTCCGTGCCAGGCTGGCGTGGGTCAGGGTGTTCAAGGCGCTGGACTTGCCGGCATTGGAACGGCCAGCGAACGCGACCTCGAACCCTTCGTCATCGGGGCACTGCTCGACCTTGGCGGCGCTGAGCGAAAAGGTAGCCTGTTGGCACAGGCCCAGGATGGGGTTTTTGAGTTGCATGTGATTTCCGGTAGAGGCAGGGCCCGATGCAGCAGCCGCAAGAACGATGCAGCGAAGTATATAGGGCTGGACAATATGTGGGTGATTTTGCCGGCAATGGCCTGCGTGCGGGCATAATGCGCCCAGGCCGGCCGTACGGTGCGGCAGGTCGAGAACTTCACCTTGGTTGGATCAGTCGATGAGCGCAATGCGTGTGATGGGCCTGCTCTGCGCGCTGCTGGCCAGCAGCGCGGCAAGTGCTGCCGGCACGACGGGCGACAGCGCCCGAGGGCAGCCACTGACGACACTGTGTGCGGCGTGCCACGGCCCGAACGGCAACAGCCTGGTGCCGATCTTTCCGAAGCTGGCCGGCCAGGGCGAGCGCTACCTGAACGAGCAGTTGCTGGACATCCGCGAAAACCGTCGCGTGGTCCCGGAAATGGCCGGTACGCTGGCTGAGCTGAGCGACCAGGATCTGCTCGACATCGCCGCCTGGTACGCCGAGCAGACGCCCGCCCCCACGGAAGCCGCAGCCGTCTTGGCGCAGCGTGGGCAGGACCTCTACCGCAGTGGCGACCCGGCGCTGGGTGTACCTGCCTGCAGCGGCTGCCACGCTCCCGAGGGTGCCGGTACCGCACTGGCCGGCTTTCCACAGCTGCGGGGTCAGCATGCACCGTACCTGATCAAGCGGCTGACCGCTTTTCGCCAAGAGGGCGATGTTGCCGCGATCATGCACGACATTGCGGGCAGGCTCAGCGATGACGATATTGCAGCCCTGGCCACTTATATTCAGGCCCTGCGCTGAACACGATCGGGCATGGGCCAGGTGCAGGCCAGGCGCCAGACCTTCGCGGCCGTCTTACGCCTGGTTACATCTATTGGGCCATGAAAATAGCGCAAAGGCCCTCCTCGTCCACCCTTTTTTGACATCACTGCCGTTACACTAGCCACCTCGATCAGGCAGGTCCGGTGCTGGCACCGATCCGTCCCTTGTATGAAACTGCTCAGGAGTCACGCATGCGTAATCTGATTTTCGGCGCCTTCCTCGTTGTCGCCAGTGCCATGGGCGTGACTGCCCAGGCGGCGGATGTGCCGCTGGAAGCCGGCAAGACCTACGTTCAGCTCAATGCCCCCGTGCCTGTGGCCGAGCCTGGCAAGATCGAAGTCGTCGAGATGTTCTGGTACGGCTGCCCGCACTGCTACGCGTTCGAGCCGACTATCAATCCCTGGGTCGAGAAGCTCCCGGCCGACGTCAATTTCGTCCGTATTCCAGCCATGTTCGGCGGCCCGTGGGACGCCCACGGCCAGTTGTTCCTGACCCTGGAAGCCATGGGTGTGGAGCACAAGGTCCACAACGCCGTGTTCAATGCCATCCAGAAAGAACACAAGCGCCTGACCGATCCTCAGGAAATGGCCGATTTCGTCGCCACCCAGGGTGTAGACAAGGACAAGTTTCTGCAGACGTTCAATTCCTTCGCCATCAAGGGCCAGATCGCCAAGGCCAAGGAGCTCGCCAAGAAATATGAGATCTCCGGCGTGCCGACCATGATCGTCAACGGCAAGTACCGTTTCGACCTGGGCACCTCCGGCGGTCCCGAGCAGACCCTGAACGTGGCCGACCAGCTGATTGCCAAGGAACGTGCCGCCAAGTAAGCGGCATCACCCGCGATACGACGTTTTCGCAGCGCACCCATCGCGGGTGGGTGTGAGCTGCAGGTCAACGAGCAATCCTTGTCATGAGTGACGACAGCCAGCGCTGGAAAGAGAAATACCTGCAAAGCATCGACCAGCAGGAAAAGCTCGAGCGGCGCTGGAACGCCCGTCTCGACCTGCTGCGTCGAGGCTTGGTGCGCAGCAGCCTTGCGGCCGAAGGCAGCGACCGGGCGGTGGATGTCTGCATGAAGGAGATGCGCGAGGTGCTGCGTGGCGACGACATGGACGCTCGGCTGGCGGCGCTGATTCCGCGTCTGGAAATTGCCGTGCTGGAGTCCGAGAAGCGCCGACAGTCCCGGGTGCAGCAGATAGGCACCGCGCTGGGGGCTCTGGTTACGCAACTGCAGTCGCTGCCGCTGCCGCGCGATGTCAGCAAACCTTTGAAAAAGCTCGCCCAGGGCCTTGAAGAGCGGGCTGGACAGGCGCGCGAGATGCCCTTGCTGCTCAGTGAGCTCAGTGGTTTGCAGGAGCAGGCGCTCAATACCCTCGACCGTCCCTTGCGCGCGCAGCGGGCGGGCCTGCTGCAGCGCTTGTTCGGCAGCCCCGATCCGGCCGACGCCAGCCCTGTGCAGTCCATGCCCGTGCCCGCAGCGCAGGGTGCACCGGCAGTGGCCGGCTCGACGCCTGATCCCGTCACTGCGGAATCCGACACTGCAGTATCCGACGCTCACGCGGCCCCCGTGGCCATTGCAGACGAGCCGGCGCCGCAGCCTGCCCCGCTCGCTGTTGCGTTGGCAGTGGCCGACCTGCGCCTGCCAGCGAGCAACACTGCCAGTGAAGCGCCCGCGCTTGGCGCTGCAGACCCCGTGGCATCGCCCTTGGTCGAGCAGCCCACCGAGAAGCCCGCTGAACAGCTGCAGGTGCTCGACAGCGGCCTGACCGATGAACAGGCTTTCTATGCCTTGCCGGCCAGCCTTGAACCGCCGTACAGCAGCGTTGCCAGCCATATCGAAACCACCTTGCTCGAGCTGCTCAGCGAGTTGACCTTGCCCGAGCGCTACATGGCCCAGGCCCAGGCCATGCACGCGCGCATCCAGCGCGGGCTGAACTGGTACGAGCTGCTGCCGGTGCTCGATGAGCTCGCCGTATTGATGCTGGCCGTCAACGACGGCAGTCAGCAGGAGTTCGAACGCTACCTGCAACAGCTCAACCAGCGCCTGGAGAATTTCCAGCGTCAGTTGCAGCTGACCCATGGCGACCATGCCGACTCGCGCAACGCCGCCCTGGCATTGGACGACGTGCTGCGTGAACACGTCGACGGGTTGCAGACGAGCATGCGTGGCGCTGTCGATATCGACGGCCTCAAGCAGGTGCTGGAAAGCCGGCTCGAGGGCTTGCTGGCCAGCATGGAGCAGCACCGCCTGCAGCGCGAGGCACGCGAACAGGAAATCACCGCGCGCCTGCAAGGCCTCGGCGAGCGTGTGACGAGCATGGAGCGCGAAGCCCTCGACTACCGCGACAAGCTCGAGCAGCAGCGCAACAAGGCCTTGCTCGATCCGCTCACCGGCCTGCCTAACCGAGCTGCCTGGAGCGAGCGACTGGTCCTGGAGCATGTCCGCTCGCAGCAGACCGGCAATGGCCTGCTGCTGGCCATACTTGACCTCGATCACTTCAAGTCGATCAACGACACCTTTGGTCATCAGGCCGGCGACAAGGTCTTGAAGATCATCGCCAACGTGCTGCGCAAAGGCTTGCGCGGTGACGATTTCATCGCCCGCTTCGGTGGCGAAGAGTTCGCCCTGCTGATGCCGGGCAGCGATCTGGGCGGCGGCAGCCGTCTGCTCGAACGCCTGCGTGCTGCCGTCGAACAATGCCCTTTTCATTTCAAGGGCGAGCGCGTGAGCGTGACGATGTCGGCTGGCGTAGCGGTGTTCAAACCCGGTGAGAATGCCAGTCAGGTGCTCAAGCGCGCGGATCAGGCGCTCTACCGCGCCAAGGAAGCGGGACGCAACCAGATCGAACCGGCTCCCTGAGGCTCCCGCGCCATCCCGCCACGGACGCGCGCGCAACATTCGGCAACGCGACGTAACGCATGCCCGCTGAATCCAGACAACCGGCTACGCTATGCTGATGCCCTGTTCCCGAACCTGCATGTGATCTCCCTATGAAGTTGCTCCTTGTCGCCCTCTCCCTGCTGGTACTGGCCGGTTGCTCCAACGGCTTGAGCATCGATCGCAGTCACCCGTCCGCGAACCATGACAACCGCGTGCAGTTCGTGGTGCTGCACTACACCTCGGCCGATCTGCCGCGTTCGCTGCAATTGCTCACTCATGGTGAAGTCAGCAGCCACTACCTGATCGGCGACCAGCCGGCCACCGTCTACCAGTTGGTGGACGAGAGCCGCCGTGCCTGGCATGCCGGCGAAAGCCAATGGGACGGCCGCACCTGGCTCAACTCCAGCTCCATCGGCATCGAAATCGTCAACCCCGGCTACAAGGACACCCCGACCGGCCGGGTCTGGTACCCCTACAGCGAAGCGCAGATCCAGGCCGTGATCGCCCTGCTCAAGGATATCGTCCAGCGCAACGGCATCGCCCCGCGCAACATCATCGGCCACAGCGACATCGCGCCGCTGCGCAAGACCGATCCGGGGCCGATGTTTCCCTGGCAACGCCTGGCCGAACACGGCCTGGGCATGTGGCCCGATGCGAAGGCCGTGGCACGCTACCAGGCGCGCTTCCAGGCCAGCCCGCCGAGTATCGCCTGGTATCAGCAGCAGTTGGCCCGAGTGGGTTACGAGGTGGTCCAGAGCGGCGAGCTGGACGTCGCCACGCGACACGTGATTGCAGCCTTCCAGATGCACTTTCGTCCGCAACGCTTCGACGGCGAGCCTGATGCACAAAGCGCCGCGATCCTGCAGGCGCTCATCAGCAGGTAACAACCGATTTCACGTCGATATGCTCGAAAGCGCGGGCCAATCGCCATCTGGTTGCTATACATTGATGCCCCCGACTGGATGATCCTCGATGGCCGCCGTTTTCCCGCAGCTCCGCAGTCTTCTGTACCGCCCCTGGGCGCTGGCAACGCTTGCCGCCCTGGCCAGCGCGCTGCTGCTGTTCGCGGCCAGTTTCGCGCTGATCATGCACCAGGTTCAGCTCAACGAACGGCAGCAGATGAATGCCAGCGGCGAACGCTTCCTGATCCGCCTGGAGCAGGTGTTCGGTCAGCTGCGCGAGGGGGTCGATGCGTTGCAGGCTCAACCTGTGCGCCATTGCGGCCCGCAGATGATGGATGCCCTGGAAAAGATCGGCTTCGACAACCGCTTCGTCTTCGAAGCCGCGTTCATCGACGGCGCCCAGCGCTGCTCCAACCGCCGCGGCAAGGACGTCGCCAGCCTGGGTCGACCGCCGGACATCCAGGGTTCTACCTACAGTTACTGGCTCAACACCACCACTCAGCGCAATGACAACTGGGCCGCGCTGATGCTTGGTCGCGGGCCGTTCCGGGTTTCGACCTCGCGGGGGCATCTGAGCGACGTGGTCGACCTGCCCGCCGGTGGCAGCCTGTTGGTGGTGCTCGACCAGGGACGCCGGGCGATCCCGGTGCTGGGTTCAGAGCAGCCATGGCCGCCGGTATCGGGTTGGCGTGCCGATGCGGTCGATGCCTTGCAGGTCACGTCGGACCGGTTGATCTACCGCATGTCGACCAAGTCCCCGGACTTCCAGTTGGTGCTGATCGCTCCGCGCAGCAAGGAACTGCCCATATTCGATACCCCGCTGTGGCTGCTGTTTCCTGTCAGCCTGGTGGTGGCCCTGTGCATCGGCTGGCTGGTTCTGCAACTGATCACCCAGCGCCGCTCGATGGGCGGCGAGCTGCACGGTGCGTTGCGTCGGGGCGAACTGCAGGTGCTCTACCAGCCGATCTTCGACCTGAGCAATCGTCGCTGCGTCGGTGCCGAGGCCTTGGTGCGCTGGCGTCGCCCCGACGGTACGCTCACCAGCCCGGAGCTGTTCATTCCGCTGGCGGAACACAGCGGCCAGATCCGCCAGATCACCGACTTCGTCCTGCAGCAGTCGCTCGAGCAGCTCAGCCACCTCTTGCGAGCCAACCCGCATTTGTACATTTCAGTGAATCTGGCGGCGTGCGATGTCACCGTGCCGCGCATCGGCGAGGTGGTGGCCCGGCTGCTCTCCATCTACCGCGTGGCGCCCGAGCAGATCGCCTTCGAGGTGACCGAACGTTCCCTGATCGACGTCGACGTGGCGCGGGAAAACCTTCAGGCCCTTCGCGACGTGGGCCATACGGTATTGATCGATGATTTCGGCACCGGTTACTGCAGCCTGGCATACCTGCAAAGCCTGCCTGTGGACTGCCTCAAGATCGACAAGGCGTTCATCGATGCCCTGGGCGATGACGTCGAAAGCAGTGGCGTGGCGCCCCATATCATTCGCATGGCTCATGCTCTGGATCTGCGGGTGATCGCCGAAGGCATCGAGCACGAGGCGCAAGCGCTGCTGCTCGAAAGCGAGGGCGTCGACTACGGTCAGGGTTGGTTGTTCGCGCAGGCACTGAATGCGCGACAGTTCAAGGAACTGATCACCAAGGGCCGGCGCCGCGCTGGTCGGCGCGCCGGCGACGAGGCCTGAGGGCGCAAGGCACCCAGGCCATCGCGCTAGATCGACAGGGTCATATAGAACTGGGTGCCCTGGCCGGGTCTTGAGTAGACCCCCATGCGGCCACCGTGCAACTGCACGATCTCCTTGCACAGCGCCAGGCCCAGTCCGGCACCGCCCTTCTTGCGCCCGACCTGTACGAAAGGCTCGAAAATACGCCCCTGCTGGCCGTAGGCGATGCCTTCGCCGTTGTCCTCGACGCTGATGATCACGCGCTCGGCATGGCGGCGTGCCTGCAAGCGGATATGGCCATTTTCCGCTGTGTGCCGCAGGGCGTTTTCCAGCAAGTTGTCCAGCACCCGATCCAGTTGCCCTGCGTCCACGTGCAGGCGTGGCAGCCCTTCGGCCAACTCGATGGTCAGCTGGATACCCAGCTCATGGGCGCGGCTGGCGAAGCGCTCGTAGGCGCGCTGCAACAGGTCATCCAGCGCACACGGCGCCAGCACCAGCTTCTGCAGGCCGTTCTGGTAACGCGAAAAGTTGAGCAGGTCGTTGATCAGTTGCATCAAACGCTGCATTTCTTCGTTGACCGTCATGAGCAGATCGGCCTCGCGACTCTGCTCTGGGAAATGCACGCGCTCCTGCAGCAGCCCAAAGGCCATGTGCATGCCCGTTACCGGCGTGCGCAGCTCGTGGGAGGCGCGCAGGACGAATTCGCTGCGTACGCGTGCGAATGCGCGCTGCTCGGTTACATCGTGCAGCACCATGACCGCGCCGAGGATATTGCCTTGGGTATGGGTCACCGGCGTCAGGCTGTACGAAAGCAGACGCGCTTCACCATCGACTTCGAAGCTCAGGTCGTCCAGCGCACGCTCCAGGCTGCCACCGCGCAGGATCAAATTCAGTTGTTCGTCCAGATCGGGCCTGCCAAGCGCTTCGCCCAGCCCCAGGCCCAGGCGGTGGTCTTCCCAGCCCAGCTGACGCTGCGCAACCGGGTTCAAATGCTCCAGCTGGCCTTGTCGATCAATCATCAGCAGGCCGTCGTCGATGCTGTCCAGCACCGCTTGCAGGCGCTGTTGCCCAGCGCGAAGCTCATCGACATTGGTGGCCTGATGCTGACGCAGCGCGTGGGCCATGGTGGCGAAGCGGCTGGCCAGCCGATTCAATTCTGCTGCGGGTGAAACCGGCAGCTGCACATCGAAATTGCCTTGGCTGATGTCGTCCGCCGCCTTGGCCAAGGCCTCGATGGGCCCGCCGAAACGGCGCGCGATACCGTGTGCGGTAAAAAAGCCGACGATCAGCACCGCCAGGCCCACCAGGCCGAGCAAACCCGATACCCACATCGCCCGTTGGTGGGACTCGTGCTCCAGCGCGGCGATACTTTGCAGGGTGTTCTTGTACGAATCGATCAGGCTCGTGCGCAGGGTATTGAATGCCTGGCTCAGCGGCGGGTTATGGCTCAACGGCAGGTGTTGCGTGGCCGTGGCCCGGTATTGCTCGACAAAGGCCTGGAAGTTTTCGGCGGACTGGAGAAATCCGTAGTGAGCATTGTGGCTTTGCTCATGGGCGATGCCTTCATCGAGCAGCGCTTTGAATTGCTCCTGTGACTGGCCGATGCCCGCGACGTCCGGATCGGGCTCCAGCATCATGACCAATTGATCGCCCAGGCTCTGGCGCATCTTGAGCCCCAGGTCCAGCGTGGTGAAGTGGCTGCGCAGCATGCTTTCCTGCGAAGCAGCCATCTGCATCACGCTGACCAGACCCAACACCAGCCCCAGCAACGCGACTGTAATCAGCGCCGAGATGCTGAGAAACAGCCGGGTGTGCAGCTTCATGGCCAGTTTCATAGGTTGTACTGTTTGCGTTTGCGATAAAGCGTCGAGGCATCGATACCCAGGGTTTTGGCGGCCTGATCCAAGGTATCACTGGTGGCCAGGACGGCACCGATGTGGGCCTTTTCCAGTTCGTCCAGGCTCAGCGCCGCGCCGATGCGCGGTGCATTGTTGGCGGGCTGCTCGGCCATGCCCAGATGGCTGACCTCGACGCGCTCCTGAGGGCAGATGATGCTCGCCCGTTCGATCACGTTGCGCAGCTCGCGGATATTTCCCGGCCAGCGATAGTTGAGCAGCGCCGCCCGCGCCTCCTCGCTGAAGCCTCTTGCCGGCCGCGCGTACTCCTTGACGAAGCGCGCCAGGAAACGATCGGCCAAGGTCAGGATATCCTCGCTGCGCTCGCGCAGCGGCGGCAGGTGCAGGGTGATCACGTTCAGGCGGTACAGCAGATCCTCGCGAAAACGGCCCTCGCGAACCATGTCCTCGAGGTTGAGGTTGGTCGCCGCCAGGATGCGCACATCGGCGCGCCGCGTCACGGGGTCACCTACCCGCTCGTATTCCTTGTCCTGAATGAAACGCAGCAACTTGGGCTGCAAGGTCAAGGGAAAATCGCCGATCTCGTCGAGAAACAGAGTCCCGCCATCGGCCTGGTTGACGCGACCCAAAGTGCTTTCACTGGCACCGGTGAAAGCACCGCGACTGTGGCCGAAGAGTTCGCTTTCCATCAACTCGGCAGTCAGCGACGGGCAGTTGATGGTTACGCAGCTTTTCTTGGCGCGCTTGCTCCAGCCATGAATGGCGCGTGCCAGCTCGCCCTTGCCGGTACCCGATTCGCCAAGAATGAGGATGTTGGCATCGGTCACCGCCACCTGGCGCGCGGTTTCCAGCACGACCATCATGGCAGGGCTGTGTGAATCAAGGCCGTCCTTGGGCTTGCGCACCTCGCCTTCGAGCGCTTCGAGCCGAGCCGACAATTGACGTACTTCCAATTGCTTGGCGGTCGCCAGGCGCAACTGATCGGGGCTGCAGGGCTTGACCAGATAGTCGGCGGCGCCGGCCTGAATCGCATCGACGGCGGTATCCACCGCCGAGTGCGCGGTGACGATCACCACACGCATCCATGGTGCCTGCACACGCATCTGTGCCAGTACATCCAGGCCGTTGTCCTCGCCCAGACGCAGGTCGAGGAAGCACAGGTCGAACACCTGCCGTTGCATCAAGGTGTCTGCCTGATTCGCGCTGTTGGCCGTCGCCACGCTGTAGCCTTCGTCTTCCAGGCAATAGCGGAAGGTACGCAGGATGGCGGACTCATCGTCCACCAGCAGAATGCGGCCTTTATGCTCCGTGCCAGATTCCATGTTCCTACGCTCCTCAGAGAAAATTCTTGGTTAGTCCCGGACAAATCGGGCAGGTTGCATGGTCGATTCTGATTGATTCGGCAGGCTGCATGGTAGCTATTAGCTGATTACATTTCTAACTGTATGAAATATCTGAGCTTTCAGTAAGTAAAAAGTTTGGCATATGCCTTGCGATATCAACCGATCGTCTTCAATGGGAGGAGAGTACGAATGCGCGGTATCAAGCGACTCACGTTGGCAAGCGTCATCGCAGGTCTGGTAGGCCTGTCGACATTGGTCTCGGCGGCCACCCCTGCCAATCTCGAGAAACACGAAGGTGAATCATCCAGCCTCGAGAGCAGGCTGCAGGCAGCACGCCAGGAGGGCTCCATCTGGACAGCGCTGGCTTTGAATCGACAGCTCAACGGCTTCGAGTTCGGCGTGCAGGTCCGTGAGGGCACCGCTACGTTGACCGGCGCTGTGGAAGACCAGGTCGACCGCGAGCTTGCCGAGCAGGTAGCCCTCAATACCCAGGGCATCGACAAGGTCGATAACCGCCTGACCCTCGATCCGGAACTGGTTGAGCACGTCAATCAGCGTCAGCAATTCGCCCAGCATCTGGAAGACGCCACGCTCACGGCAATCGTCAAGTCCAAGTTGCTGTGGAACACCAGTACCCAGGCACTGGATATCGTCGTCACCACCAGCGACGGTGTCGTGACGCTCAAGGGCCAGGCGCAGACTGCCGACGCCAAGCAACTGGCTGGCAGCCTGGCGACCAATACCGATGGCGTCTATCAGGTGAACAACCTGATCAGCCTGGGTGCAGCGGATACGGCGACAACGCGGGCCGAGACCAAGGGCAAGAAGACCGAAGAAGCCTTGAGCGATACTTGGGTGACCAGCAAGATCAAGGCGAGCCTGTTGCTCAATCGCGATCTGGACGGGCTGAGCATCGATGTCGAGACGCGCACGGGCATGGTAGCGCTCAAAGGTGACGTCGCCAGTTCCGAGCAGAAAACCCTGGCGGTCGAGGTGGCACGCAACATCCGCGGTGTCCGTGGCGTGGATGCCGATCTGTTGAAAGTGTCCAAGCCAATACTGTGATCGTGCAAATCGCCCGAGCCCAGGCGCGTTATCGTGCAGGTTGCTATTGAGTATTGAACGTCTATTAATGCAACCTACTGATTTTAAAGAGTTTAATCGGAGATAAAAGGTTGGCATGCAGGCTGCAATACTTGTTTCAAGAACACGTATTCAGTCGTTATCCCAGTGCAAGGAGTTTCCGGATGAACCGTCCTCAAGCAGCTCAAGCGTCCGCCCTGTCCCAATCGATGCGCCAAGCATTGTTTCTGGTTCTGGCGACGCTGGTGACCCTGCTGGCGGTGCAGCTGTATGCAGGCTGGGCATCTGCCCAGCAGCAGGATCTTCTTCTGCCACCTCAGGAGCGTCTGGTCGACACCGCGCACCTCAATCCAGCCAGTGCGCATTGGGTCGGGCGTCAGCAATCTGGAAACATTGAACGCGTACAAGCGAACGAACCGGTTGAACACATTCGCAGTTGGGTGTTCTGAGGTACTGGTAACGCATCTGATCAACCGATAAAACACGACAAATCGTAAAGGAGATACACCATGCTGAGTTGGGCAGTCACATTCCTGATCATCGCCATCATCGCCGCCGTCCTGGGCTTCGGTGGTATCGCCGGCACCGCAGCAGGCATCGCCAAGATCCTGTTCGTAGTATTCCTGGTGCTGTTCGTCGTCTCGTTCATCTTTGGTCGTCGCGGTCGAGGCTGACCATGACCAGCATGACCCTCAAGGGTATAGCCATGGCGCTGTCGCTGGTCGGCAGCAGCATGGCAATGGCCGCCAATGACGGTCAGGCTCGCGTCAGCGAGCTACTGGGTTCGAGCACCGAGTACCGCGATACCTGGCAGTCGGTGATCAAGTCCGAGGAACGTGTTCCGGACTGGATCATCAATCTGTCAGGCGTTTCGCCCCAACAGATGTCTGCAGTCCCTGAGGACGGCGACAATTATCTGGTGGGGCCGCTGTGTGAAACCGCTGAGAGCTGCAAAAGCGGGCGACTGCTCGTAGCCTTCAGCATGGACAAGGAAGATGCCTACGCATTGTATGTCCAGGTACCTGCCGGCTTGCCTGCCGATAAGTCGCCGACGCGTCACGCGACCTATCGCTTTCTCGGCAAGCCCGACGAGGGCATGCAGCAGATGCTCATGGAACAGTTGAAGAAAGACCCTGACTGGTACTGACTTCCTGTGATGCCGTGATGGTTTGCGCCATCACGGCAGTGCATCAAAAATCTACAGATTGGGCTGGGTCATCCTGGTCCGAATGGCTGGCACTCAGAAGGTGGCGGTCATGACCATGGGGTCGGGTTGTTCTGAATGCAGTCGGTTCGGAGTGACCTAGGGGTACAGGGAGGACCTCCGAACCGGGCCGGGTCAGGCAACAGCTGCTGCGCAAGCGGTGTACGATCATTACGTGCCCGGCTTGCGCAGAGCCTATCTTCGCAGCGTCGAGCTGCCTTCCATCTTGTTTCATCTTTTTCCAGCAGAAAATTCCCAGCGTTCGGTTTCGCGAACGTCGTTGGTTTTTCTGCACCCCCCTTTCGGCAAACCTGCCAATTGCTTCGGCATGACCAGTCGTCTATCCGAACTCACATATCAAAAGCAGAAAATCATTCAATTGCGTTATGCCGATCTTGCATAGGGTAGTCGCATCCGGCATTAGACGCTGCCGCAGTGCATCGGAATAGTTGCGCCTTTTTTCGTTCGCCAAAGCGTTTCGCCATGGCGTGAAGAAACCTCTACGGATGGCCGTTCGGCTTGCGAACAGGCATCACGAGTTGACTTGGAAAAAGGGTAACGACATGAAGAAGGCAAAACTGAGCCTCGCCTGGCAAATACTCATCGGCTTGGTACTGGGCATCGCACTGGGTGCAGTGCTCAACCACTTCAGTGCCGAGAAGGCCTGGTGGATCGGCAATATCCTGCAGCCCGCAGGCGACATCTTCATCCGCCTGATCAAGATGATCGTGATCCCCATCGTGATCTCTTCTCTGATCGTCGGCATTGCCGGCGTGGGCGATGCGAAAAAGCTCGGCCGCATTGGCGTAAAGACCATCCTCTATTTCGAAGTGGTGACCACCATTGCCATTCTGGTTGGCCTGGGCCTTGCCAACTTGTTCCAGCCTGGACTGGGTATCGACATGAGTACCTTGGGCACCGTGGATATCTCGCAGTATCAGAAAACCACGGCTGAGGTGCAGCATGACCATGCGTTCGTTGCCACCCTGCTCAACCTGATTCCGTCCAACATCTTTGCGTCGATCGTTCGCGGCGACATGCTGCCGATCATCTTCTTCTCGGTACTGTTCGGCCTGGGCCTGTCGAGTCTGCCAGGTGAAACCCGCGAGCCTCTGGTCAAAGTCTTTCAGGGCGTATCGGAAAGCATGTTCAAGGTCACTCACATGATCATGAACTACGCCCCAATCGGGGTTTTCGCGCTGATTGCCGTCACGGTGGCCAACTTCGGCTTCGCTTCACTGCTGCCCTTGGCCAAACTGGTGGTGCTGGTGTATGCGGCGATCCTGTTCTTCGCCATCGTCGTGCTCGGTGTCATCGCGCGCCTGTTCGGCTTCTCGGTCTTCAAGCTGTTCCGCATCTTCAAGGACGAGCTGGTACTGGCGTATTCCACGGCCAGTTCGGAAACCGTCCTGCCGCGCGTGATCGAGAAGATGGAAGCGTATGGCGCACCGAAGGCCATCAGCAGCTTCGTGGTGCCCACCGGCTACTCGTTCAACCTCGACGGCTCTACCCTGTATCAAAGCATCGCGGCGCTGTTCATTGCCCAGCTGTATGGCATCGACCTGTCGATCGGGCAACAACTGATGCTGGTACTGACCTTGATGGTCACTTCCAAAGGCATTGCAGGCGTGCCGGGCGTGTCGTTCGTGGTCTTGCTGGCGACCCTGGGCAGCGTCGGCATTCCGCTTGAAGGCCTGGCCTTCATTGCCGGCGTCGACCGCATCATGGACATGGCCCGTACCGCGCTCAACGTCATCGGCAATGCCTTGGCCGTGCTGGTGATCTCGCGTTGGGAAGGCATGTACGACGATGCCAAGGGCGAGCGCTACTGGAACTCCCTGCCGCACTGGCGCAACAAGGACCGCGTCGCCCCCTGACGCGGCTCTGTGGGAGCGGGCTCTGCCCGCGAACGGTGCGCCGCGATGATACCTGCATCCGCAGCCTACCCGGCGACGCGGCTCGTACCCTGTAGCAGCGGTGCAAGCCACGTCCGGCCTCACGCGAAAACCCGGACACACCACGCTGCCCTGCGGGGCAGAATCCAACCTCGCTTTGGGCTATCATCCGCGCATCTTCGAACGAGGGAATACCCATGCTGAACGGCCTGTGGCTCAGCTTCTTTCTGATCGCCGCGATTTCGGCCTTCGGCCAATGGCTCATCGGCGGCAATGCCGGCATCTTCGCCGCGATGGTCGAAAGCCTGTTCGCCATGGCCAAGCTGTCGGTAGAAGTAATGGTCCTGCTGTTCGGCACCCTCACCTTGTGGCTGGGCTTCCTGAAGATTGCCGAGAAGGCCGGTATCGTCGATTGGCTGGCCAAGGTCCTGGGGCCGTTGTTCAGCCGACTGATGCCCGAGGTGCCACGCGGCCATCCGGCACTGGGGCTGATTACCATGAACTTCGCCGCCAACGGCCTGGGCCTGGACAACGCCGCAACCCCGATCGGCCTCAAGGCCATGCGCTCGCTACAGGAACTCAACCCCAGTGCGACCACCGCCAGCAACGCGCAGATCCTGTTTCTGGTACTCAACGCCTCGTCGCTGACCCTGCTGCCGGTATCGATCTTCATGTACCGCGCCCAGCAAGGCGCCCTCGACCCGACCCTGGTGTTCCTGCCGATTCTCCTGGCCACCTCGGCCAGTACCCTCGCCGGGCTGCTGGCAGTGGCCGTGATGCAACGTCTGCGGCTGTGGGATCCAGTGGTGCTGGCTTATCTGATTCCCGGTGCGCTGCTGCTTGGCGTGTTCATGGCGTTCCTGGGCACCCTCTCGGCTACAGCCCTGGCGGGGCTGTCCTCGATCCTGGGCAACCTCACGCTGTTTGGCCTGATCATCCTGTTTCTGGTCATCGGCGCGCTGCGCAAGGTTCAGGTCTACGAGGCCTTCGTGGAAGGCGCCAAGGAAGGTTTCGACGTTGCCAAGAGCCTGCTGCCGTATCTGGTCGCCATGCTCTGCGCGGTAGGTGTGCTGCGCGCTTCGGGCGCCCTGGAGCTGGGCCTGGACGGCATTCGTCACCTGGTCGAATGGCTGGGCATGGACACCCGGTTCGTCGACGCCCTGCCGACCGCGCTGGTCAAGCCGTTTTCCGGCAGTGCCGCGCGCGCGATGCTGATCGAGACCATGCAGTCCCATGGCGTGGACAGCTTTCCGGCCCTGGTTGCGGCGACCATTCAGGGCAGCACCGAGACCACGTTCTATGTGCTGGCCGTGTACTTCGGCGCCGTGGGCATCCAGCGTGCACGTCACGCGGTCGGCTGTGCACTGCTGGCGGACCTGGCCGGAGTCATCGCCGCCATCGTGGTCTGCTACTGGTTCTTCGGTGCCACGGCGGCCTGAACCGCGTCGTCGGTCACCGTGAAGCGCAGCACGCCGACGATCTGACCATCCTCGGTCAACACCCGCACCTGCCATTTCCCCGCGACGTTGCCGGGGAAATTCTGCTTGTGGCTCCAGGCGCGATAGCCCTCCTTGCGCCCGCCGTGGATGTCCAGGGCGATGCGATCGACCTCGGTGCCGTTCTGCTGCCACACATGATAGATACGCTCGTCCAAGCCTCGAGGAGCATTGATGGCGGTGTAGGCGTACAGCCCGCTGCTGCGCAACTGCGCCGCGCTGACCGTATCCAGGCTGTCGCCATGGGTGCGGCTGCGGTTGTCCAGCTCGGTGGTCACCGCCACCTCGGTCAGCCATAGCGTGGCCGGCGGCACCCAGGAGCGCAGCAGCCATCCAGCACCGCCGATCATCAAGGTCGCCAGAACCAGCGCCACGCCGCGACGCCAATGGTTGATCGGGAAACTGACCGCCAGGCTTGGAAAGGCCAGCAGCATGGCGGTGGCCAGCGCCAGCTTGAAACTTTCATCGGTGGTCAGGTGCAGGATGATCGGCAGCGCCGTGAGCAACGCCGCGAACAGTGTGAATGTGTGCAGCGCCATGAACAGCCAGCGCCGGGGCGCGACCCACTTGTAGTACAGCGGGTCGATGATCGACACCAGCCCGGCCAGCGTCAGCAGGCCGGTAAACACCAGCTGGCCGCTGTTCCAGGTGGTGGTGATATAGAAGAAAGGCAGAACGAAGAACAGGCTTTCCTGGTGAATCATCTGGGTCGCGTAGCGCAGCACCGGCGTGGGTATCTCACGCTTGAACAAGCGGGTGAACAACTGGGTGAAGGTGTTCTCCAGCATCAACCAGATCCAGGTCAGCAGCATCACCACCGCGATCCAGCTGGCCAGGCCTGCCTGGCGATCGACCAGCACGAAGCTGCCGATGCCGGACAGGAAACCGCCCAGTGCGATCACACCCGGGTAGCGTTTGATAAGGTCGATGAGGCGCTGAACGAAGTACGGCATGGTCTTCCATAGAAAATAGGCAATGAAACGGTATTCAGGATACCGCCTCGGCAGCGATCAACGTCGTTTCGCGCGCCGCCAGACGATGAGCCCCACCAGCAATGCTGCCATGCCGATCAACACCGCCCAGGCGATCCGATAGAGCTCGTCATAGCCGAGCAGGGGTTTTTCGACACGGATATACCCCTGCGTCCCTACCATCTGACGCAAGGCAGTGTTGGCGTCCTCGACGGTGACCTGAGCCAACTGCCGCGCCGGGCTGGCGAAGCGGCCGTCGGTATAGTCGGCCAGTGCTCCCCAATAGTAGTCGGCCAGCGCCACGTTGCCTTGCGCCGCCCAGGCTTGCCGGGCGATCGCAAGATTCTTCAGGCGCTTGAAGGTCTCCGCGTCCACACCGTTGTCGCGCAGACGCGCGATCATCTGCCCCATGACCAGGCCGGTCTGACCGATATCGGCTCGATCCACATCGGCGTTCAGGCTCAGCAGGCCGCTGTCGCCGTACGACTCGCGGGCCACCCAGGGCCCGTACGACAGGCCGTGGGCAAGCCGCAGTTCGCGGTAAAGCTCCCATTCCAGATACATCTGCAGCAGGTCCAGGGTAGCGGGATGCGCGGTTTCAAGCACCGGTTCGACGAAGTACAGATGAAGCTTGGTGTCCTCGCCCAGCCAACCGCGGGTCAGTTCAGCCTGCGGCTCGGCCGCATGGGTGACCGAACGCAGGTCTTGATGGTCGCTGGGTTCCACCGCATCCAGCGCACCCCAGGTACGCTCCAGATAGGCCGGCAGCAGCTTATCCAAGCCTCCTACCACGATCAGGCTCATGTTGTTCGGTGCGTACCAGTTTTGCCGGACATCACGCACCTGCGCCAGCGTCAGGTCGGCGACTTCGGCAGGTTGCGGACACTTGAGGCCCAACTCGATAGCCAACTGACTGCTGGCATCGCTGTCCCGAGCGGGCTTGTCGAGCAAGCGCTGCAGGTGGGAATGATGGCCGCCGTCTTCGTGCTCGATGATACGCTTGGCGCTGGCCAGGGCTTTTTCGTCGATGGTGGTCCGAGTGACGGCAGCCAGCAGCAGGTCTAGTACCTTGCGCTGGTTGTGCGCTGGCGCTTCGATGACGAAGGTGGTGTCGGCACTGCTGGTGAACGCATTCCATTCGCCGCCCAGCGCCTGCATGCGTTCTTCGAGACCGCCTTCGCCGTGCTCGTCGATACCGCTGAACAGAAGATGCTCGAGCAGGTGGGGCAGTTCTTGATCAGTGCAGGAGAAGTCGTCGAAACCAACGCCAACCACCAGGCGAATCGACACGTGGGCACGCTCGTCGCCAGGTTTGAGCAGCAGTTGCAGGCCGTTGGGCAACAGATACCCTTCGACCTGGAAGCGGTCCAGCGCCACGGCTTCACGGCCGGCGCACAACAGCGTCGCCGCCAGGAGCCACAGGCACAGCAGACGATGCTGTGTGCCGGGAGCGCTTTTCACCCGCTCGTGCATGAATCCCTTCCATTGAAATCGACCAAGTCAATGGAACAGACCCCCTGGCCGGTCAGTCGTTCATAGCACATTGCTGGCCACTACCGCACGCTGCCAGTGCAACGCGCGGCTTTCCAGGCTCAGGACTCTTCCTGGGACTCGCGACGCTTGCGGGCCATGGCAGTACGCATCTTGATGTTCACGGCTTCCACAGCCAACGAGAACGCCATGGCGAAATAGACGTAGCCCTTGGGTACATGCACGTCGAACGCTTCGGCGATCAGTACGGTACCGACCACCAACAGGAACGACAACGCCAGCATCTTCAGCGATGGATGCTGGTCGATGAAGCGACTGATGGTGCCCGAAGCGACCATCATCACCAATACCGCAACGACGATGGCAGCGACCATGACCGGTACATGGGACACCATGCCCACCGCGGTGATGACCGAGTCCAGCGAGAACACGATGTCGATGATGGCGATCTGGATAATGGTGTAGATGAAGTTGCCACCCTTGCCTGCAACCTCGTCACCGCCCTCTTCTTCGCCTTCCATGCCGTGGTAGATCTCTTGCGAGCTTTTCCACAACAGGAACAGACCACCGAAGAACAGAATCAGGTCACGTCCGGAGATACCCTGGCCGAACACTACGAACAGGTCGGCGGTCAGGCGCATGACCCAGGTGATCGAAAGCAGCAGCAGAATGCGCGTGACCATGGCCAGCGCCAGGCCGAAAATCCGTGTGCGTGCCTGCATGTGCTTGGGCATGCGGCTCACCAGGATCGAGATCATGATGATGTTGTCGATGCCCAGCACGATTTCAAGTGCCGTCAGGGTCAAGAAAGCAACCCAGATTTCCGGGTTGGTGAACCATTCCATGTGAAGTCCTTCGTGTTGAATGTCAGGGCGGCGCAAGGCCGGATGCTAAAGCGCCGCTACCATGGGGTAGCGGCGCGACGGCGTCCGGCCTGGCTCGCGAATAGAATTTATAGACTGCTGAACAGAGGAAAGATCCCCATTGCCAGCGCGGCGAACATTATGCACAGGCAAACCAGTACTGCCCACTTGAGGGTGAAGCGCTGGTGGTCACCGAACTCGATACCGGCCAGGGCAACCAGCAGGTAGGTAGAGGGTACCAGCGGGCTGAGCAGGTGTACGGGTTGTCCGACGATCGAGGCACGGGCCATTTCCACCGGCGAGATGCCGTAGTGCGCCGCGGCTTCGGCCAGTACCGGCAATACGCCGTAGTAGAAGGCATCGTTGGACATGAAGAAGGTGAACGGCATGCTGACCAGCGCGGTGATCACGGCCAGGTACGGGCCCATGGCATCCGGAATCACGGCCAGCAGGCTCTTGGACATGGCATCGACCATGCCCGTGCCGGTCAGGATGCCGGTGAAGATACCGGCGGCGAAGATCAATCCGACCACGGCCAGAACGCTGCCGGCGTGGGCCGCGACACGTTCCTTCTGTGCTTCCAGGCACGGGTAGTTGACGATCATGGCAATACTGAACGCGACCATGAACAGCACCGGCAGAGGCAGCAGGCCCATGATCAGGGTGATCATCAGCAGCAGGGTCAAGCCGCCGTTGAACCAGATCAGCTTGGGCCGGCGTGCGTCAGGGAACTGCGACACGCTGATTTCGCTGTGGTCGATCTCGTCGCCAGGCAGGTGCAGCTCGCCCAGACGAACGCGCTCGCGCTTGCCGTACATGTAGGCAATCACCAGGATGGCGACCACACCGACCGCCATGGCCGGGATCATCGGCACGAAGATGTCCGAAGGGTCGACATGCAGGGCACTGGCAGCGCGCGCGGTCGGACCACCCCACGGCGTCATATTCATGACCCCGCCTGCCAGAATGATCAAACCGGCCATGATCCTTGGGCTCATGCCGATGCGCTGGTACAGCGGCAGCATGGCGGCAACGCAGATCATGTAGGTGGTCGCGCCGTCACCGTCCAGCGAAACGATCAACGCCAGTACGGCCGTGCCGACCGACACTTTCAGCGGGTCGCCCTTGACCAGCTTGAGGATCTTGCGCACTGCCGGGTCGAACAACCCCGAATCGATCATCAGGGCGAAATACAGGATGGCGAACATCAGCATAACGCCGGTCGGCGCAAGCTTGGTGATGCCCGCAAGCATCATCGGGCCGATTTCCGGTGCGAAACCACCGAACAGAGCGAACAGGATAGGCACGATGATCAAGGCGATCAGCGCAGAAAGGCGCTTGGTCATGATCAGGAACATGAACGTGATGACCATGGCAAAGCCAAGGAATGTCAGCATGGGAATACTCCAGGCACAGCGCGGCTAAAGACGAAGAACGAGAGGTTCAGCGAGGAATGGCAAGAGCCGGGAGTATGGGAAGGGTGGCACTGCGGGTAGGGATCATCAAGGACATCGGTTTCACCATTGTTGTTGTTCAAGAGGCCGAAAGCGCACCTTAGTGCTGCCATCTGGCCGGCCGGTCTTACGCCGGGGGTGGGTCGATCCTATGTCGGCAAGCTTTCAACAACCTTTCGCCATTCAAAACGATACAATTGTCCTTGTGGGAGCGGGCGCTGCTCGCGAATGCTCATGCCCTGCTCCTCAAAACGACACAGTCCTTTGTGGGAGCGGGCTCTGCCCGCGAATGGCGCCCCCTCGATCTCAAGGCAACACCAACCCACCCGCCGCCTTGTGCAACTGGCGCAGGTGTTCCCCCACCTGCTTCAGATTCGCTTCACTGGCCGCAATCTCCGCAGCCCGCTCAGGGGTCAGCAGCGCCCTCACCTCCTTGTCCAAGTCGGTACTCAGGCGCTGCAACCGTTGCTGGCGCTGACTGCTTTCCGATTCCAGCCGCTGCCACTCCGCCGTCTGCGGCAACCCGTAGCCACCGTTGTCGAGCAGCTCCGCCGGCCGGCTGAGAAAACCACTGTTGGCCAGTATTTCCTGCAGCATCTGATTGGCATTGGCCACGCTGCCATCCCCCAACTCGCGGGCGCCCAGATAGCGTTGCTTGACCTCATCCTGCGCCAACAGCAACTGGCGCCGGTAACTGGCCTGCTCCAGCAGCAACAGCGCAGCACTGGTGCGCAGGTCAGCCTGGGCAAACCAGGGCCGTCGCTGCTGAGCGTCCTGCGCCAACCAATCCTCGACGGTCTGCTGCGGGATGGGCAGATGCTTGCGCAGCACCTCGAACATGGCCTGGTAACGATCGCGATAGGAATCGAACCGATACCCCAGTCGCAATGCTTCACGCGGATCGTCGAGCACACTGCCATCGGCCAGCCCGCGCCCTTCCAGCACCTCGAGCAAACCGTTGGGCAAGATACTGTCGATGCCCTGGAGCCTCGGATCATGGGTACCGCTACGCAGCAGCTTGAGGTTCTCCACTGCACAATTGTTGGACAGGAAGTAATAGCTGCCGTCGTAGCTCCAATGCATTTCCGCGGCATGCCGCACCAGCGACTCGATCTCGGCGCGGTCCAGCTTGAGCGGCACCGACGCCAGGCTGCGCAACTCGGTCTTGGTGTACTCGTCGATCACCTGGGACAGCGGCAACACGAACAGTCGCGACGGGTATTGCCCCATCAGACCGCCCCACGTGGACAGCTGCACATCATTGACGAATGCCCGGTAAGACAGCACCAGATGCTGCTCCAGATCCAGTCGGCAGTCTGGTCCCCGCGGGCGTCCCGGGGCGCAGATGACCAGGCGCAGCATGCTGTGCCCCCAACGGCTGGCGAGGTTCTGATTGGCTTCGGCAAGCAGGTAGTCCACCGCGTAGACACGTTGCGGATCGATCTTGCCCAAGGGCGTCTTGCCGAAGTCGCTGCCGGCATTCAGGTAAGGCAGGCCTTCGGCGCAGCTTTGCTGGCGCGCCGGCGCCCAGTTGAAACGCGCCTTGAAGTAGTCGAACAATGCCGGCCGACGGCAGGCATAAGCCGGGTCGAGGAGAAAGTACTCCATGTTGACCGCGACGAATTCCTTCGGACTGCTGACTTCGTAGATGTCGGGACTGCGTACGATCTGACGGTTCTGCTCTTCGCGCTCGCCCCGGCGTCCGACGTATTGCTGCCAACCGGCCAGGTCCAGCAGGCGCGGGTCGTCGCTCAGGGTAAAGCGCCGCATACCCTGGCCACGGCACTCATCGGGCAAGCCAATCTTGCCAAGGCTGGCATTCTGACGGTTGCAGCGGTTGATCAGTGCACGGTCCGCAGGTGTCCACAGGCGCGCCCGATCATAGATATGCGTGAGTTCGTGCAGCACGGTGGCCAACAGCTCTTCGCGCACTGTGCCATGAGGACGGTTGGTCTGCCGCTGAGCGGAAGAGCCGTCGGCCAGCCCCTGCAATTGATTGAGGTTCAATTCCAGGCTGGATACCAGAGACGCTTGGCCATAGGCATTGTCGGGCATGCGCGATGACCAGCTGACGTCGATACGCCGGTCCAGCTGCGCGACGAACTGTGGTGGCAATGCGGCCATCGCATCGTCGAGCAGCGCCTGGCTGGCATCGGCCTGCCGGGCATCCAGCCCGCTGCGGTCAAGCACCAGCTGCAGGCTGGCAGAAGCCTGCGCAGCCGTCAGCAGAAGGCCTGCTGTCAGCAGCCAGCGGGCCAATCGCCTCACAGTGCGAGAATGGCTTCGGCAAGGTCCTGGTCACTGGCGGTGCGCGCCTGTGGAACGCGCTCACGCAGCGCATTGAAGGCGGCCTCCAGCTGCGCGCCACGGATGTTGCCCTGGCTGGCCACATAGCTGGCCGCGTCGTCCCGCGCTTCCAGGACCACCTTGGCGTCGCGGATCGAGGTCGTGGTGTCGGAAGTGAAATCGATCGACCGGCCAAATGCACGGACGATGATATTACTGGTGGCCACGACAGTTTGGGCCTGGGCCACATCGGCCAGCAGGAACAGGCCGAGGGTAGCGGCAATCAGCGGGGTACGCATGGAGCTTCTCCGTAATACGAGGTGTTTATTGGACGAGTATCGCCTGCGCCAGTTCAAGGTCGCCGGCAGCCATTCGAGGGTGCGCCTGGCGAATGACGGCCATGGCCGCTTCGAGCCGTGCGCCGCGGCATTGGCCGCCGCTGGCGACGAAGCAGGCGGCATCGTCCCGGGCAGACAGAATCAACTTGCGATCGAACGGTGCCGTGGTGACTTGGCTGGTCACATACAAGGTGATTACCGATGACTGCAGGCTCACATCGAAGGCCGCAGCCGACGACGCCCAGAGGGCAAGCAAGAATGGCAAATAACGCATCGGGCTTCAGGTGTCTAGCAATTGGGACGGCAAGGCTAGCCCAACGCCTGCGCGAGAGCCACCTCCGATGTCCGGCAGCCGGTAGCCTGCCGGTTCTTTCATCTGGAGCAGCACGCGCTGCAACGTATCAGATGGCAAGGATTGCCTGGGCCAGTTGGGTGTCGCTGGCTTGCATCTGAGGTGCAACCTTGCGGATGTGGGCAAAGGCACTTTCCAGCTTCACGCCGCGGATGTCGCCCTGGCTGGCCACGAAGCTTGCAGCGTCATCGCGCGCTTCACGGACGATCTTGTCGTCACGCAGCGAGGAAGACAGGTCGGACGTGGCGTTGGTCGACGCGTTGACCCCACGCACCAGCGCATCGGTGGTGACAACGAAGCTTGAAGCCTGTGCGCCACTGGCCAGAGCCAACAGTACGGCGGCACTGAGCAAATGATTACGGGTCATGATGAATCTCCAGGTCTGAACGAGGTTTGAGCGCAATAAAGCTTATTAGAGCGCCTGGAAGCCTCGGGCGCCAGCACTCCGACCACACCGGCAGCGCAATGACTCAACTGTTATGGTTATAAATTAATAACCAAAAACTGTACTTGTCCTGTTTCACGCAGGCGAAAAAAAACCCGTCAGCGTGGACCGCGACGGGTTTCTTGAATTCGGTGCTGGTTCGGCCTTCAGGCTCTGTTACCAGCGGGGCGTTGCATCAACGCCAGAACGGCTTGCTCAACTCTTCGCAACGCTGGGCTTCGCTGATACCGGCATCGGCCAGCAGACGAGCGTCCAGACGAGCCAGTTGATGACGGCTGGCGATACGGCGCTGCCAGAGCATCAGGTTGGCGAAGAAGCGCAGAGGAGCCGAAGTTTGCGCAGTTTGGGTGTTGGCCTGGAACAGGTCGGAACTGAGGGTACGTTCCATGATGTACATCCTTCCGCTTGTGGCGGGGCTGAGTAGTGGTTTATCTGGTACCCATTTTCCACGCTCGCCGTCCATAACAGTAGGCACAGTTCACCTGTATTGTGTGCAGTCAGTTAGCTGTGAAACCAAACTGTCTCGCTCTCGAATGAGGCAACTGTATGGGTCTGCACCAATTTAATGCATTTATCGTCAATCCAGTGCTCTGGGGTGCCTCGATTCTCATTTCTTTACCAGTACAGTAGTACAGTTAAATTTATTCGCTGCGATCTCTGATCACGTTGCACAAAAGCTCAGTCGCTGCAGCCTGCAACTGTATGCGTGGGTGTGCAATCCGGTACTGATTTCACGTAGATCGGTGCGCCATTGCAGTGCCGAGCGCCTACGGGTCCGCAGTGCTCGTTCAGCTCTGCCATCTGTTCTCCCTCCCTAAAGAAAAACCCCGCCATGGGGCGGGGTTTTTCAGTACGGCAGCCCATCAGGTGCATGGGCTCGGAATGCTATTCCACGGCCTTTACCATGTCCTCGATGACCTTCTTCGCATCACCGAACACCATCATGGTCTTGTCCAGGTAGAACAACTCATTGTCCAGTCCCGCGTAGCCACTGGCCATCGAGCGCTTGTTGACGATGATGGTCTTGGCCTTGAACGCCTCCAGGATCGGCATGCCGGCGATGGGCGACTTCGGATCGTTCTTGGCGGCAGGATTGACCACGTCGTTGGCACCCAGCACCAGTACCACGTCTGCCTGACCGAATTCGGAATTGATGTCGTCCATCTCGAAAACCTGGTCGTAAGGCACCTCGGCCTCGGCCAGCAGCACGTTCATGTGCCCCGGCATGCGCCCAGCCACCGGGTGGATCGCATATTTGACGGTCACTCCCGCGTGGGTCAGTTTTTCCGTCAGCTCTTTCAGCGCATGTTGCGCGCGGGCCACTGCCAGGCCGTAACCCGGCACGATGATCACGGTGTCGGCGTTGGTCAGCAGGAACGTGGCGTCATCCGCCGAGCCCGATCTCACCGGCCGCGCTTCCTTGGCGCCAGCCGGGCCTGCGTCTGCAACGGCACCAAAGCCTCCGCCGATGACATTGAAGAACGAACGGTTCATGGCCTTGCACATGATGTAGGAAAGAATTGCGCCGCTGGAGCCCACCAGCGATCCGGCGATGATCAGCATCGAGTTGTTCAGCGAGAAGCCGATGCCCGCCGCCGCCCAGCCCGAATAGCTGTTGAGCATCGACACCACCACCGGCATGTCCGCGCCGCCGATCGGGATGATCAAGAGCACGCCCAGCACGAACGCCAGTGCCAGCATCAGGCCAAAAGCGGCATAGCTGCCGGTGAACATGAAGATCAAGCCACACAGCAAGGTGCCCAGACCCATCAGCAGGTTCAGCTTGTGCTGCCCGGAGAACTGCACGGGGGCACCCTGGAACAGGCGGAACTTGTATTTTCCGGACAGCTTGCCGAAGGCGATCACCGAACCGGAAAAAGTGATGGCGCCGATTGCCGCGCCGAGGAACAGCTCCAGACGATTGCCGGTCGGGATCGGATCGCCCAGCTGCCCGACGATGCCCAGGGATTGCGGCTCGACCACGGCGGCAATGGCAATGAATACCGCTGCCAGCCCGATCATGCTGTGCATGAACGCCACCAGTTCCGGCATCTTGGTCATTTCCACGCGCTTGGCCATGATCGACCCGGCAGTACCGCCAACCAGCAGGCCGACCAGCACGTAGCCGATCCCGGCGGTGGCCAGTTCTGCGCCCAGCTTGTAGATCAGGCCAACGGTGGTGAGCACCGCCAGCGTCATGCCGAGCATGCCGAACAGATTGCCGCGCCGGGACGTGGTCGGATGGGACAAGCCTTTGAGCGCCTGGATGAAACAGACCGATGCCACCAGATAAAGAAGCGTAACCAGGTTCATGCTCATTGTTTGGATGCCTCATCCTTCACTTTCGGTGCTTTCTTCTTGAACATCTCCAGCATCCGCCGGGTTACCAGGAACCCCCCGAATACGTTCACCGCTGCCAGCGCAACGGCCAGCGTACCCATGGTCTTGCCCAGTGGCGTCACGGTGAGCGCTGCGGCGAGCATGGCGCCAACGATGACGATGGCCGAAATGGCATTGGTCACGGCCATCAGCGGAGTATGCAGCGCGGGTGTCACGTTCCAGACCACGTGGTAGCCAACATAGATGGCCAGCACGAAAATGATCAGGTTGTAGATACCGTGAGAGATCAGCATGTCTTCCATTGTCGTTGTCCTCAGCCGTTCTTGCGCACGATCTGCCCATCGCGGCACATCAGGCATGCCGCGACGATGTCGTCTTCCAGATTGATGGTGAACTGCCCGTCCTTGTCGAACAGCAGCTTCATGAAGTCCAGCAGGTTGCGTGCATACAAGGCCGACGCATCGGCACCCACCTGCGCCGGAAGGTTGGTCGGGCCCACGATGGTCACGCCGTTGTGCACCACGATCTGATCGGCCACGGTCAGCGGGCAGTTGCCGCCCTGCAGCGCCGCCAGGTCGATGACCACCGAGCCTGGCTTCATCTGCGCCACCGTCTCGGCGCCAAGCAGCGTGGGTGCTTTGCGCCCGGGAATCAGCGCGGTAGTGATGACGATGTCAGCCTGCTTGGCGCGCTCGTGAACCGCTTGCGCCTGACGCTGCATCCAGCTGGCGGGCATGGGGCGGGCATAGCCGCCGGTACCGACGGCACATTCACGTTCTTCGTCGGTTTCGTACGGCACATCGAGAAACTTCGCGCCCAGCGATTCGATCTGCTCCTTGACTGCCGGGCGCACGTCGGAGGCCTCGATCACCGCGCCCAGGCGCTTGGCGGTGGCGATGGCCTGCAAGCCCGCCACGCCAGCGCCCAGAATCAGCACGCGAGCAGCTTTGACGGTACCGGCGGCAGTCATCAGCATCGGCATGAAGCGCGGATAGTGGTGCGCGGCCAGCAACACCGACTTGTACCCGGCAATGTTGGCTTGCGAAGACAGTACGTCCAGGCTCTGTGCGCGTGAAGTGCGCGGGGCCGCCTCGAGAGCAAAGGCGCTGATGCCTCGCGCGGCCATCTTGGCGATCACTTCGTTGTTGAACGGGTTGAGCATGCCCAGCAGCACCGTACCGGCAGCCATCTGCTGCAGCTCTGCGTCACTGGGCGCATTGACCTTGAGCACCAGTTGCGTGGCAAATGCCTGGGCAGCACTGCCAATGGTCGCGCCAGCGGCCTGGTAGGCATCGTCGGTCACGCTGGCGAGAACCCCCGCACCACGTTCGACCGTCACCGCATGGCCTTGAGCGACCAGCTTCTTGATGGTCTCCGGGGTAGCGGCTACACGTGTTTCGCCCTGCTGCGTTTCGAGAGGAACACCAATGTGCACGTTATATCTCCTGCTGGATCTTTTTCCTGGTCATACCCAAGCCCTGGCCATGGCCATCGTGCCAGAGCGCCATCAGCGCGATACCGCCTGAGAGCGGCGGGCCGCGGCATTTTGCAGGCCCCGACGAGCGGCTTCAACAGGTTATGGAGCGATACACTCTGGGCACTACAAGTCACGCTGTGACCGAATGTCACAGCATTCCTGCTTCCGCCCTTCTAGTACGGGCGTTGCAGGCGAGGCTGGGCTTCTCGAAATATTTTGCGAAATATTTATCGGCTGCGGGCGATAGCGTGTCAAAAACCTGCCAGATGCAGGCAGTTCAACGGCTGTAGCGGAAATACCGCGGTTTATCAAAGCTTTCAATAACGCGCCAGAAACGTACATCTGTAGGTTGCTACCGTTCGCCACTACCGATTTCCAGTCCATGTGGCAGGGGTTGGCGATAATCCTCTGCCTGCTGCATCAACCAGTCGCGAAAGGTCCGCAGCGCCGCCAGCTCGCGATGCCTTTCTGGCACGGCAAGGTAGTAGGCCTTGCTACTGCGCAATTCGTGGGCGTTGGCAATGACCAGGCTGCCCTCGCGCAACTCGCGCTGGATCAGGAACGGAGGAATGAGCGCCAGCCCCATCTCATGTACCGCCGCCTGGGCCAGCATGGAGAATAGTTCATAGCGCGGCCCACTGAGGTCGCGGGACACGTTCAGCTCAAGGCTGGCAAACCATTGCCGCCATGCATAGGGGCGTGTGCTTTGCTGCAACAGCGCAAGCTCGGCAATGCGTGTTGGCGCCAGCGCTGGTTGCCCCTGCAGCAGCGCCGGGCTGCATACCGGGACAGGATGCTCTTCCATCAGCCTGCTGGTCTGCGTCCCCGACCAATCACCATCACCGAAGTAGATCGCCGCATCGAAGTCGGTATCGGCGAACAGAAAGGGTCGAGTTCGGTTGGTCAGGTTGACCGTGATCTGCGGATGATGCCGCTGGAAGTCCTTCAGGCGTGGCAACAGCCACTGCGTACCGAAGGTCGGCACCACCGCCAACTCCAAGGTGCTGGCACCTTGCTGCCCCATCACCGCCAGTGTCTCGCGCTCGACAGCATCGAGCTGCGCGGCCACCCGGCGGCTGTAGGACAGCCCAGCCTCGGTTAGCTTCACGCCACGCTTCGAACGCCGGAACAGGCGCACGTCGAGAAATTCCTCGAGGTTGGCAATCTGTCGACACACCGCGCCCTGAGTCAGGAACAGTTCCAGGGACGCCTTGGTAAAGCTCTCATGGCGTGCCGCCGCTTCGAAACAGATCAGAGCCGCCGTACTGGGAATTCGTCTACGCATGTAACTGTTCCTCACATCACTGCCGGCCATGTTGCCTGTCGCAGGTTCCTGAAGTGAGAAATTATCACAAGCTCATGCGTAATCCTCCTTTGCTCACCAACGCATCAGCACCTACCCTCGGGCTATACAGCTTTTCCGAGGACGCGCACATGGCAAGCTTCAACTGGATCGACCCACTGCTGCTGGACCAACAACTCACGCAGGAAGAGCGCATGGTGCGCGACTCTGCCGAGCAATACGCTCAAGGCAAGCTGATGCCGCGAGTGCTGGAGGCCTTTCGCCACGAAACCACCGACCCTGCCATCTTTCGCGAGATGGGCGAGATGGGTCTGCTCGGTGCGACCATCCCCGAAGAGTTCGGCGGCAGTGGCCTGAATTACGTGTGCTACGGCCTTATTGCCCGTGAGGTCGAGCGGGTGGACTCTGGCTATCGCTCGATGATGAGCGTGCAGTCGTCGTTGGTCATGGTGCCGATCAATGAATTCGGTACCAAGGCGCAAAAGCAGAAATACCTTCCCAAATTGGCCAGCGGTGAGTGGATCGGCTGCTTCGGCCTGACCGAGCCCGACCATGGCTCGGATCCAGGGGCGATGGTCACGCGAGCGCGCAAGGTCGAAGGCGGCTACCGCATGAGCGGTAGCAAGATGTGGATCACCAACAGTCCGATTGCCGACGTATTCGTGGTGTGGGCCAAGGACGATGCGGGAGACATCCGCGGCTTCATTCTGGAAAAAGCCTGGGCCGGGCTCAGTGCACCTGCGATCCACGGCAAGGTCGGCCTGCGCGCGTCCATCACCGGCGAGATCGTCATGGACAACGTATTCGTGCCGGAAGAAAACATGTTTCCCGATGTACGTGGTCTCAAGGGGCCCTTCACGTGCCTCAATTCGGCACGCTATGGCATCTCGTGGGGGGCGCTCGGTGCTGCAGAGTGCTGCTGGCACACCGCCAGGCAGTACACCCTGGATCGCCAGCAATTCGGTCGGCCACTGGCAGCCAACCAACTCATCCAGAAAAAGCTGGCTGACATGCAGACCGAAATCACTCTGGCCCTGCAAGGCTGCCTGCGTTTGGGCCGCATGAAGGATGAAGGCACGGCGGCGGTGGAGATCACCTCGATCATGAAGCGCAACTCCTGTGGCAAATCCCTGGATATCGCGCGCATGGCCAGGGATATGCTGGGCGGCAACGGTATATCCGATGAATTCGGCGTCGCCCGTCATCTGGTCAATCTGGAAGTGGTCAATACCTACGAGGGTACTCACGACGTACATGCCCTGATCCTGGGGCGGGCGCAAACCGGCCTGCAAGCCTTCTATTGATAGGAGGTCGTCATGGGCGCCCTTTCGCATCTTCGTGTTCTCGACCTGTCGCGGGTACTCGCCGGGCCATGGGCCGGGCAAATCCTGGCCGACCTCGGCGCCGAGGTCATCAAGGTCGAGCGCCCAGGCCGGGGTGATGACACCCGAGCCTGGGGGCCACCGTTCCTTGCCGACCACGCTGGCAACAGTACGGGTGAAGCCGCCTATTACCTGTCGGCCAACCGCAACAAGCGCTCGGTCACCATCGACTTCACCCGACCCGAAGGTCAGCAGTTGGTACGTGACCTTGCTGCAGGCTCCGACATTCTGATCGAAAACTTCAAAGTAGGCGGACTCGCCGCCTACGGCCTGGACTACGCATCACTCAGCGCTGTGAACCCGCAACTGATCTACTGCTCCATCACCGGTTTCGGTCAGACCGGCCCCTATGCAGCGCGCCCCGGTTATGACTTCATGGTGCAAGGCATGGGTGGCCTGATGAGCCTCACCGGCAAGGCGGACGGCGAACCCGGAGCCGGGCCTGCCAAGGTGGGCGTGGCCCTGACCGATATCCTCACCGGCCTTTATTCAACCGTTGCCATGCTGGCCGCGCTGGCGCATCGCGACAAGGGCGGCGGTGGACAACAGATCGACATGGCGCTGCTGGATGTGCAAGTAGCCTGCCTGGCCAACCAGGCCATGAACTACCTCACGACAGGGGTGGCGCCTGAGCGTCTGGGCAATGCCCATCCGAACATCGTGCCTTACCAAGATTTCCCCACGGCCGATGGTGACTTCATCCTGACCGTGGGCAACGATAGCCAATTCGCCAAGTTCGCGCGGGTGGCGGGTCATCCGGAATGGGCAAGCGATCCCCGATTCGCGTCCAATCAGCAGAGAGTCGCCAACCGCAAGCAGCTGATCCCCCTAATCCGGCAGGCAACGGTGTTCAAGACCACCGAGCAGTGGGTGGCCGAGCTCGAAGTGGCCGGTGTGCCCTGTGGGCCTATAAATGACCTGTCCCAGGTATTCGCCGACCCTCAGGTAGTGGCCAGGGAGCTTGCGATCCATATGCAGCATCCGCTGGCTGGCACCGTGCCTACGGTTGCCAGTCCCCTGCGGCTCAGTGCCAGCCCTGTGGAGTACCGACATGCGCCGCCTCTGCTGGGCGAACACACCAAGGAAGTACTGCAGCAGCTGCTTAACATGGACGCCCTTACCTATCACCAGCTTCACGCTGCAGGTGTGGTGTAGTCGTTCTTCTTATAGAGAAGAACGCTTGGACGCGGAGTTATGATGGTTTTTCGAATTGGGGGTTGACGGCAGATCTGTAGTGTCTATAATTCGCCCCACTTCCGGCGCAGCCGAAACGATAAACTCCTTGTTAATCAATGAGTTGGCCGTTT